>JAYTCW010000216.1:0-6738 GCA_043736295.1 Planctomycetota bacterium | reverse complement strand
GACAACAGCTGCCTGCTCGACATCAAGGCGGGCTGCGGTCTGTTCATCAACGGCGGTAACGAGCTCGAAGTCGCACACGATGAGCTCGTTACCGCCGTTGATGAACAGACCGCAGCCCGCCTTGATGTCGAGCAGGCAGCTGTTGTCGGTCTCGTCGCCTTCGAGACCCTTCCCGGCGATCGAGAACGGATTGACCTCGATCGCTCCACTGCCGTCGAGAGCGAACATCATCCCGCAGCCGAGATGCGCTCGCAGCGTGCAATCGGTGCCGTTCATCAATTCCAGACCGTTGCCCGCGAGTGTGTCGGCATCGATCATGATCTGATCGAAGTTGTACTTCAGACCACAGCCCGCGTTGATCTCGATACCACATGTGCCAACGGTTCGCAGCCCTCGCGAGTTTCCTACCAGATCAGCTGAGTCGATCGACACCGCCCCGTTGACCAGATTGATCCCGCACCCGGTGTTCACCTGCAGCTCACAACCGCCTCCGGTGGAGAGACCGGCTCCGGCCAGCTGACCGGGGGCCACATTGACCGACGCTCCATCGACGAAGATCCCGCAACCGGGAGCGACCGCCAGGCTGCAGCTCCCGTGCGGAGTCAGTCCCGGCCCAGCCACCGTTTGAGCATCGAGCTTTACTCCGCCCGCATCGACGATGATTCCGCAGGCGGGTTTGACTTCTAACTCGCAGCCTGCGGTTCCGGCTTGCAGGCCATTCCCGGCGACGTCCGCCACCTTCACCCGCAGCTTGCCGTCATCGGGGTCATTGGCATCATCGACTTTCTCCAGTCCACAGCCGGGATCGGCAGCAGTACCTGATTGGAACGGCCCAATGTCCCAGTGCAGACTGAACGTATTCCAGTTGGCGGAGACGAAGTCGTCTTTCTTGACGGCGGCGTAGGGGCTGTAGGCGGGGACGGTGATCTCACGAGCATCGGCTCCGGCTCCGACGTTGAGCTTCACCTCGCCGCCCGCGCCCTCCGGGATGTCATCGACCACATCGCCGTGGAAGTACCAGCCACCGACTACGCCGTACCAGTGCTTGGCCTCGTGCGAGAAGTAAACATCGATCTTGTCCCCGGCATCGACGGTAGCAGTCTTGCCGAAGGCCACGCCTCGGAAGCCTTGATCGCCGTACAGATCAATCTGCTGGTCGGTGCGCGCCCATGCGTCATCTTCGTATTTGAGGAGCCAGGCTTGGGCTGGTTCGGTGTCGCCTTGCTTGAGGGTGTCGATCATCTCCGCCTTGCGGATGATCGGCTGAGCATCACCGAGGCGGACGACTGCCCACTTGTCAGCTCCAGTCCCGGATTCTTTCCACAGAATCGTCGCCGACCCGCTGCCGCCGGACTTGAGGAACCCGGTCTCTTCGTGTTCCATCTCAGCGAACGCGTCGCTCTCTTCCTCCACATCGAGCCGGACGGGGCAGACGCCGCTGATCACCGCCAGGCCGATGCCGTCGACCGCCAGTGGCTCCAGCAAAATGCAAAACCGGCCAGGATGGTCCTCCTTATCGGGGACCACACCGACCAGCAGAATGTCGTTCTGGAATGTGTCGAGATTGTCGGACGGCGTAAAGATCGGGCGATCGATACCGAGGACATCAAACCGACCGCGATCTTCGCCCGAGGCGTTCTTAACCTTCACGACCCCGGACTGGCGGAACGTGGGATGGGGATCGCGGGACCGTGCCTGCTGGCGATTACGAAAATCCTGAGCTGCGTCGAGGAACGCATTGAACGTCTCGGCAGGGATACGCAGCGGTTGACCGGATTGGACTTTTTCCATGAGTGAGAGCTGTGAAGAGACCTACGAACCAATCCCCAGCGAAGCAAAGCTGTTGGTGGGATAGACCTGCTCGACATACACCGCAATCGGCTTCTTGACCAGGACTTTGGCGGTCGTGTCTTCGGCATCGGCGTACCGCACCCACAGGTACTCCCACCCCTTCTTGTTGATCCCGGTGATCGCACCGATGACGAGGCCGGTCGCATTCGGACTGGCGGCGAACTTGAAGGCAATCTCCCAATCCTCCTGACCACGCTGGGTGCCGGAGGCTCCGAGGAACAGCACCTCACCGGGGGAGAACCCTTTGAACCCGTTGCTGTTGACACTGGCGGTCAGGAAGAACAGCGTGGCCTTATAGGCCCCGGTCACAGCTGACGGGGCGATGTGATGCGTCTCGGAGAAGTGGTACACCGGGACATAGATGTCGACGCCTTCGACGTTGTCCTGGGTGACGCCGACCGCACCGCCGAAGTTGGGAGCTGTCTTGCCGGGAGCAGCGTAGCGGGCACTGGTGCCTCGGCCTTGCGTGATGTGCTGCGAGCCACCGCCGGTATCGAATGAGAACGTGGACTGGCCAGTCTCCGGCGGACTCGTCACGCCGTAGCGGACGGAACCTTCCCAGGTGTCTTCGCCAATCCGCTCGACGTGCGACGACTGACGGACCAGCCCGGCATACAACAAGGGGGAACCGGCGAGGAGAGCGCTCTTGGCCTCAGTATCGTCGTCTGTTCCCCGGATGATGAACCGCAGATCGGTCGACGCCCCTTCGCCCTGCGTCCCCTCGCGGCTGTCCCATTTCTCAGCGACGGAGATCGGCATCGCGGTTCCTTACGCAACGGGCCACTTTTTGAGAGGACACGACTCGGAACGCCAGCGAGCTTTCGTTTTCAGACGGCACCCACAGGTCCGCTCCTTACACCGCAGCTTCTCCGGATCGAGTGACGGGCAGTGGGCACAGACCGAGAGGCGAGCGAGATAGACCTCATCCGTCACGTGCTTGCCGCCATCGGCGACATGCTTCACGACCGCCTTGCCGAAGTTGGCGGCTTTGCGGAGCAGACCGGGTGCCGAGGGAGGTGCGGTGTCAGTCATAGTTACCCGAACGTCAGCCCGCCGTGCTGGGCTTCCTGGAGGATGCGTTTGGTGTTCTTGGCGGTGTCTTCGGTGGCTTTGGCGGTGCGTTCTGCCGGTCCTTCCGAGCCGAGGCCACGGGCTCCGAGAGCGTTGAACGTCCCTTTGACGCTGACCTTGTCCTGGCCGATCTGGCTGAGGAGATCGTCCATCCCGGACAGATCCTGCTGAGCCCGACGCATACGGTCGGGGGCGTTGGCGTCGGCCTCTTGCCGTTGACGAGCGGCCTCGGCGATCGAGTCTTCCCATTCCTGGCGGGCCTTCCGCAGGGCCTCTTCGGAAGCCTGCATATCTTCCTCGTTCTGAAGCTGACGAGCGGCATGATCGTCAGCTGCCATCTGACCATTCTCGTCTTGAGCCGCTTGACGCTGTGCTTCGACTTGGCCGAGTTGCTCTTGTCGCCGCTGGTCGCGTTGACCGATCTGCTGGTTTCTTTGTTGATCGTTCGCAGCGTTCTGAGCGGCGAAGTTCTCGTCGAGGATATTGGAGGCCGCTTCGACATCGAGACTCGAATCGAACAGCTTCATCAACCGCAATACGCCCTTGCTGATGAAGTTCTGGGCAGTGCTCCAGCCCTTGGTGAGTGACGACGTGAACACCGTCCAGGCATCGGCCAAGAACGCCGTCGTCTCGATCCATGCCGACTGCAACCCGGCCCACGCGTTGATTAGTAACCCGACCACGCCATAGAACGCATCGGTCGCGACGCTGAGGAAGAACTCTTTGAACGCTGCCCAGTGTTCCTCCAGGAACGCGACCCCCTTCTGCCACTCCATCTTCAGCGTGAGCCACAGGATCTTCGCGGCCAGCGACAAATCTCCGGCGGCTAGGGCGTCGCCGATTCCCTGCCACGCGGTGAGGGCATCGGCCTTCAGCAACTGAAACTGGTCGGCGAGCCATTGCAGAGCCTGCGCCCCGAGTCCCGAGGCATACAGCAGATACCCACCCAGTCCGACGACCGCGACCGACACGAGGCCGATTGGCGAGAGCAACGCGGCGATCACGGTGCCGATGGTTCCGAGAATGGTGCCCACGCCGGTGATCAGAGAGGCCGCGATCCCGAACGCCGCTCCGATTCCATAGACCAGCACACCCAGAGTCAGGATCGCAGCACCAGCGGCCATGACTCCCGCGACGATCTTGAAGACCGTGACGATCAGCTGCTTGTTGTCGCGGACCCAGTCGGCGGTGACTTTCGCGACCTGGATCGCACTGAGGGCCCAATCCTGTAGCAGCGGGACGATCGCCATGCCGACCGCGAAGACGCCGCTCTTGATGACCTTCCACAGATCAGACAGCGTGTCGCCGAACTGCTCAGCGGCTTTGGCATCCTCGGTGCGGATCACCAGTCCCAGATCGCGGGCTTGTTTCCGCAAAGCCTGAATCCCCTTCGCTCCATCCTGGAACATGGGGAGCAGCGCCGTGCCGGTCTTCCCGAACACTTCCATCGCCATCGCGGCCCGAATCGCCGGGTCCTGGATCTGCGAGATCCGGTCGGCCAGCAACTCAAACTGTTTGTCCGGCGTAAGCCGCGACAGATCGGCCAGCGTCAGTCCGAGGCTGGAAAGTACGGACAGTGCCGAATCCGAGCCTTCCGCGACGGCCACCAAGAACTTCTGCAGCTTGCGGACGCCGCCCTCGAGAGTCTCCATGTCCGCCCCCGATTGCTCGGCGGCGTAACCGAGTTCCGACAGCGACTCGACCGAGATCCCGGTTCGCGCTGACATCTTCGCCAGCTGGTCCCCCAATTCGGCGAACACATTCGTGGTCGCCAGCAGCGGAGCAATGGCTGCTGCCCCCAGACCGAAGATCTTGGTCCCGATCGACTGCACGCTGGCCCCGAACGCCTTCAGCCGTTTCTCCGCCGACCGCAGCCCGCGCACGAGCTTCGTGTCGTCGGCGAACAGCTCGACGAACGCCCGGCCAGCACGGATACCTTGAGCAGCGGCCATGAGGGAGGCTCCAGGCTTGAGGCGTTAGGCTCCAGGAAGGAAGAGGGGATCGGCCTCTTCCTAAAGCCTGAAGTCCAGAGCCTAATGCCTATCAACAAACACCGTCTTGAGGATGGAGATGTCGACCTTGGGAACCGGCTCCTTCGGTCGCGCGCTGCGAGTGCCCGGATGAAAGTCACTCGGTTTGAACGGGCGGGTCTTCTTCGGGTTGCGGTGCGTGTTGGCCAGCATCGCCAGAACAGCTGCAGTGTGGTTCCAGGCGTCGGTTTGCTTGGCATCCGCCATCCAGACGAGTTCCCGCAGCGTGAACGGGCCGGGAACTACGCCGACGACACCGGCGAGTTGCCAGATCAGCCGCCAGATGTCGACGCGGGGTTCAGAGCGGCGGCCATCTTGCGTTCCAGCTCGTCGCTCTCCAGCCGCTGGGTCGCGGTCTCGATCGCCATCCCCTCCAGCCGCTTGAGCTTGACCAGCGCCTTGCGGAACAGGGTCCGCTTGGCGCTCGGGAAAAAATCCACCAGTTCCTCCAACAGCGCTGTCGTCGCCTGGTCCAGCACATCCCCGCCGAGCGACTTACCGAACTCCTCATCCGAGACGTTCTTCGCCTGAGCCTCCGGCTGAACCAGTGCGAACAGGATGTCGCACAGCAGCACCGGGTCCGTCACCAGCCGTTCGAGGAGCTTGCCCTCGATGGCATCGAGCAAGTTAATGTCGAGCAGCGACCGCACGCGACGGATCGCATCGACGTTGATCGTGACGGTCCAGGTGCGACCGAGGGTGTCGTTGAACGTGTGCATGAAGAGTCCAGAGTTGAGAGACGAGAGTTGAGAGCCAGAACAAAGCGGCAACCGAGTGAGTCGAGTCTGGCTCTCTTCTCTGGACTCTCGTCTCTCGTCTAATTACGCAGTCACCATCCACTCGGGTGGGTGATCGCTGTAGGTCGGCTTCGCGGTGACGCTGACTTTGATCGCCTCTTCGAGCGGTTCCGACCGGCTGAAGTTGGTGATCGCCATCGCCGCTCGCAGCCCCTGTGACCCCGAGGTCGCCACCGGACCATCCAGGACCGCGAACTCGACCGTGCCGTTGGTCAAGAACGCCGTGCGGATGGCGGTGAAGTCGTCATCCGCTGTGTCCCAGACCATTTCGAATTCCAGGCTGCCATCTTTGAGCGTGGCGATGGTGGCTCGCCAGCCCCCGTTGCCACGGGTGGTGACATCGGCCTCTCCGGCTTCGAGACTGAGCGTCAGGTCTTTGACGTTCTTGACCTCGTTCCAGGTGACGGACGAATATGCCCCGGTGTTGCGGTAGAGCCGGGCATCGAGACCGAGTTTGACAGACATCGGAGAGTCCAGAGAGAAGAGACGAGAGAGGAGAGCCAGAAAGATGACTCAGACCATGAAGGGCACCGCGTGGCCGTCGGTCACCATCCGGTCGTTCAGGTTCACATCACTGGCGATCAGCGTGGCGAGGTAGCGACCGTATTTTTCGGTCAGATCCTTCTGCGTCCGAACGATGATTCGACCATCCGCAGGCGTCAGTTGCTGCAGTAGCTCCGACAGATGCTGTTTCGCAGCCAGGCCGCGTGGGCGGTCGGGACCATGCATTTCTGGGGCATTGATCCCGACCAGCCGCAGCATCACTTCCAGAGACACGCGGAACCCGAGATCGATCTCGGCCTCCACGGTGTCTCCGTCAATCACCCGCAGCACGCGGGCGCGGTACTCGTACATCGTGGCCTCACTTACGCGGTGGGGGCGGGAGCGAACGACTCGGTAGGAGTGACGGTCGTCTGAGCATTGTTCCCCATACCAGCCGACGAAGTCGGACCAGATGGCCAACGTCCGAGGATCGGCAGGTGGCTGAT
>JAYTCW010000215.1:0-7645 GCA_043736295.1 Planctomycetota bacterium | reverse complement strand
TGTCGGTCCTCCGAAAGCGATGGCGTTAGAACACCACCAGCCTAACGAAGACCGACACCACTTTCCTCAACTTCGGTTGCGGCAGAGCCGCGCTGTGTTCTCTGCTGCTCTCGCCGGGAACACCGGAGTTCATGTCTCCCGAACAATGTGTCGGAGACGAGAGTCGGATCTCTGTGGAATCGGATGTGTATGGGTTGGGAGCGGTGCTATTCTCGGCACTCTGCCAGCACCCGATTCGGTCCGAAGAGCAAATGGCTCTCGAACCAGACTGGCGACTGATTCGGCAGGCCCCTTGGGGGTTGCGTCGCATCTGCCGCCGGGCACTGGCCACGAGTCCAAAAGATCGTTACGAGTCGGCGGCGACCCTGGCGAAAGAACTGGAGCGGTTCGCGGAGCAACTGTCGATTCTCCGGCGTTGTGGCTCGGTCGCGGTCGTTCTCGCGGGGATCGCCAGTTGCTATTGGGGAACGACTAGCCCCTCCCAGGACTCTCCGCTGGCCAGATTGGAGATCCACTCTCACTCACAGTATGAACTCGAAGAGAACACCGTCTTCGAGACGCAGTGTTCCGCCGTTCTCGACCAGCAACGCCAGCCCTGCCTCGTGATTGCCACCGCGACAACGGATCCCGTCACGGCATCAGTTCTCGTTCAACGCTCCGATGCGGAGTGGCGAATCGCTGGATGGGCCGATGAGGAATCCTCGATTCAGGTGGACGACACCGCCGGGCCGCATTTGATTATGACGTGTGCAGAAAGAGAGTGGGACAAAGCTCCGGACAGTCTTCTGAACGCCTGCATGTCTCAATTGCAATCGCTGCCCGTCAGGCACACGATCGAGATCCTGATTGACCAGCGACAGGTCTCTCTGCTTCCCGTCGAGTCACGAGAGCTGTCTCTCGCAGAGACAGCTGACCGCGAGAGTGCGCTCGCCACTGTGCAATCGATGCAGTCGGCTCTCGATCAATGCCTGCCGAGCTACAGCGGGATTGTGGTGATTCCGCCTCGAATCCAATGGCTCGCCGCGATCCCGTGAGGTGAGAACGAGTGCCACGTCATCGCCGGGGTAACTCGATGAAACAGCGATTTGCGCCCTTTCGGATTGGTGAATCATCGGGGGTCTCCGCCACAACTCACGAGAGTATTTTCGTGTCTCTCCTCGCCGGACCGCACACCGCGACGCCCCTCGTCCCGAGTCGCGACCGCATTCGCCAAGCCTCTGAAATCTGTGCCGATCTGTGTACAAGTCTCCGCTCTGCAGAAGCTCGCCCAAGAGTGGATTGGTACACAGATTTCGCAGATTTGCACAGATTGAATCCTCCCCGAACAATCGCTTAATCACTTGATTTGCGGTCGTAGGGCGAGGGCGATTGCCTCACAATACCGCATTCATCGAGAAGCCCGAGGCTGCCCAGTATTCGCTCGTCACATCGGGCCAGGGTTGGGAGGACCACGAGTGCTGGCAATCGCTAGATACGAATAAGTCCGTACAACCGGCAGAGCTTCACTGACTGCTTCGACCGGACGGGATTGGGGGTCAGACTCGCCCCCCGGACTGGTTTTCCCGTGCCAGTCGCTACTTTCCGTCCGATACCAGAGGTGGAGATGCGCGGGTGGTTTCGTTTGTTCATGCTTGCCGAGGGATTCCTCTGATGGATTCCTCTGTGCGACACGAGCGGCGGAAACTGCCGGTGCATCCAGCTCGCCCCAGGATTGATTGGTCGGGAAGTCAGCATGACACCATTTTCCTTCACACGCGGTTGTCTCGGGTTGCTTCTCGTCGGAGCTGCATGTGGGCTGACCCCTGCGGTCCAGGCTCAGGTCGTGCCCGGCACCGGGAACCTGTTGAACTACGACGACCTGGAAGACGTGAAGTGGGGTTACACCCACAACTTCCCGAAGAGCAGCAAGGAAGAGGATGAGAACATCCGCTTTCCGCTGGGGGCGTCCTACAACCGGATGTGGTCGGAGAGCCCCAAACGCGGCGCTCCCGATGTGGTCAAACGGGTCGAGACACCGGCTGGTGGACTTGCGGGCAGCACCGGTTCGCTCTACCTGAGAACTCGCGATTGCGGCATCCCTGGCCATCCCGGCAATAAGCAGGCCCAGGACGACTTTATCCTGTCAGCTCGCCCGGTGGCGGTCGGTTACTCGCCGAACTTTGTCGTCCGTGTCTTCGTCCCGGAGTTCAAAGACTGGGAACAACGCCAGGGCGTCAGCTTCGGCATCCGCGCCGGCCTGCAAGGGATGATGACCTCGCAGAAGCCTGCCAGTGTGGGGCGGCGGCTCTTCGGCGGCTCCAGGATGCAGACTGTCACCGAGATGGAGCCTTACTACCCCGGCTTCTTCATCGCCTTCAACCCCGTGTCCGCCAATCCCGCTTACAAAGAAGACCACGCCCAGATCCTCCTCCGCTCTGACGGCAATGGTCACGAGGTCGCCGGTCCGAAGATCACACAGACCGGATGGTGGACCTTTGGGATGTCGGTCACGTCCGATTCCCGCTGCCACTATTACGCCCACGCGGGTATTGGCGATCTGAAGGCGGGAGACCACATTTACTCGTCGCTGCCCTATGGCATCCGCGGCGAGCACTTCAACACCATCTTCTTCAACGTCTGCTCTGCGGATAATGCCAGTTCGTGGTCGACCCCGTGGATCATTGATGATCCGAAGGTCTTCTATTCCGGACAACCGGTGATGAAGCCTGCCCCACAGCAGGCTCAGCAACCACAACCGGTCAAAACTGCTCAAGCCCCCGCGGGCACTCCGAATACACAGAACGCCTCGCAATCCACGGTGATCCCCGCTGCTCCGGGAGCGGCAATTCCTGTCACTCCGGTCGTCCCGATGACGCCTGCTTCTGTCCCGGCTGCGACTGTCCCCGCACCGATGGCCCCGGCCACTGTGACGCCAGCCCCAATGGCTCCAGTCCAGGCGGCCCCGGTCCCCGCCACCCCGATGCCCGCTCCGCCCGTGGCTCCGGTGCCAGCTGTGAATGTGCCCGCTCCGGCAGTGGTCGCTCCCGCGTTGCTCTCCACAGAACCCGCGATCGGTTTGAAGCCCGTGCCTCCGCTGACGATTCCGACCTCGACTCCCGTGGAGTCGGTTGAGGCTCCAGTGGTGCCCGGTCCGCTGCTCCTGCTCCCGCCAGCTCCTCCGCAGGAGGCGACTGAATCGACTCCTCCCTCACCGCCAGCCCCTGTCACGCCGCCGACAGTGCCCGTCGTGCTGGAAGCGAATCCGTTCGATAATGCACAGACAGTCAATGCCCAGCCGACAGCCCCCGCCGCAGCGGAAGTCTCCCCGGTCGCACCAGTGAAGAGCCTCGCAGAGCCAGCCAAGCCCTCATCGGAGGAACCGCCTCTGGTGGTCACAGAAGTGGGCGATACCTCGACCGAGGTCGACTCCACTCCGGTCCCGCCTCCCCCCGCCGAATAATCTGCTTCCCGGCAGGTTGCGAAGAGCCGAGGCTGATGACTTCAGCCTCGGTTTTATTTTTCCCGGCGACCGACTGTCTCTAAGATCGCAATCACCGCCAATACACACAGCACCATGGCCAGGACGAGCATCGCTCCGGTCCAATCGTGGACTCGATACAGCAGTAAAGCTCCCAGTCCCGTCGTAATCGTACACAGATGCACGGTCAGCACCGCGTACTTGCGGCTCAGCCCCAACTCCACCAGCCGGTGGGAGAAGTGTGACTTGTCCGGCTGAAACGGACTGCGGCCTTGCGACAAACGAATCAGCATTACCGACGTGAAGTCATACAGCGGCACCGCCAGCACACACAGCGGAGCCAGGATCACTGACCGCGTCGACTGTTGGGCGTCGTAGAATGTTCCATGCAGTGTCAGCGAGGCCAGCATGAGTCCAATGAACATGCTGCCCGCATCTCCCATAAAGATCCGGGCGGGTGGCCAGTTGTGGCACAGGAAACCCGCGATCGAGCCGACCAACACCAGCAGCACGCCGCCGACGAACCACTTCGGCTCTGCGGTCGAGGTCAACATCACCACCGCAAACACCGTCGAAGCAATCAGCCCGATCCCCGACGACAACGCGTCCATGTTGTCCAGAAAGTTGAAAGCGTTAATCAGCACTCCGATCCACAGCACCGTCAACACAAATCCAATCCACGGCTGGGACGCAAAGACGGTCGCTCGAAAGCCGCTACTCGCCAGTCCGACAGCAATCGCCAGCTGCATCAAGAGTCTCGGCTGCCACGGGAGCGGTCGGTAGTCATCCAAAAACCCCATCGTGGCCACGACCAGGCCCGCCCCCGCCAGGATCCAGAACTGGCCGCTGCGGGCCATCACTCCCGCGAGATGCGGTCGCAACTCGATCGGGAACCACTCGGGAAGTTGCGGCTGCCTGAGCAGCCACCACACGGCCAATTGTGCAGCCACCGTGGTGATCAAAAAACCAGCCACGATCCCCACACCGCCGCCCAGTGGGGTCGGTGTCGTATGGACCTTGCGCGCAGCTGGTTGGTCAATCAGCCCGATGCGCGGCGAGAACCACCGCATAAACGCCGTGACACCACACGACACCGCAAACGACGGGATCAAACACGCTGCCAGAAACCAGAGCACAACCGATTACTCCGCAACGGGATGACGCAGAATGTGAAACGCCCGCCAAGAGTACTCGACCCCGCTATACACCGTGATCGCGACCGTGGCCCAGATCGAAAGATCACGAAACTGAATCAGTTGCAGTTCAGAGATCACCGAACTCCAGTTCGCGAGGAACTCGGGACTCAATGAGAGCAAGCAGAGCGGCACCGCCAGACACTGGAACCCCATCTTAATCTTCCCCGACCACTTGGCCGAGAAGTCGGTCCCCCGCTGCTCCATGAACGCCCGCAACTGGGTAATGAACATCTCGCGGGCAATGATGGCGAATGTGACCCAAGCAGTGACGCCACTCTTGGGCCACGCCATCAGGAAGATGAACGAGCCGCAGATGATGATCTTGTCGACGAACGGATCGAGGATGCGGCCCAGGACCGTCACTTGCCCATACTTGCGGGCCAGATACCCATCCAGAAAGTCGGTCATCGCGGCGATTACAAACACGATCGCAGCTGTCTGCCAGTACCCGTCGAACGAGATCAGAGCGAACAAGACCAAGGCCAGCACGAAGCGGGATAGCGTGATCGCGTTCGGAAGATTCAACGAACGTGCGTCGATCGCCGGAGCGAGTCGCGAACTTTCGTGATGGAAGGGCATGGACAAAGGGGTGGTATCCATTCAACGGCCTCAGCAGACGCCAGCGATGGCCGAATCCGATTCGCACCCGCACCTCGCTCCGTCTATTAACATGGTAGCGAGTCGATTGAATGCAAGCGACATTGCGGGAGAGACGGGCTGACTCGTGTACGCGGTCGTGGGGCAATCCGTGGGCATTATTCTTCGAGAGGACTGAAACGACACATTCGGGTGATCAAGATGTGAGCGGCACGGCGCTAGCCGCCGGTTCTTGTCGACGCCCGTGCAGGGGAACCCGCGGCGAGCGCCGAATGGCACTGACTTTCGCTCAGTCACCCGAAGCGTCAGCGAGGAACTCGCGGGGAAATGTCGCTTTCGCTCCCCCTCGCTGACGCGTCGGGCGACTCAAGTCAGTGCCATTGGGCGAGCGCCTGGCGGCTCACAAATGAGTCATTCCGGTCCGCGTCCCTTGGCTCCTCTCGATGTGCCCTTTACGATCTCTCCTCTCTACCGACCGACACGGAGCCCCGCATGAAAATCGCCGGCGTGCAGATGGACATCACGATCACCGACAACGCGGGCAACGTCGCGCGGATGATCGACCAGTTGCGCATCGCAGCTTCAGAGGGGGCCAGGCTCGCGATATTCCCCGAGTGCGCCGTCCCCGGTTACTGCTTCGGATCGCTGGCCGAGGCCCGCCCGTATGCCGAGCCGATCACTGGCCCATCGGTCACGGCGATGACTGCTGCCTGCCGCGAACTGAACTGCTACGCGGTCTTCGGCATGCTGGAACGCGACGGCGAGCGGGTCTTCAACGTCGCGGTACTCACCGGACCTCAGGGACTCGTCGGCGTCTATCGCAAGGTCCACTTGCCGTACCTCGGCATCGACATGTTCACCACTCCCGGCGACACACCCTTCGCGATTCACGAGGTCGAGGGGGTCAAGATCGGCATGCTGATCTGCTACGACGCTGCCTTCCCCGAAGCCGCCCGCGCGCTCGCCCTCCAAGGAGCCGACCTCATCGTCCTCCCCACCAATTGGCCCCCCGGTGCCGAAACCATGGCCAGCTGTTCCATCCCCTGCCGCGCGATGGAGAACCAAGTCTACTTCGCAGCTGTGAACCGCGTGGGCACCGAGCGGGGCTTCCAGTTCATCGGGGAGAGCAGCCTGTGTGCCCCGAGTGGACAGATGCTGACCAAGGCCGCTGGCACCGACCCCGCCATCCTCTACACAGAGGTCGCCCCGCTCCGCTCGCGCCAGAAGCGAATCGTCCGCGTCCCCGACAAACACATTATCGACCGCATGGCCGACCGTAGGCCGGAGTTCTATGGTCTGCTCACCGAGCCGCACTCGCTGAACACGCCGCGGCAGGATCACTCGCATGGATGACATGGATTTGGCATCGCCTTTTTCCCAGTGGCGTTGTCTGTGTCCCCTGATAATATCAACTGGGAATGACAGCACATTGGCGCTGATGCACGACTTCAAAATGCATGACCAGAACCTACCATACGGAGATGACATGACACTGACACTTGAGCTTTCCCTCGATCTGGAGACTCGGCTCTCTCAGGAAGCTGCTGTGTTGGGGCTGCCTGTCGAGAAATATGCCATCGGGGTTTTGGAGCAGAGTTGCCCGGAAGCCTCTCGGCGCGAGGGGCTGGCAGCGGAACTACAAGTGTGGATTGATGCCGCATCCACAGAGCCACCCAACGATGACGTGTTGCACCAACTCGACGCGGACTGTCCGTCAAATCGGCGGCTGTATCCGCCCGAACTCAAGGGGGTGACATGGTAGCCTCGGTTGTGATACTGGATGCCGGGCCACTCGGTCTGGTGGCCAACCCCAATCGATCCCACTAGTGTCGGCTGGTGGAAGCTGAGTACAGCGATGCGGTCGAAGAATGTCGGTAAGTAACTGTTAACCCCACCTCCATCGCTGGCGGCGCGGCTTCGCATTGTCGCACGGTGCGTGAGCGAGTCACGTGGGTTTTTCGGCTACGCATCTGCTGTGGCCAGGGGCAGCGGCGGCGGGTGGCTGGCGAGGGTGGCGCGCAGGACTTTTCTGGCGTAGTCGAAGAAGTTCAGGCCCTGTTTGTGGCAGGTGCGGATGATCGATTTAATATTCGCGAACACTTTCGCGCCGCAGTCGCTGCGGTTCACGCCGCCGTCGGCGCGGGCGGCGGCCACACTGCGGATGTCGCGTTCGGCCAGGTTATTGTCGGCGGGAACTTCGGGCTTTTCCAGGAACAGCAATAGTTCGAAACGATGTTTAACGAGTCGCTTACAAATGCGTTGACAATCGGCATGTTGGGGCTTCGAAAAGATCAGCGTGTCGAGCCGGTCTTCCATGTGTTGTCGCCGCTGGTCGAAGGCTGTGGCGTCGAGGTCAGCCCGTTGTTTGCCGAGCGCAATGGCGTCTTGAAACAGC
>JAYTCW010000214.1:0-12508 GCA_043736295.1 Planctomycetota bacterium | reverse complement strand
GTGAAATCTGTGTACAAAACCTGCCTTTGGCCAAAGGGATCCAGATCAAGGGTGGTACGCAGATTTCACAGAATTGCACAGATTTGATGTCCGGCTATGCACTCGTTCGGAGGTCGTCAAAGGGCTGTGGTGCGTCACAAAACCGCGTTCGCTGAGAGGCTGCAAGCGGCCCAGTGTCTGGCCGTTTCACCAGGCCAGACCTGGGGGGTCCAGGCTACGAGGGCGCTCACCGAATTGTAGAATGCATTATCCAGGGATACGTGGGCTAAAGCCCACGCTACTTCAGCTTTTGTCGGACGGCCTGGAGAGGCCGTCCTGCGGGGGACTTGAATCTCCGCCTCTGGCCTTCGAAGAAGTCTCACTGCCATCTGACGATCAGACCATCAGAGACGCCCCCGTCAAGCGGCCGTGGTCTCTGCGGACAAGAAATCCATGCCGCTCGCCTCATGCCCCGGCTGGCCTCAGAGAGGCGCCGTGTGACAAAAACCAATTCCTCTTGCAATATTTTCTGGTTTCGTGCGTCATATGTCTGTCACAATGGCGTTTGATCTCGTTTCACGGAGAAAAACCATGTCGCGTCTGGCCAGTTGGGTGGTGGTTGTCGTTGCGGGACTGTTCGCGGGTTCAGTGTACAGTGCGGAGGACAGAGTGTTGCTCCCGATTGAGGAGGGCTATACGGAAAGTTCCGATGGGGTTCGCGCTGTTCAAGGAACGCCGCCCCCAAGCTTCGGTGTCCCGACGATTGAAGGTTACAACACCAGCGAGCTGAATCTTCCCGCTGCTGAACAGACGACTTTGCCCCCCGGCTTCGAAGGTAGCCAGAAGACCAGTCGATTGGTATTCGGACGGTCTGGCGACGGTTTCGAGACCGACTACCCCGTTTACCTCAGCAGCAGTCCCCTCCAAAATGCCAACGCCCAGCGAGCGGCGCTGATCCAGTCACTGCAAGCTCTGCAAGACGCCTACTGCCGCAACGCTCAGCTCGACGAAGCCATCGCGGTCCGCGACATGATTCGCCAGCTCCAGGCCCAAGCCACCGCAGCGGGCTCACTTCCGGAACCGGTGGCCATCACTCCGCCCGGTGCCGTTGAGAGCCCCTATGCCCACGACCTGCGCGGCCAGAACGGCAAGACCTTCTACCGCCGGCTCACCGGCTCCGTCGACGGCTACGTCTGGGGCGGCGAGAACAACATCTACACCGACGATTCCATTCTCGCCACTGCAGCTGTGCATGCCGGGGTGCTGAAAGCCGGAGAGACCGCGATGGTCCGGTTCACGATCCTTGCCGGAAAGGACTCGTATGTGGGGAGTGAGAAGAATGGCGTCACGACTCGTCCGTACCAAAGCTTCGGTGGCAGTGTCTGCATCGAGGGTGCGGCCCAGGAGATCAACAGCGTTTACCACATGCGAGGCCAGGACAAGCCCCCGTTTGCCGTCTATGTCGTCGGCAACCAGACCGGCACCGTCTACGGCACAGGCTCCTACACCGACGACTCCTCGATTGACGCCGCAGCTGTGCATGCCGGGTTACTCAAGAATGGTGAGGCGGGGTTCGTGATGGTGACGCTGGAGGGTGGCAAGTCGTCCTACGAGGCCAGCACCCAGAACGGCGTGACGACGTCGTCGTACGGCAGTTGGAGCGGCGGGTTCCGGCTGTCGGCATATGGGGCACTGGACATCTCGAAATAACGGGTGGCCTCGATCCTCAGCCCCGCTTCGCCGCGTGCCAAAACGCAACGAGCGGGCGGACGTCAGTCCAACGTGCCCGAGCGACGCCCTCCTTCCGAACAGTGGTTTGCCAGTGTTCATGTCCACCCCGCACGGCGGACTCACGTCCAGCCGCTCGCTGTCGATATGCGACTCGGCGATGGGAACGCGGGGGATGCATCGATTCGAAGACTTCGCGTCGCAGCTCAACGAGGGAGGGGAGTCACACGCCCTTCGGTGTCGCCCAGTGATCGGCCCGGTACTGCCGGTGGGTGAGCGCGTCCGCCTCCACATCATCCGTGATCCGCCCCGCTGCGGCATCCACATTCAGTAACCGTCCCACCCGCGCCGCGATGTTCCCCAGATGCACAATCCCCGCTGCGGTCGTCCCGGCGGTGATGTCGGCATGGGTCGGCGTCCCGTGGCGAATCGCATCGAAGAAGTTCTGGTGATGTGCCGCCAGATCCGCCCCACCGGTCTGCTCGGCAATCAACTTGTTCTTCGGCCCATACAGCTTCCAACCGATCGAGTGCCCCATAATCAGCACGCCTTCGGTCCCGTAAAACGCCGCCCCATTCTCGTACCCTTCCTGAACATAGGGAGACCATATCCGCTGCTCGAAGATCAGCTGCTTGTGGCGACCCGTGGGGGCACCATCGAGCGGGTATTCGCACACGACGTACTGTGTGTCGGGGAATTGCTGGTCGTCGTCGAAATAGTTCTTGCCACCCAAACAGGTCACGCGCGTCGGCAGCGTCCGCACTCCCAGCCCCCACGCCGCCACATCGATGTCATGCACGCCATCGTTGCCGATATCACCACAGCCGAAGTCATACCACCACCGCCAAACCCCATGCAGCAGGTTCGTGCGGTAGGGCGTCTGCGGGGCCGGGCCGGTCCAGGTGTCGAAGTCGAGGTGCGGCGGCGGGTCGCTCGGCTGGGTCTTGCCGATGGAGCTGCGGCGCTGGCTGTTCCAGGACTTGGCCACGAGCACCTCGCCGATCTCGCCCTTCAGAACATGCTCGATCCCGGCCATCACGCACGGCGTACTGCGGCTCTGAGTCCCGACCTGTAGCTTCTTCCCCGAGCGCTGGACCGCCTCGGCCATTAACTGGCCTTCGCGGATGTTGTGGCAGCAGGGCTTCTCGACGTAGACATGCTTGCCCGCATTGAGGGCTAGGATCGCCGCCGGGCCGTGCCAGTGATCGGGCGTGGCAATGAAGACCGTATCGAGCTTGTCATCGGCCAGTACCTGCCGCAGATCACCCGTTGTCTGCGGCGAGAACCCCGCCTTCGTCGCTGTGGCTAGCGCTTTCTCCAACCGCTGCTGGTCGACATCGCACACCCAACGGAGATCGATGTCCTTCCTCCGACACAGTTCGTACAGGTGCCCAGACCCCATGCCTCCCGGCCCGATCAGCCCGACGCCCAGCTTGCGAGCTGGATCATCGGCCTGGGCTGCTCCGACAAAGGCCCACGTTGCCGCCCCCGCCACCGTCGTTTTTAGAAATTCACGTCGTGGAGTCGTCATCGCAACCTCATCACCTTGGGAAGATGTTCGACAATCGCGAGTTGAACCAACTGTCCAGCTCGCATCGCATCAAAGAATGCCCATCTCAATACTCAGTGTCAACGTCGCGGATCAACGCAGGCTCGCGAAAGGGAGGGCGAAGCTCCTGCTGAGCCGCGAACACCAACAGACGCTCGCCCGCCAGATCAATTCGACAGGAGCCTTATCTCCCCGAGAACGCTCCACACTCCCCCACTCAGTTGTTGCCATCCCCGTTCTCCCTAGAATGAAAGCGTCCCAGTCACTAGTCCCCCCACAGGTCGCGGTGCTGGTCGCGGCCCGTTGGACCTCGACCAAGCGTCCCGACAGTCGAAACACAGGAGCCACTCTCATGCCGTATTCCCTGCCGCCCTTGCCGTATGCCCTGAATGCCCTTGAGCCGCACATTGATGCGAAGACGATGGAGATTCACCACGGCAAGCACCACCAGGCTTACATCAACAACGCCAACAAGGTCTTCGAAGCTCATCCCGAACTTGGCAACCTGCCCGTCGAGGAGCTGCTGAAGGATCTGACCAAGGTTCCCGAGGCAGTTCGCACCGCTCTGCGGAACAACGCTGGCGGTCACGCAAACCACGCTCTGTTCTGGACCGTTATTGGCCCGAACGGTGGCGGCGAGCCGACTGGTGAACTGGCCGCTGCCATCAACGCCGCCTTCGGCAACTTCTCCGCCTTCAAAGAAAAGTTCGCAGCTGCTGGCACCACCCGGTTCGGTAGCGGCTGGGCGTGGCTGTCGGTGGCGAAGGATCACGGCCTCGTCGTGACCAGCACCGCCAACCAAGACAGCCCGCTGTCCGAAGGCCAGACCCCGATCCTCGGCATGGACGTGTGGGAACACGCCTACTACCTGCACTACCAAAACCGCCGCCCCGACTACATCGCCGCGTTCTGGAACGTCGTCAACTGGGCCGAAGTCGCCAAGCGGTTCGCAGCGGCGAAGTAGCGAGAAGTCGTCAGTTTTCAGTTTTCAGTCCAGCGAGCCGGGCGGCGTCAGCCTTTAGAGACATCCCCGTAGGACGGGCCCATTTGGCCCGTCCTGCTTCATTCGTGGGGTGGGACACGGTCGCCTTGGACTCAATCCCGATTCTGGTCAGTCAGTTTTCTACCACGCCAAACATGGTTCGCGGGAATGAATGGACGATCGAACTCTCAGCTTCGGTGAGTTGTGGTTGCTTTACTTGGGAATCCGTAGGGACAATTCTCCACTCCCCATTGGATGTATACACGACGGAAAGTTGACTCGCGAAAGTGGCTACAACGAAAATCTGAACATGCCAGCGAATGGACTGTCGCCGAGATCGCGGGCACAGATCCTGACAAAGATGAAAGATGCAGGTCAGATTGAGATCTTTAGCCTTGAGTCTCCGGAAGACGAGGGCTCTCAGCGGTTGCCGGTCAATACCTGTGACCTTGACCAATTCGAAGAATTCATCGATCAGGAGACCGATGCTTGGTTTCACGAGCCGAATGGAGATCGGCAAATCCCATTTCGCGTTTTCTATCAACTAACCCCCAAGGGGATTGCCGCATGGGAATCGTACGCCCGCCCAGACTGGGGACGATTTCGAGGCGAGTGGCGAGGAGAGTTACAGGAGGGAATCAAAGAGACGATCTGGTCCCAATCCGCACAACATGAGGCGTTCGCACAAGAGGTACTGACCGTCAATGCCATGGATCCTTGTCGGCCATCAGTGATCCATTGGGATTCCAAGTTCGTCGCCGTACACGAGCCATGGGAGCCAATGCCCGGAAAGAGTTTGCCGTCCGGTGTGACTGTCTATGTTCGAGTGACGGAGTTGGGTTCGTTTGAATTTCCGGCAGACGAGTATGCAGAAGTGAAGCCAATTTGCGATGAATGCAACCGGCGATTTGGCGAGATTTGTCGCTGGTACGAAGTCTATTTGGGAAAACACCCAGACTGCCCTCCCCGTCGCCGCTAAACACATCCTGTGGAACTGGCTACAGCTTTGGGCGGCAAACGTTTTTGCAGTACAATCCTTGACCACTCCAGCACGAACTGATTGTGCGGGTAATACTTCCGGTCGATCAACCATAAACCCTCAACCATAAACCTCCCCCCCATGCCACGCACCCGTAGCCAAGCCGAATTCGCTCGTGCCCAAAGGTCCATCCCCGGGGGCGTCAACAGCCCTGCGCGGGCCTTTGGCGGAGTTGGGGGTCATCCGTCGTTGATCGATCGCGGGGATGGGCAGTACCTGTTCGATATCGACGGCAACCGGTTGATCGATTTCGTCGGGTCGTGGGGGCCGCACATCCTCGGGCATCGGCATCCGGCGGTCATCGCCGCGATCGAATCGGCCCTGCAGAAGGGGACCAGCTTTGGGGCTCCGACGATCCTCGAAACTGAACTGGCCGAGCTTGTCGTGGCCGCTGTGCCGTCGATCGAGAAGGTCCGCATGGTCAGCTCCGGCACCGAAGCCACAATGAGCGCCATCCGCCTCGCCCGTGGCTTCACGAAGCGAAACGTCATCATCAAGTTCGCGGGTTGCTACCACGGTCACGTCGACAGTCTGCTCGTGGCAGCTGGCAGCGCGGCGCTGACCCTCGGCGTCCCCAACAGCCCCGGTGTCACGCCCGGCTGTGCGGCGGACACTCTGGTGCTGCACTACAACGATGTGCCCGCGTTGGAGGCGGCGTTCGCTCAGCGCGGGAAGGAGATCGCTGCGATCATCCTGGAGCCGGTCGTCGGCAACATGGGCGTCGTCCTGCCCGAGCCGGGGTTCCTGGAGGCGGTCCGCGACCTGTGTACGCAGCACGGGGCCGTGTTCATCATGGACGAGGTCATGACCGGCTTCCGTCTCGCTTACGGCGGGGCGCAGGAGCGGTTCAAGATCAAGCCCGACCTGACCACGCTCGGCAAGATCATCGGCGGCGGGCTGCCGGTGGGAGCCTACGGAGGCCGAGCCGACATCATGGACCACATCTCCCCCGTCGGCCCCGTCTATCAGGCCGGAACGCTCAGCGGCAATCCACTGGCGATGGCCAGCGGACTCGCCACGCTCAAGACCCTCCGCGACACCAACCCCTACCCGGCCCTCGAAGCGAAGTCCAAGACGCTCACCGCCGGTCTCCGCCAAGCCGCCACCGCTGCGGGCCTCCCGCACACCGTGGCCGAGTGCGGCAGCATGTTCACCCTCTTCTTCAACCCCACCCCCGTCCGCGATTACCCCACAGCTGCGCTGAGCGATACGAAACGCTTCGCCGCCTACTTCCACGGGATGCTCGAGCGCGGGATCTACCTCCCGTGTAGCCAGTTCGAGGCCAACTTCGTCTCGGCGTGCCATACGGAAAAGGACATCGCCGAGACAGTGAAAGCTGCGAGCGAAATTTTCGCGCACCTCGCGTGACCACGGGGCGACTGCACCAACCCGCGTGCCTCACCACAGTGGAAATCGCTCGTCGCTTATCGAGGTCGAGCTTTCGCTCTCCTAACGGCTCTCCACGGTAATCGGTATACTTTCTCTCTGCCATCCGCTGTCCTTGTTGAGACCGTCTCGTGAGCTTTAGCCTCCCCATTCTGAGTAACTCCCCGTCGATCGACATGACCGGTCGGCCCAAAGGGTCATACTGCTTCATCAGCTTGGGTTGCCCGAAGAACCTCGTCGACAGCGAGAAGATGCTGGGGCAGCTGGCGCTCGACGGGTACACGCTGGTCACGAAGCCGGAGGAAGCCGATTTCGTCATCGTCAACACCTGCGGGTTCATCGAGCAGTCGCGACAGGAATCGAAGGCCGTCATCCGCGAGATGCTGGAACTCAAGGCCCAGGGCAAGACCCGCGGCGTGATCGTCGCCGGATGCTTGCCCGAGCGAGTCGGCGGGGCCGCTTTGCTCGAAGAGATGCCCGAGATCGACCATGTGGTCGGCGTCTTTGGCCGCGATGAGATCGTGTCGGTGGCTGACCGTCTCATCGCCGGAAGGCGCGAGCAGCGGGAACTCTTCCGACCGGCTCCGATCCGAGCCATGAACGATCAAGAGCGGCTGCGGATCACGCCGAAGCATTATGGGTATCTGAAGATTTCCGAGGGTTGCGACCGGACGTGTACGTTCTGCTCGATCCCCTCGATGCGGGGCAAGCATGTCACGAAGCCGATCGAGATGGTCCTGGCCGAGGCCCGCGAGCTGATCGGCGACGGGGTCAAGGAGCTAATTCTCGTCGCCCAGGACACGACCTACTACGGCATGGACTATTACGGCAAAGTCCGGCTGGCCGACCTCCTCAAAGAACTCGATCAGCTCGACGGTCTGAAGTGGATCCGGCTGATGTACCTGTACCCGGTCAACTTCACGGATGAGCTGATCGACACCATCGCCGGGGCCCAGCACATCCTGCCTTACCTCGACATGCCGCTGCAACATGTCAGCGACCAAGTCCTCCGCCGCATGCAGCGTCGCGTGAACCGCGACAAAATCGTCACGCTGGTCAGCAAGCTGCGCGAACGCATTCCGAATCTGGTCATGCGGACCACCTTCATCAGCGGCTTCCCCGGCGAGACCCAGTCCGAGCACACCCAGCTCAAGGAGTTCGTCGAGGAGATGCACTTCGAGCGCATGGGCGTCTTCACCTACTCCCTCGAACCCGGCACCCCCGCCACCAAGCTCGACGGCCACCTCCCCGAGGAGGTCAAAGCCCAGCGCCGCGACGAGCTGATGGAGCTGCAACAAGAGATCGCCTTCGACTTCGGCGACTCGCTGGTCGGATACGAACTCGATTGCCACATCGACGCCCAACTGGAAGACGGTTCATTCGTCGGCCGTATCTTCGCCGATGCCCCGGAGATCGATGGCACGGTTTTCGTCAGCGGGGAAGGGATCGAAGTCGGCCAAATGGTCCCGGTCGAGATCACCGCGAGGCAGGACTACGATTTGGTGGGCGAAGTGTCGGAAGGCGATGAAGTGTGAATGTCGCAATCTTCGCAACGTGTTTCCCGCATACGACTTGCGGAAAGACTTCCGAAACACTGCTGTTTCCGAAATGATTCGGACAAGCCCATCTCACGGAGTTTTCGTACGAAAGGGAACCATCTTGGCCTCAAAACATCGCAATACAATTGACTTTTCTGCTTTTGAAGTCGATACTTCTCCGTAACACACCTGCCCCGCCTCTCCCACTCGTTGGTGAAGCGCATCTCGGGCAGGTTTTTTTTTTCGTCATTCGTGGGCTCGATGAAGACTGAACCAGTTCCCATCCCCAGACAACCTTTTCGAAACCTCGATGAGTAACTCTCTGAAGATTGCGTATCCTCTTCCATGGTTTTCAATTCAAGACCATATCATACGGCTGAAAGCTGACGGATTGACAATTCTTGAGACCACTCAAGCTTCCGAATTCTTGGGCCATGTTGGTTACTATGCATTCTCAGGGTATTGCCTCGCATTTCAGGATGCGACAAAGCGATTCACTTCGACAGTGACATTTGATCAGATTCAATCGGCGTACCGGTTTGATGTGCAACTTCGAGACCTGCTCAATGAAGCGTTAGAATGGATCGAAATTGATTTGTGCGCCACGGTTTCGAACTATTTCGGGAAGCAGTATGGTCCATTCGGACATACTGAAGCAGGCAGTTTTCACCAACAGTTTAGCTATACGACCAGTCATTCCTCATGGCTGACGAAACTGCATGAAGAGGCAAAGCGTTCACAAGAGCCATTTGTCAATCACTTCAATCAGACTTACATTGAGTATCCAGATCTACCAATTTGGGTAGCGGTCGAAATCATGTCGTTCGGAAGTCTCTCTCACATGATCTCTGCGATGAAGAAGCACGACCGAAGGCAGGTGGCCAACGATTACGGTGTCTCTCCTGGTGGACTGGCAAAGGCTGTGCATCACTTTACCTATATTCGCAACCTTTGCGCTCATCATTCCAGGCTATGGGACAAGGTCTGGAAGATCATGCCTGAACTTCCAAATGACACCGAATGGTCTGGTCAGAACACCGTTTCGAATCGTCGATTGTTCTCTACATTTCTATTGATTCGGCACATGCTAAAGCGGCGACCGTCAATCAACGGTGAAAGTAATGAGTGGCGCAAGCGAGTCACATCGCTGCTTCAAGTACTTCCTGAAGTTCCCGATCCACACGGCTTGTTAGGCCTGCCCATCAACTGGACTCAACATCCCGTTTGGCAATAGTTCCGACTGGATGGCTGGGGCGATTTGCGAAGAAAAGGTACGAGAGACTGTCACACTCCGCGACGCCGCCGCTCGACGAACCACGTTCCGGCCTTGCTTTGCCTCTGCCGCATTTGACCGGGTACACTTTCTGTTGACGTGGAATTGCAAGCACATCGCGAACCCGGTCATCCTGCCACGGGTCTATCGGGTGATCGACGACTTCTCGCTCCCGTTTCCGGTGATCTGCACTCCTCAAGACATGCTGGATTCCGATGAAGACGCACACTGAACCCGACCCCATCATCGAAGAGCTGCACGCCATCCGCCGCGAAATCGCTGCGCGGTTCGACAACGGCATCCACAGCATCGCCGCCGATGCCCGCCTCCGCCAGGCCGCCTCGGGATTGCCCGTCTGGCACGGCCCCTCACATCCCACCTCCTTCAACCCGGTCACTCCGAGCGGCCAAGACGACACCGTGATCGACGCCGAGTTCGAGAAGAAGTAACCCCGAAGAATCCAAAAAGCCCCGGTGATCCCCACCGGGGCTTTTTTGTTGATACCATCAGCATCACAACCGTTGTCGTGTCCCAGAGAACCCAGGACCATCCATGAAACCGCGTGTGTATCTTGAGACAACGATTCCAAGCTATTTGACCGCCTGGATGAGTCGAGATCTGGTGATGAGTGCTCACCAACAAGTGACTCGTGATTGGTGGCAAACACGTCGGCAGGATTTTGAGATCTTCATCTCTCAATACGTCATTGACGAGGCCAGTGCGGGCGACCCCGATGCCGCCAGACGACGCTTGGAACTACTCGCTGATTTGCCATTGCTCGATCCGAACGATGATGTTCTCGATCTTGCGGATGAACTGGTGCGACGTATCCCGCTTCCAGCTCGGGCTGCCGCGGATGCGCTGCATATCGCAATTGCGACTGTCAACGAAATCCAATTCTTGCTAACTTGGAACTGTACACACATCGCCAATGCCGAACTGCGAGGGGTCATCGAGTCGATCTGTCGGGAGTTCGGTTATCAGCCCCCGGTGATTTGTACTCCCGAAGAATTGCTCAAGGAGTAATCGATGCCCATCGACCCCATCGTTGCCGAAGTCCGCGCCGCCCGCGAGGCGATCGCTCGGGAATGCAATTACGACATCCGATTGATCACCTCGCGTGCCCGCGAGCGTCAACAAGCCAGTGGTCGCCAGGTCGTGTCATTTGCTTCGTCCTCCCGTGACCAAGAATCGATCGCCGCCCTCCCCACCAGCTGCAAGGACGACAACGTGATCGACGCCGAGTTCGAGAAGAAGTAGTCTGAGAAAATGCGAAAAGCCCCAGTGATCCTCAGCGGGGTAGCACCGGTTGGCTCGCTTTGGAGCCTACCGGTGTGCCTTGGCACAAGAGGTTCGCTGGGACGAGACTCTCGATGCCCCAACCTCTTTCGACGGGTGGCAGGCTCAGGAGGCTTTGCGGATGGCCCTGACCGAGGAGGTGCCCGGTGCCACAGGCGAGGGCTTTGACTCGCCAGTGTGATTCGTAGTCGAACGTCTACAAAACACTGGCGGCCCAAAGCGACCGCCAGGGGCACCCGGCGTTGGGTGATGAATGTTGGCAGTGGCAGTGGCGATGGAGAGTCCGTCCCGTTCGCACTGCTTCTCCGAGGACTCCGAAGCCTCCCTTCCGGACCACTCAATCGGCGGTTGGATTCTTCTCACCCGCCAAACGCACGGCTTTCGAGAACAGCGACTCGGACATGAAAAACCGCAGCTCGCTGCGCAAACGGTCCAGCAGCGGACCGATGTCGCCACAGAGCCCGCGCTCCTTGGCTCGCAGCAACAGACCCACAGTCCCGAGTGGCAGCAGCCCCATCTGGCGTGCGACACCGCGACCGGCATCCTCGTCGATTAGCAGCGATTCCGCCTGGACTTCGCAAGCGAGTGCAATCGCTTCCGCCTCACCGAGATCCAGGGTCTGCCGTAATCGTCCCACCAATCCCGTGTCGGCTGGACTGCAAGCTTCCAGAAACGAGAAGTCAGCAACCACCAGACTGACAAACCGGTCGGGCGGATCGAGCAGTTCACGCACGACAGCCGGTGGAACCAGAATCTTGCCAAATAGTGTGTGCAAAACTGGCAGCAAGTCGAGATGTGCCAGCGCGCGAATGGGTGAGGTATCACTGACCACAACAGTCATAGCTCAGGCCATTTTCTGAAGCGTGCGGAGATCCTCGTCCAGCGACTCGTCACGGATTCGGACAAGGGGAAGTCCCCGGTTGAGGAGCTGTTGTTCAAAATCTCGCCGCGACAGCAGCGCCCAGCGCGCCGCGACCGGAAACGTCAGCTTGCCAGCATCGAAGAGTCGACAGGCGATTTCCACCCGCGCCTCGTCCTCGGCCATTTGCGACTCACACAACAACTCATCGGAAATGGTCAACATCACGAAGGCTCCTCGCCTCACCATTACACCAGTCGGCAACTGACGATCGCACTGAGAACACTATGGATTCTACTACGACGAGACAGAATCTGTTAGGGCGAGGTGCCCCAGACGCGGCTTTGGTGTGTGCTTGTCAAACGTCGGTGAATCGTGACTACGCCAGATCGTCGACCCCGAAGGGTCAGTTCACCGACGATCGACTGCGGGACGGCCAGATAACCGTTGAAGCCCGAATCCACCAAGAACAACACATCCAGACGGCATTCCCCGTGGATGAGCGACAGCGTGACTCGGGCTTCGAGGTTCGCGTCGATCTCGCCGACAATCATGCCCCACCCCGCAGACCCAAGGCGTGAAAGACGGCAGGATACCCAATGCGTTCGACTAGAATCTGCGCATCGGGACGACGTTCCCAAAGTCGATCGCTCGCCGCATCGGCGTCACTGGCGACTTCGTAATCTTCCGTCTCCACATCAATCGCCACGAACTGCCCGCGACACTGCGGTTCCAACAACGGACGGAGCTTGGAGGTGTAGATCGCAGTCCCTCGATCTCCAATCTCGTCCCGAGCCAATCTGCGAACGGACATGAGACATCTCCTGAGACATTTGAACTGGGCTAAGTTCGAATGGATCACGGTGACCTTTATGG
>JAYTCW010000213.1:0-2998 GCA_043736295.1 Planctomycetota bacterium | reverse complement strand
CAGAGAAATCTCCACAGAAAGCCTGTAACCGCGCTTCAAGAATCTCTCATGTAGATGTAGCAGTCTCGGGAGCGGTGCCGCTCTCCAGATCGCCTGTATGCGAACGGCGACACTCTTTGAGGTACGATCCCCACATGGCCACCCCCGCACCATCGCCGAACTGTCCCCGCTGTGGGGATCCTGTGAATCCTGCTCTCGCGGGCGGGTCATGCCCGGCCTGCTTGCTGCGGGCTGTCGCGCTCGGGACAGCTGCGGATTCACTACCGGCGATGCCGTGGGTGCCTCCGACAGTTGCCGAGTTGGCTCCGGCGTTTCCTCAGTTGGAGATCGTGGAGCTGATCGGCCATGGCGGGATGGGAGCGGTTTACAAGGCACGGCAGAAGTCGCTGGGGCGGTGGGTGGCGCTGAAGATTCTGGCCCCGCAGCATGCGAGCAAGGCCGACTTCGCGGAGCGGTTTTCGCGCGAGGCCCAGTTCCTGGCCGAGGTCAACCACCCGCACATCGTGACAGTGCATGACTTCGGACAGGCGGGCGAGTTTTACTTCCTCTTGATGGAGTACGTGGACGGAGTGAGTCTGCGGCAGGCGATGGTCGCCGGGCGGCTCTCCCCGGAGCAGGCGTTGGCGATCGTGCCGCCGATCTGCGAGGCCCTGCAGTTCGCCCACGAACGCGGCATCGTCCACCGCGACATCAAGCCGGAGAATCTGCTGCTCGACAAGGAGGGGCGGGTCAAGATCGCCGATTTTGGGATCGCGCGGATGATGCGGGCTGGTGATGGGAGAGGGGAGCCAGAAAGTAGGATGGGCAATCCTGCCCGTCCCACTCCGGCAGGTAGCGTCGACGAGTCACAACAGGACGCCGAGCGACGGAAAACTGACCCCTCACGTAAAGGTCGAGGCGAGCCGGTCGACCTCACCCAAGAATCCGTCCTTGGCACCCCGCGTTACATGGCCCCCGAGCAACGCGACCGACCCGCCAGCGTCGACCACCGAGCCGACATCTACTCACTCGGCGTGGTCCTCTACGAGATGCTCACCGGCGAACTCCCCGGCCCCAGCTGGCAACCCCCGTCTCGCCATTCCGCAGCCGATGTCCGACTCGACCAGATCGTCCAGCGAGCCTTGGAGCAGAACCCGGACCTGCGGTATCAGTCGGCAACGGAGCTGCGGACGCAGATTGAGACGACGGTCTCGAAACTGGAGCCGGGGCTGGCGGAACAACTCTTGGTTGATACTCCGAGTCCGCGCCCCTCGCAACGACTCTCGTTCGACTCGCTGGCTGAGTACTTGGGAGTTCGAACCGTCTGGGGCCGCCGGTTCCTTGGGCTCTCGATGCTCGGGGTTCTGGGATTCCTGACAGCACTGATGACCTTTCCTGGGCTGCGATGGACTCCTGTGCATTTCGGATTCATCGGTTTCTTCGCCTTCATCGCCTTCAGCGGTAAGGCAACTGGGTTGTATGTCCGGCATGGTCAGAAGCTCAAGGACCACTGGAAACTGGCGAGTGTCCTTGGACTGCTGGTGATCACATGCACTTCGTTGATGGTGTTTGCAGTGTCGCGTTTGGGGATTCACGCCGAGGTGAAAGTGTACGATGCCAAGATCGATGGTTCGCACTTCAGCTTTCGCCCCGAAATCGAATGCCCCGAGGGTTGGAACGTCTGGGCCACAGTGACCGCATCACGAGCTTTCAATGCACCGAAGACGGCCACGCTGGCCCCCAATCAGAGCGATTGTTTCCAAGCCCAGTTGGGAAAAGGTCGAGTTCGCTTGCCACTCCGGTTTCTACCAGCGACGGGACCGGGAATCCGCTCGGTGACACTCCCTCCCGACTGGCTTCGTTACACACTCCGCCCTCGGCATCGCTTCTACCTCATGAGTTACAGCGCCGCGAACCAGGATGAGGTCGCCATTGCCTTGAGCATCCTGCCCGAGGGGGAGTCTCCTAGTTCCCAAGGCGGCCTCCGTTTCCAGACCGTTGACCCGCCCGTGAAACCGAAACTCGGTCCGTTTGAAGCGGCATTTGAACAGGGAACGATCGAGCTGGCCCGCTTGATGCCCGATCCATCGGACGGCAAAACCCAGTGGATGCCCAACGGACTGCCCTGCACCGAGACAGGTCTCCCCGAATCGAGCGGCCACAGCTCATTTGGGGGGAAGGTTATCAAAGAGATCACGTTCCGCGTGCAGAGCAACACCCGCAACAATTCGCGGCCTATGCTGCGGTTCCCCGACAAATCCGGGTTCAGCGGCATGGGCAGCAGCCTTCATCGAACCACCGACGAGCAACCCGCTGCGATCATGATCCAGTCAATCGCCTGCCCCCCCGAGGCCCGGGAGATGACCGTCGAGGTCGGCGTGGCCGATGGCGAGTGGAAGACCGAGATTAGCTTCGAGCCCGCATCGTACCCACATCAACGGCACTACAGCCTCTCCACGACCGGCAGTTCCGGCGTGCAATGCGAAGGGACTGTGCAGATCACCGATGCCGTCGGCGACAAGCTGCCGGTCTCGTTCAGCTACACTCACCGCGATGACGCCGAGACCCGGCTGGTCTACGAACTCGCCGATGGCACACTCGTCCCCATGCCCGACACCTCCGGACTCGGCACTTCCCGCACCGGTCTGATGACCATCCCGGTCGCCGAGTTCGAGACGATCAAGCACTTCCACGTCCAGTCCCGCCGCTACCAGTGGGTCGAGTTCCGGAACGTCTCACTGGAACCCGGGCACCAGACTCAGGTCGAGGTCCAAAGTGCGTATTGAGAGAGGCAGGGGATGTCGCTTTTTCTCCGAAAAAGGACGCCCTTTTGCGGAGCAAAAGGCGACAATCCCGCTCACTTTGTGCGATTCTCATTCGTCGGTGAACTGACCCCCACGGGGTCTCGTCTCGTAGCCCAGGGTGTCCCGCATTGCGGGACACCCTGGGATTGCGATGGGTTTCACCCGTTCAACCCCAACGGGGTTGCGTCCGCTTTCTGACGCAACCCCGTTGGGGT
>JAYTCW010000212.1:0-17266 GCA_043736295.1 Planctomycetota bacterium | reverse complement strand
AACAACAGTTCGTCTTGGTTTTGGATTGCTCCGGAAGCATGTCGGGACCCAAGATTGGCGAAACACGATTCGGAGCGGACTGGTGGGTAGACAACGCTGTGGTCGGAGATCGGCTAGGAATTGTATCGTACTCAGACACTGCAAGAGTCGACTTCCCTCTCCAAGCGATTAATTCCGACTCGGACCGGGACGCAGCTCACAAAGAGATCGCTTCGTTGTCAGCGATGGGAAGAACAGCTATCGGTGCCGGACTGCGCACCGCGCTTAACCTGATTGTTGATACCGGTGCGATTGCTGCCAACGAGGTCATCGTTTTATTGAGCGATGGTTTGCACAACACGGGTGAAAGTCCTGACGGCGTCCTGCCAGAATTGCAAGAAAACGGAATTAGAGTTTATACACTCGGCGTCGGACCCGATATTGACACAGTTCTGCTTGCGAAAGTGGCGACTTCAACGGGCGGTATGTTTTACCGAATCGATCCTACGTTGCCCGCCGAACAGCAAGCGTTCGAGATCCGAACCCGACTTCAGGAAATCTACGGGATCGCTCGCGAAAATGGTGGTCTGGTAACCAAATTCCAGGAAATGGTTTTGCCTAGACAGCAAGTGGAGCGTCGCATTCTCATCGAATCGGGTTCCGACATGGCGACGTTTGGCATCAGTTGGAAGAACACTGACGACAGTCCCCAACTCACTCTATTCGCCCCAGATGGTACGAAGATCCCCAATTCTGCTCCAGGCGTTCGATGGATCAATTCGGGAAGACCATACAAGGCTCTCCAAATGACAGCCCCACAAGCTGGCATGTGGACGATGAGAGTCCATGATAATAATGGCGAAGGCATTCTAACGCCTGGCGGCGCAGAGATCGAGGGATTTGTTTTCAACCAGAACCGCGCTATCGATGGTGGACTGAGTTCATCCAAGATATCCTACAGTCCAGGCGACTCAGTTTCGCTGAGATTGCAGACTTACTTTTCGCAACCGCTCACAGGCTTGAAAGTGAAGGCCGTCGCACGTCTACAATCTTATGGAAACGTGAGCTTCCCACTCGACTTCCGTGACGATGGCGACCCTACCGCTGGTGATCAAGTTGCGGGGGATGGCATGTATCATGCCACGTTTGAGCCACCGTATGACGGCGTTTATGAAGTGGAGGCGATTGTCACTAACGATGGCTCAGCGAGCTACTGCGATCATGGAGAGAGACCGCTAGTGGGTGAGACGTTTGTCTATCCGCCTATTCCCACTTTCGTTCGTCGCTTCACTATTTCTTTGTCAATCGGAGATGAGAGGGTAACCCGTGTTAGCATCCACCCTGACCGTGGCCAGCCCGGAAAGCAATTGGATGTCGAGATTAGCGGTTCCCGAACCCATTTCACACATGATACCCTTGCTGGGTTTGGTCGGGGAGTCCACGTAACTGAGATTCGAGTCATAGACGAAGAAAACGCGGTCGCCTCACTGGTTATCGATCGTGACGCCGTTCCTGGCTTTCGTAATGTCCTAGTCACCACGCCGATCTGGCGCGAATTTCTAGAACTTCCCAATGGGTTCCAAATTCTCTGCCCAGCCGCATCACTCGTTACGCCAGCCCGTCGTCGTCGGTTGGTCGAACAGCTCATTTACGACATCGACGGTGTATTTGTCGGGATTCGCTTGGAGGGAAATGCGGCCGTTATCAACGTGTCGTCTGGACTGGAATCCGTGTTCAAGGAAGCTCTCGCAACACGTATGCGTGTGACATTGATCGCAGACGAGGGGACTGGCGATGTTGTTTCTGTCGAGATTGGCTAGAAAATCTAGTGGTCGGGAACGTTTGTAGCCATTCTCTTGTCGTTATGACCAGAGACGGTTCTTGACAGCCTGCCACTCCTCGACGCGGAAGCTGCCCGTGGCTCGGAATAGACCAGTGAGCTGGATGAATGGGGAGTCGCCCTGTCGGCTCCCCAGATGTCGGGTCGAGATCGAGCGAGTGTCGTCGGCTTTGCGATGACCACGCCGAACCACCGGCAACCGGAATACGCACTCTGTGCGAGTATTCGCTTTCGAGTGAAGCGTCCCGCTTTTCGACGCTTCGCGAAATCTTCCATCGAGCCTCAATGGGTTCGAACTCTCCCGTTCACCAAAATCTTCGTTTCGACGAGGAGTCATCGATCCATGCGACTGGTCCGAACCGCTGTGACGGCAGCGATCCGGGCTGGTCGACTTGGGAGTGGGTCATCCACCGTGGACGGCCTCTCGATTTCATTCCCCCTTTTGCTATGGGTCAATACTTCAAGGCCGTGAACGTGTCGAAACAAGAAGTCGTCTGTCCGTGGTGCCTCGGCGGAGGTGCCAAACTCTGGGAATGGTCTGCCAATACCCAGGGTGCCATCTTCACGTTGTTGCTCCGCAAGAGCGATGACCGAGGCGGTGGCGACTTTCGCGAGGCCACGTTCGAGACCGATCCCGAGGCCCTCGTCGGTCGCTGGGCGGGAGATCATGTCGTTCTTGTAGGCGACTATGACTCCAGTGGTCTCTATCAGAAGTCGAAGCGTTTCCGAAACCTCAGCCATGAACTGGCCGAAGTCTGGAATCCACCGGTTGGCTCCCCTGCGAGCCCATCGGTCCCACCCCGCCGCGCCCCCCAAAGGGGAAGTGAGATGCCACTCACGCACGAATTGCCTATTCTCTGTGCGGTTCCGAAGCGACCGTCGCCTTAATCAGCAATCGGCAGGGATGTCAATTTGGTCGACAAGCAACAACTCAAATTGAACTTTGGTCCGGCACTCAACAGCGGGCTGTTTTCGACGCACTGGCTGACGAACCGTCTGCGACGGGAGCCGGACTGGACCACATACCGCGATGAAGCCAACGCGGCCCTCGCGGAACTGGCCAGCCTGTGGAAGATCGAGCGCGGTCGCGTGGCGAAGTATCCGAGCGAACAATCGCTCGAATACGGTTTCATTCAGCCCGTCCTCAAAGCACTCGGATGGAAGCCGAACTATCAGGTTTCCTTGGAACGCCGGAGACCGGACTATGCGCTGTTTCCGACAGACGCCGCCTTGGATGCAGCGCTGGAGGCTGGCGGCACGACTCCCGAGTATTGGCACCACGCGACGATTGTGGCCGATGCGAAAGCGTGGGACATCCCGCTGGATCGCCCGCGCCGGACCAATGACAAACGCGAGTTCCCGCCGCAGCAGATGGAGTGGTATCTCGACCGCAGTCGTCTGCCGTTCGGCATCCTGACCAATGGCAACCAGTGGCGGTTGATCCCGCGTGAACGTTTGCCGTATCAGGGCCGCTTCGACACTTACTTTGAAATCCGGCTGTGCGACATCCTCGATCAATGGCTGGATCGACCCACGGACCTGTTGCAGCGCGAGCATCTCAAAGACGACTTCCTGCAATTCTATTTGTTCTTTTCGCCACGCGGCTTTGTTGCGGAGATCGGGGAACAGCCGCTCGTCGATCGCGCGATCCACGGCAGTTCCGAATACCGACTCGGAATTGGTGACGACCTGCGCAGCCGAGCGTTCGATGCGGTGAGGCTCTGCATGCAGGGGTTGCTCGATTACGCACCGAATGGACTGAACTCCGACGAACACCTCGAACGATGTCGGCTCGAAAGCTTCACGTTGATCTACCGGCTGCTGTTCATTCTCTATGCCGAGGATCGCGGCCTGTTGCCCTACCGCACGAACGCGGTGTACACCAACAATCGCTCGCTGGGGCGGCGGCGCGACGAGATTCATCGGGAGTTGGAACAGGCACGCCACGCCCCCGGCCTCGATTTCTCGAAAACTTCGGATGCGATCTGGAACGACCTGAAAAGTCTGTTCGCCCTGGTCGATGAGGGCGGCAAACGTTACGGCGTCCCCGCGTACAACGGGGGATTGTTCGACCCCGACGAGCATCCGTTCTGGGAAGAAAAGCAATTGCCCGACTGGCATCTGGCTCGCATCATCCACGCACTGGGTCATGCGAAAGATCCGTCGTTGCCGGACAATCGCGACTTTCGCGTCGATTACCGCGACCTCGCGATTCAGCATCTGGGTGGCGTGTACGAAAGCCTGCTGGAACTTCAGCCCACCGTGGCGAAGGTGCCGATGATCGTGATCGAGAAACGGTCGCGCGACGGACTCGAAGAGAAGATCGTTCCCGAGTCTTCTCCGTTGCCGCCGGGTTTCACTCGAACGGGATCCCGTTACGACAGGGGCATCGTCTACCTGCAAACCAACAAGGGTGAACGTCGCGCGAGTGGCAGCTATTACACGCCCGATCAGATCGTGAACCGCATCGTCGAACAGACGCTCGGTCCGCTGTGCAGGCAGATTGAGGCCGAACTGGACGTTGAAATTGCCGCAGCCCGCGTCGCATGGGAAAAGTCCCAGTCAGACGAAGACCAACACCGGCTGGAGTCGCTGCAAGCCGACTTCGATGATCGGGTGTTGAAATTGAGAGTCCTCGATCCCGCGATGGGGTCCGGTCACTTCCTCCTGCGGGCTTGCAATCATCTCGCGGAAGAAATCGCGACGCACCCCCACGCGCAGGAGCAATCGCTGCTCGATGCGACCGGTGAATCGGCGGTCGTCTATTGGAAGAGGAAGGTGGCCGAGAACTGTTTGTACGGCGTCGACCTGAACGGTCTGGCGGTGGAACTGGCCAAGCTGGCGCTGTGGCTCGAAACCGTGGCCGTCGATCAGCCGCTGACGTTCCTCAACCATCATCTGCGCGTCGGCAACAGTCTGATCGGGCCGAGCATCGATGACCTCGGCCGCATCCCGGGCGCGGGCGATCTGCAAACCAGCGGCTTCAAGAAGTACGTCAAGAAGTCGCTGCCTCCACTGCTGGAACCGCTGGCCGAGATTCGACGAATGGCTTCGCACTCCGTCACCGAAGTGAAGCGGAAACAGAAACTGTTCGAGCAGTTTGAAAAGCAGCAGCACGTCTTGCGGCGGCTGGCCGATGTGTGGTGTTCGGTCTTCGCGTCGGAGCCAGAAGTCGCCTGGTCGTCGGGCGATTATGAGCGAGCCGTTTCGGCCCTCAACAAGCCCGCGAAGTTTGATGAGGTCGCCCAGGAGACGTGGTTCCAAGCCGCCGAACGAGCGGCACGCGGTTCCGATCTGCGGGGCTTCGCCTGGGAATTGGAGTTCCCCGACGCCTTCTTCGACGAGCGTGGCCGACTGTCGCGCAGCGGGTTCGATGCGGTGATCGGCAATCCACCGTATGACGTGCTGTCGGAAGCCGAGAGCGGGCGCGACCTGTCCGTGCTGCGAGCGTACATCGACTTCGATCCGATCTACACGCCGTCGCGACGCGGCAAGAACAACCTGTACAAGCTGTTCATCTGCCGTTCACTGGAACTGGACGCGGACGGTGGCTATCTCGGCTTCATCACTCTGATGGCCGTGCTGGGCGACGATCAAGCAGCTGACCTGCGGCGAGCGATCCTCGCGGCGGGCCGGTTCGTCTGCATCGACGCCTTTCCGCAGAAGGACGATCCGCGCCGTCGCGTCTTTCCCGAGGCCAAGCTCTCGACCGCAGCGTTCATCGTGCGGAAGACAGCCGACGAAGCGGAACGCCAGGCCCGCTTCACATCGCGCGTTCATCCCGGGCGCGAACTCACCGAGCCACAGGCCGAACTCGAACTCTCCTCGTCCGAAATCCCGCTGTACGACCCGTCCAACCTAACCATCGTCAGTTGTTCGCAAGCCGACTGGGACTTGGCGACTCGGATCACGGCCACCAGCCGCCTCGCGCGGCTCGGTCAGTTCTGTGAGTCGTTCCAAGGTGAGTTCAACGAAACAAATGACCGCAAGAAGAACCTGTTGTCTTACGATCCTGCAGACGGCCCAGAAATCATTCGCGGTGCGCATGTCTGTCTGTACACGATCCGAGCCGCCTCACAGGGAAAGAATGTCTATCTGTTGGAACGCCCGTTTCGCGAACTTCGAGGACGTGATCACGATCGCGACACAAAGTCATCGCATCATCGGTACGAGCGGATCGGCTTCCAACGCAAGTCACCGCAAAACAACTTTCGGCGGCTGATCGCAACCAAAGTTCCCGCCGGAAAGTATCTGCTCGAATCGGTCAGCTACATTCCCGAGCATCGAAGCTCGATTCCATTGTCACTTGTGCTCGCGTTGCTGAATTCCAAGTTGGCCGATTGGTACTTTCGTCTCGGCAGTACCAACGCGATGGTTGGTGAGTACCAGTTCAACAGCCTGCCATGCCCGGTCTTTGCCGACGCCACCTCATCGACTCAACGCCAGCGGGACGCGGTACTGCGGAAGCTGTCGGCGGGGCAGGTCGATGAGGCGTTGCAACTCCTCACGCCATTCGTCCAGACCGCGCCGTTCGATCCACTCGTGCGCGACGCCATCGTGGCGGCGGTGGATCACATCACGGACCGCGAACGCCGCCGAGGCGACATCACCCGCAGCGACCGCTCGGCCCTCGACCCCGCCGCGCAGCCCTATCAAGATTTCCTCGACCGCCTGCTGTTCCAACTCGCTGGCCTCACCGACGCCGAAATCACCGGCCTCGAACAACGCCTCGCCACCATGCTGTAAGGCGAGCGGCCAGTGGAAACCGACCCGCGAGACTTCCGAAGGAGTGTGGTCGCCATTCACCGCAGAATTCGCTGGGAGATGCGCCACGATGAGGCTCGACTCGATAGCCCAGGGTGGCAGCCCTAGGAAGCGTGGCCCCTTTTTATTCGATCAAGGCTCAACGGGCCGTCACCCGCCGACCGTCCGAGAACAGGTAGGCCACCAGATCGACCCCTTCCGGGAGCGTGATATGCCCCTGATCAATCAATCGGAGCCGTTCGTCGATCCTCAGAGCCAGTGCATCCGCTGCTCGGCGATCTTCCGTCTTCAGAGTTTTCTTGAACCGGCGATTCCCGATACGGAACGCCACGTGGAAGAGATTTCCGTGCTGTTCGACCCAAGCCATAATCTGGACCTCCGGACAAATTGTCGCCGCGATGGCAACCGATCCAGAGTCCACGCAAAACCAACTTTGCCCCGAAAATGCCCCGAGTTTATCAATGTCCCTCGGCGAGGGACTCACGGCGATTTGCCGTAAGTCCTTTCGCCATCTGCATCATTTCATACGGAGTGCCCACGACAGGACTTGAACCTGTACGAGTGTTACCTCACTAGGCCCTCAACCTAGCGCGTCTGCCAATTCCGCCACGTGGGCTGCGGTAAGGTGGAGGAGGTTAGCAATCGTGGCGACGTTTATCAATCCGATCGAGAGCTAAATTCAGCAAGTGGGTCTGCCCACGATCTCTGGCGACCCTAAATCTTGGCCAGTCCAAGGATTGGCCAGCAAATGTGCCATTGGCCGCTGTCTTGCAGGGCGGGGGTGGCCCATCCCTGCAAGAAATGTAGTGGTTAGGCGAGCGGCCAGTGGGAACTTCCCGTAGAACGGATCCCTAGGTCCGGGCGGAACGGACCTGGGGGTCCGTTCTACTGGCCAACCATCACTGGCCGCTCGCATTTGGATCGGCTTTTTTGTCATCGGAAGGGGCGGTTCTTGTGCGAGCAGAGGGGGGCTCTGCGGCGATACCACTCGCGCATCCAGCGGTCCTTCTTGAGTGCATGCAGCACCAACTGAGGTAGTTTCGCACGTGACGGATCTGTGCGGGGGAATGCCAGCAAGGGCGACCCCGACCGCAATCACCAATTCCGGGCAAATCAAGCTGAAACGGTATCTGCAGGTTCCTTTCACCGTTGTTCCCCCTCTGCCACTTTGTTTCCCCTCCCCAACTGTGTATGCATCCGAAAAGTCGGCAGCCGGCAGATCCTGCCCCCTCTCCCCCTCTCCCCCGCACTCGGCTTGACCTTCGGGGAACAGCTTCGCTGCGGGGGTGAGGGGGCCATCTCGCCCGTTCTGAGCCCCTCACCCCGGCCCTCTCCCCACCAGCCACGTCCTCTCCGAAAGTCTCACCGACAGTGGGGAGTGGGGGCAGAGGATGCCAGCTGCCGACTTTACGGATGCACACACGGGTCCGACTCACGGTCCTATTGCCTTGTTGGCCTCTGCCAGCTTTGCACGTCATACTCATTCGCAGGTGGGGAGAGTGTCTTCCCACCATTTGTGGCTTGCAGAGTTCCCCATGTTTCCGCAAACCCGCCTGCGTCGTCTCCGCTCGCATCCGCGTCTTCGCGATCTGGTGCGAGAGACTGAACTCGCTCCGAACGATTTCATCCTGCCGCTGTTTATCCGGCATGGGAAGCAAACTCGCATCCCGATCAGTTCGATGCCGGGGCATGCCCAGATGACAGTCGACTTGCTGGCGGCTGAAGCTCGCGAGATCGAGGGCCTGGGGATTCCGGCGGTGATCCTGTTTGGGATTCCCGAGACGAAGGACGCAACTGGGAGTTCGTCCTGGGACGACTCTGGTGTCGTGCAGCAGGCGATCCGCTGTATCAAAGACGCAGCGCCCGAGTTGCTGGTCATCACGGATGTCTGCTTCTGCGAGTTCACCGATCACGGGCACTGCGGAGTGCTACACGAACAGGGCGGGCACACCGATATCGATAACGACGCGACGCTCTCGAACCTCGTGAAACAGGCTGTCAGCCACGCGCGGGCCGGGGCGGACATGATCGCCCCCAGCGGCATGATGGACGGGATGATTCAGGCTCTGCGAGCGGGCCTCGACACGGCGAATGCCTCGCACATTCCGATCATGAGCTACGCTGCTAAGTACGCCAGCGGGTTCTACGGCCCCTTTCGCGAGGCCGCCGAAAGCACGCCGAAATTCGGCGACCGCCGGACCTATCAGATGGACCCGGCCAATGGAGCCGAGGCTCTGCGCGAGGTGGCCCTCGATCTCGCGGAAGGTGCCGACCTGCTAATGGTCAAACCCGCCCTCAGCTACCTCGATATCATCCGCCGCGTGAAGGACGCCCACCCCGAAGTCCCCCTCGCCGCGTATAACGTCAGCGGTGAATACGCCATGGTCAAAGCCGCAGCTGCCAACGGCTGGATCGACGAGCAACGGGTCGCGATGGAAATTCTGACCAGCATCCGCCGGGCCGGTGCGGATATGATTCTGACGTACTTCGCGAAGGACGCGTGTGGGTGGCTGGGGGACCGTTGAGGGTTGAGCGTTGAGCGTTGAGGGAATTCTTGCTCCCTCTCCCCCACAGGCGACTCGACCTTCGGAGCCGACTCCATCGTGGGGGAGAGGGCCGGGGTGAGGGGGCCTTCATCACGGAGAAGACTTCCAGACAGAGACGTACCCCAACTGGAGTTCGGGGACGATGTCACAGCTTCATGCTTGGGGAAAAGAGCCATGCCGTACCACCATGTCGAGGGCTTCCAACACGGTCGGCCCTCCGCTCCGCTCTACGTCCATGCCGACTCCGATGAGTCCGCCATGGCGAGAGCGCGCGAGTTGGGGATGGTGGTGACTGGTGTCCGAGGGGCCAAGGAACCGGAGGTCATGTCTGATTCAAAAGGCATTTCCCTAGATTTCCTTCAGGCATTCCTTCCCGTACTCCTAGTGTACTTTCACTGGTACCTCGATCCCAAATCGCAGATATGGCCTGCTCTCGGTGTCATCTTTATCTTGTTCGCTGGATCAGTGTTGAGGGCGCATGCGATGATCCGGCTGCAAGGCAAGACGATCGAGATGCTTCAGACCCAAGTCAAGAACCAGCGACGCTGTGACGAGCAGCAGAAGTCGGCTCAGCCAGCCCCGCTCGAATGACCGGCCGTCTGGCGTGCGGCGAAGCAGGCTTCGAGGATATGCGGTCCAAAGCGGAGCTTGAGACCGAGACTGACCACTGAAAACTGACGACTGAAAACTTCCCCCATGCCCCACATCCTCGTTGTCGACGACGAACCTTCCATCTGCTGGGGTCTCAAAGAGATCCTCACGGACGAGGGGTATGATGTCGTCGTCGCCAATAGCGGCGAGGCGGCGATTGCGTGTGCGGAGCAGCGTTCGCCTGATGTCGTGCTGATGGATGTTTGTCTGCCGGGGATCGACGGCGTGAACGCTCTTGGGCGGATTCGCGACCTCACCGCGAACCCGCCGCCGATCATCATCATGACCGCGTTTGGGAGTCTCGATGTCGCGGTCCGGTCGCTTTCGGCGGGGGCGTTTGACTACCTCCCCAAACCGTTTGATCTCGACCAGGCGGTGCATGTCGTCCAGCGAGCCTTGCAACGGGCGACGGCTTCTCGGCAACCGGTCGATAGCCCACCTGAGGGCAGCACTCCCACGCTGCTGGGTCGCTCGGCCCCGATGCAACGGGTCTTCAAGGAGATCGCTCTTGTCGCCCAAACCGACGCAGCTGTCCTCATCACCGGGGAGAGCGGCACGGGAAAGGAGCTGGTGGCCGATGCGATTCATGCGAACTCGCCGCGCCGCACCGGGCCGTTTATCCCGATCTGCTTGGGAGCGCTCAGTCCTCAGTTGATCGAAAGCGAACTGTTCGGGCATGTGAAGGGAGCTTTCACCGGGGCCGACACGCCGAGACTGGGGCTGCTGCAACTGGCAGACAAGGGGACGGTGTTCCTCGACGAGATTGGCGATGTCCCGCTCCCGATTCAGGTGAAGTTACTGCGGGCCATCGAGCGCAAAGAGGTCACGCCCGTCGGTGATCCGCGTCCGCGAGCGAGCGACTTTCGCGTGGTCGCTGCCACGAACCGCCCACTGCCGGAATTGGTGGCGAAAGGAGAATTCCGCGCTGACCTGTTCTTCCGACTGGGGGCGTTTCAGCTCCAGCTGCCGCGGTTGCGAGACCGGGGGGACGATATCGCTCTCTTAGCAGAGCACTTCCTGCGACAGTCCTCGCCCCAGTCGGGGGGATACTCGATCGAGTGTCTGGCCGAGTTATCGCAGCGAGCTTGGCCGGGGAACGTCCGCGAGTTACGCAATGCCGTCGAGCATGCTGCGATCATGGCTCGCCACGGGATGGTACTCCCGGAACATCTGCCCCAGCCGCAGATATTCACAGCTGCATGTGCGGCCTCACCGCAGATCGACGGGGCGGAGAGCCTGGCGGCATTCATCACGCAGTGGACGAATCAACGAGCCGCCGAACTCGCCGGGGCCAGCGCTGCGACGTGGCACGACGACTTGCTGGCCCTCGTCGAACCCCCGCTCATCCTGGCTGCCCTCACCGCCGCCGCAGGACACCGCGCCAAAGCCGCCGATTTGCTCGGCTGGCACCGAGGCACTTTGCGAGAGAAGCTGCGGAAGTACGGGCTAGAGGAATAGCACGCGGCAGCGGGGCGTGGCACGGGCTTCCAGCCTGCGATCTCATGATTTTGCCGCATCAGACAGATGCCCAAGCAACGCTTCTCGACGAACTACTAAACCAGCCCGTTCTTCTTCCGCACGAACCACTCCAGTGTCATCACACTGGCAAACACCAGCAACAGCGGCCAGTTGTCCCACAGATTGACCATCCGGTTGCGGGTCAGTTCCGTGCTGATGCCCGACTTGAGCAGGTCGTCCAGAAACGTCCCCAGCTTCTCGGGGGGCACGACACTGGCTCCGGTCAGGGCGGCAATCTCGGCCATCAGATCGGGGTCAGCTGCGGGGTTGTCGAGTTCGATGTCGCGGGCTTCGACGATGAAGCGTGTGACCGTGGGCAGGCCGACTGACTTGCCGCCAACCGTGGCTCGTACGGAAACCCAGTAGTCGCCGGGCAGAGTCGTCTCGGTGAAATCCGCTAAGGCTCCACCCGGTTGCTTCTGGGGAGTAACGCTGAGCTTCTTGCCGTCCGGGCCGATGATCTCGACTTGATACTCGGCATTCTCGACGGGCAGTTTCTTCTCATCCCGCAGGCCCATTTGAATCGGGACTTTGGCCCCTGGGGCAAAGTTACGCGGGTCGACTTTGACCCACAGTGGCTGATCGCCGTCCTGCTCCTTATGAGCCAGCCACAGCAGCATCTGTTGCCAGAATTTTTGGTGGGCCTCGCCGCGTCCATTCAGGTGCCAGAGCCAAGTTTCATCGAATGCCAGCGCGGCCACGCGCGAGCGGCCGACATCGGTCGCCAGCAATAGCGGGTCCCCCTCGGCGGACTCGGCCAGAATTCCGACAGCCCCGTTTCTGGGCACCAGCTTGTTGGCTCCATTCATCGGCGGCAGTGAGCGCCATGCCTGCTCATTCGCATTCGGATCAAGCACCATCAGGAAGTGGCTCTCCCCATCGGGGGTCGGCAGGATTTGAATCTTCTTCTTCAGATGCTGAGTCGGGTCCACCTGTCCAGCGGGGTTGGCATTCGCCGTCAGCTTCACCGGAAAGAGTTCCCCCAGTCGTGTCGCCCCGTAACCGCCCGCACTGTAGTTATGCTGGCCTCCGAGTAGACACAAGCCGGAACCTTCACTCACTCGTTTCGCCAACTCGTCCAGCAGATTGACTCGGTTGCGACTGAAGGCCGACGCCGGGACATCACCGAGAACGTAAACATCATACCGCCCCGTCTCGAACAGCTTCGGATCGATCTCGGACGGGCGACGGGAGGAGTTCGGCGAGACAAAGAACGTGTCGAGTTGGATGCGGGCCGTCTTGTTCAGGTTGCGGATGAATTTCTGTTCCACATGTGACGCCACATCGAAATAAGCCACGCGCATCCCGCCCTTGGTCACGGTGATTAGCGTCTCCAGACGGTTGTTGGTCGTCTTCACCTCACCCGGTTGCGGCTCGACTTCCAGAGCGAGTTTATACTCGCCCGGAAGCGCAGCGATGAAAGAGAGAGTGACCGGCAGCAGCGTGGCGTTCTCGTTCGTTTCGAGGAACAGCGAGGTCTTGGTCTGCTCGGAATAGGGGAACTCCTGCCATTCCCCCGGCTGGCCGATCGCCTTGCCGGTGCGGTCCTCAACGATCAAACGCACCCGGACTTTGCGCCCCGCAGATCCGACCAGGCGAATCTTGGCTTTGACCGTTTCGATTTTGCGTTCAAAGGTCGTCGAGTTGACCAGCAGATCCTCCACAGCCAAGTCCATGCCCGCTGTGGTGATCTCGGAGGTGCCGAAGGGGATGGTATAGATCGGGACGGACTTCAGTGTGGCGAATCGGCGGGCGGCTGCGCGGGGGTCGACGTTGGCCTCGCCACTGGCCCGCTGGGCTCCGTCGCTCAGCATGAAGACCGCGGCCAGGCGCTTCGCCTGGTCCTCCTTGCGGATCTCATCGATCGCCAGACCCAGGGCGGTAAAGCGTCCCTCGCTGGCGGGGCCGACGATCTCCACAGCCTGCGAGGTCTCCGCGAACTCGATATAGCGGATGTCGACCTTCTCCCCCAGCGCCTTCAGCGCGGGGGTGATCTCATCCAGCGTCTTCAACAGCTGTTGTCGCCGCGTGGCTCCCGCTGGCCCATCGGGGGTGTTCATACTCCGGCTCTGATCGGTGAGGATCACGATCTGTGCCCCGCGCTCATCGATCTCGCTGAACTCCAAGGCAGGCCGCAACATAGCAAACAGCAGCACCGTGGCCCCGAGTAGCCTCAATCCGAGCAGCAATCGCCGCTTGCCGGGTGAGAACGCCCGAATTCGCGGCGGGTAGGTCCACAGCACCAGTCCATACAAGCCCACGGCAGCGAGTACTACCAGCGGCCAGGACCAGACGGGACTGAAGACCAGATGGACATCCATGCGGGACGAACTTGTGACGAGCAGGGCGAGGCAATCAGGATGAATCAGAACGAGATATTAGAGCAGATTCAGAATCGAGGTTCATCAAAACGCGAACAGGAATCACGGTGAGGGGTGTGCTGCAGAAATCGGTCGTGGCTGAAATTCGCCACCGAGGTGATCGCGTGATTCGATTCTGGCACTCTGTGCAAACGACTGACTGAGACCATGTCGACTTCATCAAAGCCAATTGCGTCGACTCCGTGCGATCCGTGTCCCATGATTGCCACTTCATAACTCACGCGTCGGGTTGCTGGTTCTGCCACCGAACTCGACCTGGTCTGGGGAAGTGGTGGCTTGAACTCACCCTTTCGAAATCAAGATGATGTTCTCGCAGCGACCTCCCTTCGCATTTGCCTGAGTTCCGAATCGTGACGAAGGAGTCCTGCCGATCTCCCCTGACTCCCTGATCCGACCCACGCGGCCAGCCCTCCCTCCCGTCATTTCCGATGGTGTGGGAGGGGGGGCGGACTGGATGTATGCCGCCATTCGGGGAATGCCCCCCAGGGGAGCCGCAGCGCGATCTGGTTGACACGTCTGGCCTGACCTCGAATACTCTCCTCATGATGAACGATCTCACCGAATACACCCTGCGCGTTGCCCAGCAAGCTCGGGCGGCTAGCCGCGAACTGGCTCTCGTCCCCGGCGAACAGCGAAACCGCTGGCTGCGCGAGGCCGCTGCCGGGTTGCGCCGCGCGGTGCCAACTCTGGTGCGAGAGAACGCTCGCGATCTGGAGGCGGCCCCCGGATACGGCCTGAATGCAGCTGCGATTGATCGTCTGCGCCTGACGGAAGAGGGCATCGAGAAGCTGGCGTCGGCCTTGGAAGAGGTGGCCCTGCTCCCCGATCCGTTGGAGGGGATCATCGACAGCAAAACCCGGCCCAATGGCCTACTGGTGACGCGGGTGCGGGTGCCGCTGGGCGTGGTGTTCTTCATCTATGAATCGCGGCCGAACGTCACAGCCGACGCAGCTGCAATCTGCGTCAAAAGCGGCAATGCGGTGATTCTGCGAGGGGGGAAAGAGGCCCTGCACAGCAACCTCGCCATCTACCGCGTGCTAGCGGAAACGCTCGCCGCTTGCGGACTGCCACCGCATGCGGTGCAACTTGTGTCGACGATCGATCGCGATGCCGTGGGGCACTTCCTCAAGATGCCGCAGTACATCGACGTGACCATTCCGCGCGGCGGCAAGTCACTCATCGAGCGTGTCATGGCCGAGGCCAAGATGCCAGTCATCAAACACTACGACGGCGTCTGCCACGTCTATGTCGACGCAGCTGCCGACTTGCCAATGGCCGTGCGGATCCTCATCAACTCCAAGTGCCAACGCCCGGGGGTCTGCAACGCCGCCGAAAGTATGTTGGTCCATGCGGCCATCGCGGACCGGTTCCTGCCACTGGTTGGGCCGGAGTTGCATACTCACGGCGTCGAGGTGCGGGGCGACGAGCGAATTCGGGAGTACCTGCCCGATGCCAAGCTCGCCACCGAAGCCGACTACCGGACCGAGTATCTCGACCTGATCCTCTCGGCCCGTGTGGTCGATTCGATCGAGCAGGCCATTGAACACATCACCGAATACGGCTCGCATCATACCGAGTCGATCGTCACCAACGACCCCGCAGCCGCTCGCCAATTCACAGCTGCGGTCGATTCGTCGGCAGTGATGGTGAATGCCAGCACCCGGTTCAACGATGGAGGCGAACTGGGTCTGGGTGCCGAGATCGGCATCAGCACCGACAAGTTCCACGCCCGCGGTCCGTGCGGACTGGTGGAGCTGACCAGTTACAAATACATCGTGCATGGCGAGGGACAGGTGCGGGGCTAGTGCCGCGTACACCCTCTGTCTGGGGGTTGTGGCCAGCCAGTTCGGGAGGGCGAAGCTCCTGCTGAGCCGCGAGCCAGTGACGACGTTTTCTCGCGAGAGCGGCTCGGCAGGAGCCTCGCCCTCCCGAAGCCCATTCGTCCGCTGCCGGAGGAGCTGGCCGGACACTGAAATGCCGACGGAGGTCGGGTCGATTCCAGTCTAGCGATCATCTTGTAGAATGCCCCTGCGCCGCTCAACAGCTTGAGCGGAACCGTCCCCGTTGAGACTCTGATGAACGCTTTCGAATACCGTGCCGGTGAGTTGTGCTGTGAGAATGTCCACGTGTCTGATATCGCCCAGCGATTCGGCACGCCGGTTTGGATCTACTCCAAGGCCAAGCTACTGCATGAACTCAATGCCGTACGCACCGCGTTTGCCGAAGTCGACCCGGTCATCTGCTACTCGGTGAAGGCGAACTCAAACCTCTCCATCCTCAAACTCCTCAACGAAGCGGGCAGCTCGTTCGACGTGGTTTCCGGGGGCGAGTTGTTCCGCGTCAAGCGAGCTGGGGCCGACACGACACGCGTCGTGTTCGCAGGCGTCGGTAAGACGGATGCTGAGATCCGGCAGGGACTGGATGACAACATCCTGATGTTCAATGTCGAGAGCGAAGGCGAACTCGACGCCATCTCGGCTGTGGCCAAGTCGATGGGGCGGGTTGCTCCCGTCGCGATGCGTCTCAACCCCGACATTGACGGCAAGACGCACGAGAAGACCACGACCGGGAAGAAGGGCAACAAGTTCGGCATGGACATCGAGCGGCACAACGAGCTGGCTGCCAAGGTGCTGGCCGACCCGCATCTGGAGCTGCGCGGGATTCACATGCACATTGGTTCGCCGATCATGACCACCGATCCCTATCTACAAGCGGCCAGGAAGGCGACCGATGTCGTGCGCGACTTGCGGGCGCGGGGGCACAAGACCAACTGGATCAACCTCGGCGGCGGTTTCGGCCTCAGCTATCGCGGCAGCGAAGCCCCTCCGGCCAGCGAGTATGCCAAGGTAATCGTGCCTCTCATCAAGGCGGCGGGCTGTCGTTTGGCACTTGAACCGGGTCGCTCCATCGTCGGCAATGCCTGCGTGTTGATTAGCGAAGTGATCTACACGAAGCGCGAGGGCGGCAAGCTGTTCGTGATTCAAGATGCCGCGATGAACGACCTCATTCGCCCGGCGATGTACGACGCCTTCCACCGCATCTGGCCGGTCGAAGCCCAAGTCGCGCCGCCGACTGACTACGAGGCCGAGTCGATCGCAGGCTGTGAGACGACCGACATCGTTGGCCCGATCTGTGAGTCGAGCGACTACCTGGCGCAGAAGCGTGCTTTTCCACCCGTCCAGCGTGGCGACCTGCTCTGCACATTCAGCGCGGGAGCCTACGGCATGGCGATGAGCAGCAACTACAACTCCCGCCCCAAAGCTGCGGAGATCCTCGTCGACGGCGACACGGTGTCGGTCATCCGAGAGCGGGAAACGTATGAAGATCTGGTGCGGCGGGAATTGGTCGACTAGAGCATGTTCAGAATTGGTCTTCAGTCATCAGCGGTCAGCCAGAAGCCGAAACAAAACCTTCTGGCTGACGGCTGACCGCTTGTAAGTTCACTGGAGAGAGATTGTGAAACTGCTCTAGTGCCTCGTCAATGCTTGGAATTGGGGTTGAGTCAGGCCCGCCGGGAGGGCGAAGCTCCTGCTGAGCCGCGAGCCAGGGGACACGTCAACCCGCAGTCGCGGCTCGGCAGGAGCCTC
>JAYTCW010000211.1:0-7860 GCA_043736295.1 Planctomycetota bacterium | reverse complement strand
GTCCCTGTCACTTGCGAAATCCACTGGAACGACAGAAACGCCGTCTCTCATTCATGTCGCGATCATATTCGACAGTGAACCTGGCGCTGTCCAGCTAAGCCCCGGCGGGAAAGGGAGCTGATGAACGCATGCGCCGACTCATGAAGCTTGATCCGTGCGTCAGCAACTCGTCTCGCCAGACACTTCCGCAGGGCGACTGGCCGATCAGTGTTGTCCTCAGGGATGACGATTCGCGTGTGTGCCCGCCTGTCCGGCCACTCCCCTTTTGCGTTTTTTGAGTTTCTTGCGGCCCAATTCTCCCCGCCTCATTTCCCGCGTGGATACCCCGGCAGGTACTTCGCACTCGGATCGCTCGGCGGCTTGTCGAGGGCGAGGTAGCTGAAGAGGTCGGCGAGTTCTTGGGGGGTGATTTGCTTTTCGAGTTGCTCGGGCATCATCGAGATTTCGCTGACCTTGTAGACCTCGATCTGGTCGCGGGGGATCGTCTCCAGCTTGCCGCCCTGGACCTTGAGGACCACGCGTTGCTCGGTCTCTTCCACGGGGAGACCGGTGAGGACTCTCCCATCGGCGGTTTGCAGGATGCGGGCTTGGTACGCACCGCCGATGACGAGGCTGGGGTCGAGGACATTGGTGAGGAGTTGGTCCCAGTTGTTGCGACCGCTGCCGGTCAGGTCGGGTCCGACCTCGGCCCCCTCGCCGTACAGTTTGTGGCACTGGGCGCAGACCTTCTTGTAGACGGCAACCCCGCGTTCGGGGTCACCGGGGGTGCCCTGCAGGAAGTCGCGGGTCTGGTTGATGACCTGCTCGCGGTCGGGGTTGCGGCCCTCGCGGATCGTGCCGTAGATGGCCTTGAACTGCTTCGCAAACGCCTCGTCCTTAAAGCTCGCCATGCGGCGCAGCTGGTTCAGGTTGAGGGAGTCCTTCGACAGCGACTTGTCGTTGATGGCAGCCAGCAGCGGGGTCGACCACTCGACCCGCGTGGAGAGCAGTTCGAGGGCCTTCGGTTGCAGTCCGGGGTCGAACTTTGCATACCGGCTGAGGACCGCTGGAGCGATCTGCGGGGCGTTCATGCGGCCCAGCAAGGAGAGCACCTGCTCCTGCGTTTGGACCGGCGAACTGTCGAGCAGCTTCTCCGCAGTGGGGAGAGCCGAGGCTGCTCCTCCGCCGATCAGCGCCCGCAGGCAGCCGAGCTGGTGGGCCTCGTCCCTGGTCTCGGCCAGCATTTTCTCGACAGCGGTGATCGCTTTGGCATGGCCCCAGGTCGCCTGCAACTGAATCGCCGGAACGTACAAAGGGTGCTTGTCCCCGGCGGCGTGGATCGCTGCAAACGTCGGGGCGAAGGCCACGTTCAGGGCTTCCCGCTTCGGAACATCAAAGCCCCCGGTCTGGCTGCTGGCGGCGATCGCGTACAGCAACGACCGCGCCGCCTCGCGGCAGTCGTCGTTGTCCTGCTCAACGAGCAGCGTCAACAACTTGGCGATCTCGTCCGCCTGGAACTCCTTGCGAGCCAAGATGCGGGTAGCGAAGCGCGGCATCAGTCGAGCGATCGCGGAGTGCCGCAGATACTTGCCCTTCTCCAGAACCATCAAGAAGTCGTCGGTGTGATCTTCAAGAAGTGGGTGGAGGTTTTGCCATGCAATCTGTGGAATCAGCAAATCGTCTTCGTGGAGGTGAATCGTCGCCAACCATGTTGCAATCTGCACGGGATGATAGGGCAGCTGAGACATGGAAGTACAATGTGCAAGGAGAGAACGAGGATGTTCATCCCGCATCCATGAGGTAATCCTCTGATCGCATTTCTCAGGAAACAATAAGCATTCTAGGTCTTTGTCAAAGGACATCGGATCACTAGAGCCAGGTTGATTGAGCCGCCATTTCGCATGGTGCCAGATATCAAGCGTTGGGTCGATATAGCCGTAAGATCCCTTTTCGAGTGGCAGCGCTGGCGTCTTCGATCCAATGAATGAGAACAAAGCGTGACGCCTCTTTTGCACCGGTGTCGCTTGCGATTTGACAAGTTCGAGTAGGTTCCGCCACGCGTCCCCACCCCGCTCCTGCAACACCCGCTGAGCCGTCTCCCTATAGAAAACATTCGGACTCCCCAGCCGCTCAATCAACTGCTCATCCGTCTCCTTCGCGAGGTCAAACTTCGGAGCCCGTGGCGTCTCCTTGTACCGCAGCCGATAGAGCCGCCCCTTCTCGCGTTCGATCCCGGCGGGGTCGGCGTTGGCGTCCTGATAGCAGTGGTAGCGGTCGTACCAGTCGAGGATGTACAGGCACCCATCCGGCCCGACCTTCTGCACGACCGGCATGAACCACGCATCGTTCGCGGTCAGCAGATCCTTGAGGATCGTCTTCTCGGGCGTCCCTTCCTTGCGCAGCGTGCCGTCGACATCAGCTGCCCACGCTCCAGGCTTGGCGGGGAAGCCGGGGTGCGGTTTCCCCTTGTAGGTGCTGCCGTGCGGCTCGGTGATATCGGCGTTGATGCAGCCGCCGTGAATGTTCCCCATGTAGAAGACCTTGCGGTACTCCTCGGGGTAGGCGTCGCTGTCGAACCAGGTGATCCCGCAGTAGGCTGCCTTCTGATGCTTGTGCTGCACGATCGACCCGATCGGCCACGTATGCGGCGGGTAAGGGCCACCCTGGCGGATGTAGTAGCCGGTCTGCGTGATGTGCCACAAGTGGTCGATCACGCACGCCGAGAGGAAGAACTCCCCTTCGTCGTTGATCGCGATCCCCCACGGGTTGCTGGTCCCCTCGGCGAAGATGTCGAACTCTTTGGTGTGCGGGTTGATCCGCCACAGGGCACACGTCAGCGGCCAGCCAGGATGGTCCGGGTTCTTCGCCAGATTCGGGTTGTCCTTCCCGTACTTCACATGCGAATAATTGAACACCCCGTTCAGTCCATACAGCCACCCATCCGGCCCCCACGTGAGGCTGTTGGGCAACTCGTGCGTATCATCGCGGCCCCAGCCTGTGAGCAGGACGGTCGTCTTATCAGCCTTGAGGTCGCCGTCCGTGTCCTGCATGAACAGCAAGTCAGGAGCATTGCACACCCACACCCCGCCATGCCCGACGTTAATCCCCGACGGGATGTTCAGCCCCTCGGCAAAGATCGTGACCTTGTCGACCTTGCCGTCCTGATCGGTGTCCTCCAGCACCTTGATCCGGTCCTTCCCCACCCCCGGCTCGCGGCGCGGGTACTCGAAGCTCTCCGTGACCCAGAACCGCCCCTTCTCATCAATGCACATCGCCACCGGGTTCATCAGATCCGGCTCCGAAGCCACCACCTCGACCGTGAAGCCTTCCGGCACCGTCATCTTCGCCGCCGCCTCTTCGGCGGAGAGGGCCGGTCCGGGTGGCCGATCCTGAGCGCGGGGGATCTTCAGGCCCTGGGCTTGGGTAGTTGAGGAGAGCATGAGCAGCGCGAGGCATGCCATGAACAGACGAAGGCGTGGGGTCATGATGATCCTTCTGGGAGAGTTGCTGGGAACCATGCTCTCAGGGTAGTGAGCAAACGATTGAACGCACGGTCCTGGCAGTTTTGGAAACTGACCTTGGCTGCCAGCTGGCTAAAAATCTCGGCTTTCGGTCTCTTTCCGTAGGCGGTAATCATTGCCCGCTTGGGGTCTCGCGGTTTGGTCTCTCCCGGATCCAGCAATCCTTGCTGGACAAGCCAACTCCGAAGGTTGTTTTTTCCAAGAATCTCATCGACGGCAGTCGAATCGCTCCAAACCCAGGCTTCCAATTCTGGGTCAATCACGACGCAACGAGAGCGATCGCTCCATCCGTTGTTGGCCAAATCGCGATCGAGGTCATTTTCGATCTCCTCCGCTGAATCGCTGTCTCGTCCTGCGCCATCCTTGTCGAAAACAAGAAGTGAGTTGGTATACTGGGTCAGTTTCTGACGAAGAATTCCGACTCCATTCTTTCGGCATCCACTGTCTCGACCAGGGTCATGATCGACACAAAACGTAAACGGGCGGGTTCCTAAAGCTTGATACCTGTTGAGGAGACTCGCGAAAGTGTTCCTTTGATCGATATCCGCTGTTAGCACAAACAGGTCCAATGGGTATCTGTTCACCCCAACACCCCCGCTGCGAACAAGACGCCTAAACTGACATCGTGTTGCCAGCCAATCAGAGCCGGATGCTCATCACCCCGGACAACGCTCGTCGCACCGAACTCGTCTTTGGCAAAACACAGAACCTCATGCGGTTCTGCAATATTGAGGACGATTGGGGAATGTGTGGCGAGCAGAACCTGCGCCGAGGTCACTGTGCATAATGCTTGATAAGCCGTCTCAATGGCCTTCGGGTGAATGCCATTTTCAGGTTCTTCGATCAGCAGCATCCCTCCGAAGTCGTCAATGAAGGCTGGCAGTGTCAGAGCGAGCAGCCGCAATGTCCCGTCGGACACCATCCACTGGGGAACCTCCATCCCGTTCTCGTACTTCAGAAACAGATAGCAGTGTCGATCTTCCTCTCGAATGACTGTGCGAACTCCCTGAACGTCTGGGAGGGCCGTCTGAATGTGGCGAATCCATTCCTTGAAGACAGGCGTTCCTTCCAATCTCGAAACGACCCATGGCAGATTAGATCCGTCTGTCTGGAATCCCTTCGAAAAATGTGGTGGGCTGGGTTGCTTCATTTTGTGGCTATCAAGCGTCAGCGACCGTGCCCCCTCCTTCAGAAACTCCTTGAGCCATGTTGTCGCTGGAAAAAAGTTTTCTCCTTCTGGAACGTTGGCTAAGGCCGATTTTCGCTTGCTCAATTGAAAGCCAGGAACGAATCCTCCAGTAGAACCAGACTTTGGATCCTCCCAAACCTCAGGATAAAAATTAAACTGTTTGAGTATGGGGTCAATCGAAGCGATCGTCTTAATGACGTGTTGACTGCACAAATCGTTTGGTGTCTCCTCCGCCATGGGGAATCGATCAAGCTGTAGAGGATTCGATCTCACGTTGTGCTTGACGAACGCCACTCGTTCTTGAGCAATCTCAGGGAGAGAATTCCGATGGACTGTCACTGCCAATTCGTAGCGGATATGTGTGTAGAGCGACGTGTCCGTCTGCTTAAAGAGATTCGTCTGGCGTTGGATCGCATCGCGAATTGAGTCTGGCAATGCAACTTCGATCCCCAATTCAAACCGCTCACCCGACCTCCCGAACAGCATGTCCATTGGATTTGATGTCACCTCCCCAATTGCTGCCTCCAGCCCATCATTCAACAACCGACTCACAAACCCCACGACATCAAAAAACGTCGTCTTCCCGCTCGCATTCGGCCCCACCAGCACATGGAACGGATCCAGTGACCGCGAGATGTATCGCAGGCAGCGGAAGTTCAGGGCTTCGACTCGGGTGAGCATGCTGGCGGATGGCGGAGTGTTGCAGGCAGAGGAGTGTGATCGATCACGGTTGATGGTAACGAACGACAAACCGCACTGCGACCGACTGCTCTTCATGGGGTGGTTGTCTGGTTGCCGGATTGCGCCGCGTGTCCCCCGTTGCATCGAGATGTCGTTCGAAGCTAGGATGTCTGCTGTTCTAGCCTTGGTTCACGAGGACGCTTGCATGAGAATCTGCGCGATCATACTCCTCTGGAGTGTCGGCTTCAGTGTCAGCTACGGGGCGCAAGAACCGGACGCCCTGAGCAAGGCCAAGGCCGTGTACAAAGAGGCCCTTGGGAAGCAGGTGGAACTGGTGGACCTGGCCTTTGAACGGGAACTCAAGGGGGCCACCGCTGCCGGGGATTTGGATGCGATTGAAACGCTCAGGAAAGAACAAGAACGGTTCGGTAAGCACCGGGAACTTCCGACCTCAGTGGGAATGAAGGGGCCCGCGCAGAAGTATGTCAAGGCCGTGGACGCCGCGAAGGAACGTCTCGTCGTGGTGTACGAGAAGGAGATCAAGGCGATCACGAGGGCCCTGAAGATCGAGGACGCCAAGACGCTGCGAGAAGAATTGAAGGCGTTTGTCGCCGGTGGGCCAGTCGATCGGCCGGCGATTGTTGTGATTGTGCCAATCACCGCCAAACCACTGCCTCAGCCACCGACCGCCTCGGTAGTTCCGGAAGTCCCCGAGGAGGGTGTCGCAGTGCCCGCAACAGTCCAGATCACCTCAGCGGCCTGGACCTATTGGAATCGATTTGGAGTAGTTGATACCTACGCTGAAAGCGTCGTGCGGGAGGCTGGACAGGCGCTGTCGAAGACTGGGACGTTGACGGCCGATGTCGCCACTTTTGGGACTCTAAACAACAAAAAAGGCAGCAAGATCCTGGAGCTGCAGTTGAGGGCGGGAACTGCGTTAATCGAGTTTGATCTGAGAGAAGGCTCCGTGCTTCGCATGGCACAAGCCACTCCTGCCGAGTTGCAAGCGAAGGGGACTCGTATCGGAGAATCACCAGTGGAGTTGCTCTCGGCAAGTTATGCCACCAAGTCTGGCAAGATCGCCCCGGTCGACAAGTCCGCTGCCTGCGCCCTTGCTCTGGAGAACTCGGCTGTAGACATCACCGTTCCCATCTTTACGGACTTCGCATTTGGACAACAGAAAATCGCACTGTTCTCTTTTCGAGTGGGTGAGACGATTTTGAATCTGAAAGCGGAAGAGATGTCGTTGATTCGTATTCAGGATAAATAACTTCCCCCGCCATGTCGGGCATCGAGTTTCGACCTGTTTCTTTCCTGAAGCCCACGCATGATTCCCTCAGCTGTGATTGGTCGGCATCTTACGGAGCTGGATACACCGGCGTTGTGTATTGATCTCGACCGGATGGAGGGGAACATTCGGGCGATGGCAGCCACGCATCAGGCGGCTGGCAAGAACTGGCGGCCGCATGCGAAGTGTCACAAGTCACCGGCGATAGCGCACCAACAGATTCGGGCCGGGGCGATCGGGATGACGGTGGCCAAGGTCAGCGAGGCCGAGGTTTATATCCAGGCGGGGATCCCCGATGTTCTGATTGCGAACATGGTGGTCGGGCGGCATAAGCTGGAGCGGCTGGCCGGGCTGTGCCGGATGGGGCGGCCGATTGTGGCGGTGGACCACTTTGCTCAAGCGGAGGCGCTCAACGAGGTGTGTGGTCGGCAGGGAGTGCGGTGCCGTGTCATCCTGGAGATCAACATCGGGCTCAATCGGGTCGGAGTGCGTCCAGGGCATGACACGCAAGATCTTTCGCGGGGAGTGGCTGGGCTCGCGCATATCGATCTGGTCGGTGTGATGGGCTACGAGGGGCATCTGCTGACCATCGCGGACGAGGCCGAGAAGCGCGAGAAGATCGGCTCCGCGATGGCCATCCTGGGTGAGACAGCGGATCGATTTCGGCGCGACGGCTTGTGTGCCGACATCGTCAGTGCCAGCGGGACCGGCTCCTACCAAATCACCGTCGACAGCCCGCACCTCACGGAGACTCAGGCGGGCGGCGGGACGTTTGCGGACCCGTTTTATCTGGAGAAGTGCGGGGTCACGGGGCTGGCCCCCGCGCTGATGGTGATTGCCACGGTGGTCAGCCGACCGACACTGGAGCGGGCGGTGCTGGACTCGGGGCGGAAGTCGATTCACCCGGATATTTATCTGCCGCAAGTGGTCGGAGTGGCAGGGGGCCGGAAGCTGAGCGACGCGGTGAACCCCGTACTCAGTGCGGAGCATCTGACGCTCGAACTCGGGCCGGATTCGCAGAACCTCGTCATCGGAGATAAAGTGATTCTGAACCCCGGCTACTGCGATCACACGAACGTGCTACACAACTTCTTCTACGGTGTGCGGAAGGAAGTGGTCGAGTGCGTGTGGCCGCTGTCGGCACGGGGGTGCATTCAGTAGAGCTCTTGTTTCGCCGCGACGCGAAGTCTGCGAAGCGGAGC
>JAYTCW010000210.1:0-4908 GCA_043736295.1 Planctomycetota bacterium | reverse complement strand
GTCCCTCCGCCTCCTCCGCCAAGACACCTCCCTGAAACGCGGCATCAAAGCCAAACGCTTCGCCTGCGCCCTCGATCCGAACGACCTGCTACAGGTCTTCCAACAGACCAAGATCGATGCGTAGGCCCTGATCTTTACCCCGACCAAGGTGTTTTCATTTTTCATTAAGGCTGAACAAGCCCAGCCTCCTTGAAGCCATGTGGCGAGTCTTGACATGTTTGCTGGACTACTTCCCGATCCAGACAGCAGCATAATCTCCTGGCCATCGAGGATTGTTGAAGTGTGGCAATCGAGAATCAGTCCGTTGGCGATATGGGTCGCGTTGGTTGTGTCAAACACATCCTGCGTGACCCCGTGACGTGCATTCCACGGTCGTCCCTCAGTGGGAACGAACTCGCCGCTGTAAATTGCGGCTCCGTCTTTCACGTTCACCAGTAGCTTAGACGGACGGAGGCCCCGCTTGATGCCAATGTTCAGATCCTACTGGTACTCGTCGGAGTTCAGTTCTGAGAATGCGGGGGCAAACAGCTGTGCCAGTCGTCGACGGGCGTATTGATAGCGTTTCTGGAGGTCGAACAGTTCCGGTTGGGCTTTGAGCAATTGGCGCAGGTGGAACTCAGCGGCGAACCAATCCTCGCGGTCGAAAGCCTCTGCTGCAGCCGTGTGTTGCTGCTGTCGGCAGCGTCTCATCTGGCGGAGTTGAAGGGCGGACTCCCATTCTTCGCGAATCGTGTTTCGTTCCTCGTACGAGTACCGGGCGGATGGGTTCGGCAGCCCAGCCAGCCTCTGCTGGCCCGGTTGGTAATTCATCATGGTCAGCATGTCCGAGATGTCTTTCGGTCTTGGATCCGGGGTTACATCCCACACGCGGAGATTCCGATCCAGTCCCCCCGAAATCATTTGGTTGCCATCGGGAGTGAATGCAATTTGAGACACTTGCGGACATGCGAACGTCTCTCTGACAGGGACACCTGTCCAAGCGTCCCAGAACTTGATCTCCATTCCATCCGCGACCTTTGCAATCACAGCTCCATCAGGACTGAACGCAGCATCGAACAATACTGCCGTGATTTGGTGTCGCATGACATCGCCCATTCTTTCGCCAGTTGTCGTATCCCAAATCCGTGCTGTGCGATCACTGTAGACCGTGACCACTCGCTTTCCATCCGGGCTGTAGTCGATTGCATTCGGGGAAGACGAACTGTACCCCAATGTCGAAAACTGGTGAGTGAGCTTCAGCGGGGAAACACTCCACAAGTTCCCGTACTCTGAACTACCGAACGCAAGTTGGCGACCGTCCGGGCGAAATGCCACAGCAGCGGCAGGCCTCTTTTGGAACTCACCCCGTCCCCTCGCACTGTCGGCAAATGCTTCACCGACCATTTCACCCGTCTTGGTGCTCCACAGTCTGAGGCCACCATCAAAGCATGCCGTCGCCACCAAAGTCCCGTCCGGGTGAAATGCGACATCCATCACTTTGTGGGGATGGCGCAATGGAGGAACAACCAGTTCTCCAGTCGCTGCATTTCGAATTCTTGCAAACGCCGTGAAATCCTGACCACTCTGACATTCGGTTCCTGTGACGAAGGACTGTTCATCCTTGCTGACTGCGAAACTGATGATGACTCGGTCTTCCTGAGTCAGTTCTCCAACAACTTCCAACGTCTTTGTATTCCATACTCGGATTGAATGCCCCACAGCAGCTCGTACTCGCTCTCCATTCGACGTAATTCTCAGTTCTCGGACAATGTCTCCAGTCGGAGCGGGGCCTAACGTCGGTGCGGGAGGGAAGACTTGGACGGTGTGCCCATTCCCCAGCAATCGCGTCCCGTCGGAATCAAACTCAAGGTGTGATTCCGTCTGAAATGACTCGCCAACAGGTAATCCCGTCTTAGCGTCCCATAGAGCTGCGTTCCCCTCATGCGACACATTCAATAGCCGCGAACCGTCTGGACTGAACTCGACACTATGTCTCAACCTGTCGTTTGGAATCGGCTCACCCATTCGAGTGCCTTCTGGAAACTTGCGGATCTGAAGGAACCCTTTGAATTTTCCGCCGGGGATGTCGAATCCTGCAGCAAATGATTGCCCATCGGGATAAAACGAGATCAGATGCTCCTCGGAGTCAGTCCGAATGGGTTCGCCGATCGGATCGCCCGTCGTGGCGTTCCAGTCTCGAATTGTTCGATCTGCGGAACTGGAGAGTAAATGCTTTCCATCCGGGCTGAATAATAATCCGTACACAGCCTTCTCGTGCCTGAGCGGCACTCCGACTGCGGCCCCTGTCTGGGTATTCCAAAGGTGGGACTCCTGTTCACCCCACGAGGTTGTCGCAAGCCGCTGTCCATCTGGACTGAACCGCATCAATGTCACGAAGTCACCGTGCTTCAATGGATCACCACGTTGAATGCCTGTTTCAATCTCCCAGATCCGAACCGAATTGTCGGAACAGCGAGACGCTGCGAGATCGCTCTGCGGGCTGACGATCGTTGTCGGACCGATCGCTCGGTTATTGGATGCGTTACTCAGATTGTGAGTGTGCCACTGCCCGATCTCTGCCCCCGTGTTAGCGTTCCACACCCGGACTGTGTTCTCGCCAAGGAATGCCAATACTCTTTGGTTGTCGGGAGTGAACTGAAATTCTGTGTACATCCGGGGATCAAGTCCTACCAATAGAGCCCCAACAGGTTTCATGGTTCTCCGATCGTTGATCTGATAGCCACCGTTCACTCGGGATATAAATATCGAGCGATCAGGACTCCATTGCCCCCCTTGGAATGGAGCCATTCGACCGCCCTGAAGAGATCGATCCATGGAAACGGACTCATAGGCAGAACGGAGTTCGTGGTCTTTCGGCAACAGCATCCATGCCGCGGCAATATCAAACCCGCCTTCAAACATACGACCAACTTTGTACTCCTCGACACCGTGTCGAAAGTAGGACTTCGCCAGTTGAACCTGGAGTTCGGTGGCCTTCTGCGTAGCTTCATTGGCCTTTTCATTCGCCAGACCTCGTTCACGGTCGGCATCGGCCTTGGCCCCCAGAGCATCATTGCGAGCCGTGTTAGCGAATCGCTCGGCGTTCTGCGCCTCGGTCTTCGCTTTCGATTCGGCCACCGCCAGTTGGGCATTGCGGTCTCGTTCTTGGCTGATCCAATACGCTGCGATCGATGACAGAAGTGTGATCAGCACCAGCGAAAGCATGCTGACTCGGACCAGCGTCCGATGCTTCCGTTCGAGCCGGGAGAGCTGCTCCGACCAGGTTTCCCTCCGAGCCAGAACCGGTTCAACTCCCAGCCACCGTTCCAGGTCGTCGGCCAACTTTCGGGGAGAGTGGTAACGGTCGGCGGGTTTCAGTGACATCGACTTCAGGCAGATCGCCTCCAGGGCCAAAGGGGTGTCTCTCACGACGTGTGCGGCGGAGCGAACTGACCTTGGGGCACTTTCTGAATGACTTCGTCGGCAGTTCCTTTGAACGGGACTTGCCCCGTCAGCAAGTGGTACATCGTCGCGCCCAGGCTATACACGTCCGTCTCTGGCCCCAGATCATCGAGCTTCCCCGCCGCTTGTTCGGGGCTCATGTAGGCCGGTGTCCCCAGTGCAAAGCCGGGTCGCGTTTGCCCGGAGATGCTCATCGCGGAAGAGGGGACCAAGGAAGGTTCGTCCGAGGTGATGTCTTTCCGTCCTTGGGCCTTGGCCAGACCCCAGTCGACGACGAGCGTTTCTCCATACTTTCCCAGCATGATGTTGCCCGGTTTCAGATCCCGGTGCAGGACTCCGCGACTATGGGCGTACTCCATCGCGTTGCACACGTCGATCAACCGTCCGAGCAACTTTCGCAGGTCTCGTCTTCGCTCATCGGGTGCCTTCGGTTTCTGCGTCTCCGGTTGATGATAGGCTTCAATCGCCGCCTTCAGGCTGTCACCGCGAATGAACCGCATGGCATAGAATGGGCTGCCATCGGCGAATCGACCAAGCCCATACACAGGAACGATTCCCGGATGCTGCAACCCGCCGGTGATCTCCGCTTCAAGGATAAATCGCTCGCGACTGGCGGTGTCATGCAGATGTCTCTGCTGGATCTCCTTCAGCGCCACTTCTCGGTTCAGCTCCAGATCCTTGGCCACGGAGACCAGCCCCAGCCCCCCTTCGCATGCGGTCGGATGATCTGAAACCGAGAGGCCGATGACTGGGAATCCTCGCCACTCCCAGAAGAACCAGGAGCAGGAACAATGGTGGCATCTGCGTCCGGTCGGATCACAGTCCGGTCTGGGTCAAGCAAGTTCGCCAATTCGTCATGGATCGTTGAGACAGAGCTGAGTGATTCGACGCACCTTTGAAGGTCACCGCCATGCCGTTCCAGAAACGCCTCGATCAGAGGCACCAGCATGTCGCGATGCTCGGGGCTCAATACCTTTCTCTCGACTAACAATTGAAAGAGTGTTCGCCCAGATTCCTTCTGGAGGAGTGCCGAGACTGCGAGCAGGTCGTCCCGAGTGACGAAGCCCAACTTCCAGGCCACGAGACCAAACAGTATGTCATGTGTTGCCAAAGTCGATGGCCTCGCCTAGTGGATCCCGTCCTGTTCAGGACTCTTGTTACGCCAAGAAACGATCCAGATCAAGACATCAGTGAGGAATCGTACGGGGATACGGATTGTCGACCATCGACGGTCAAGCCGTCTTTCCGTCACCAAAGCCATTCAGCCACTTCCCCCGTTGTCTTCTCCAGTCAAGCTCTGTCGCAATCCGTCGGACATCCTTCTCCCGGATGTCCTCGTGCCCTTCGGTCGTTCTTCGTATGAACAGGAGTTCCTCCTGAATGTTGGGTGCCAGATTGAGGAGTGTGAGTATTTGGGTGGTGCGGGCCGGTGTGATTTGCGCGTAGCGGGCGAGTTCGGATTGGTTG
>JAYTCW010000209.1:0-3882 GCA_043736295.1 Planctomycetota bacterium | reverse complement strand
CGCTCTCCCACTGGTCTGTCGTGCCACTAAACACAACCCCAGTGATGACCAGCATGTCCGCGTTTGACAAGCCATCCCCCCAAATAGTCGGATGAACCGGTTTTTTGCAATATGTCACGCAATAGAAGTCAGTGGAAATCACAGATGGAGAGCAACGTAGGCGAGCTTTGTTAAGCATCTGGATCATTTTCAATCGACCAAGCGGATCACGAAGCCTCTGGAAGTCTGCATGAATCTTATATGTCGGATCATTAAGCATGTTGTCGTAGCCAGTTTGATTAATTAGCAACTGCCTAGTCTTTTCAACGCAGTCGCATGCCGAGTTGAACGCATTTATGATAGTTGTCTTTTGCAATGCATCACAGTAAGGAGAACACGGAAGAAACGGTCCTGGAAAATTTGGCCCTGGAAGCCCAGGGTATGGCACATTTGGTCCGGGCATTCCTGGCCAAGTCGGTCCACCGATACCCAGTCCTCCTACAAGTCCACTGGGGTCAGTGCCTAACACCGCAAACCAACCCGCATACGTATTCGCTCCATCCGGATACAGTATCGGGTCATGGCTCAGGAACCGCCCCTTGCGGCCTTCGTACATGCGGGCATTGAAGTGATACAGGCCGGATTCGGCGTCGTACTCTTGGGATGTGTAGAGGTACGAGTTGCCGATGAACGATGCTGTGCGCGTGGTGGTGCCCGCTCCGTCGAGGATCGTGGGTTCGCCGTAGGCGGTGTAGGCGTACCGCTCGACGACCGCTCCGCTATTATCGGTCAGGGCGGTGATGCTGTATTGCTGGTTGCGGTGGTAGTAAAACCGCTCGTCCGTCCCGGCACCCACCGACCCCGCAGCTGTGCGGTCGACGAGCATCACCGGCTCATCGACGTAGCTGGCGTTCACGTACTTCCGCAGCGGGGACGTCGCAGCTGAGGTGGCCGCGTACTCGGCGACGACGGTTTGGCCGTTGAGGACGAATACCGTGTCAGCGTTGAGCGTTGAGGGTTGAGCGTTGAGGGTCTTGCGAACTCGTCGGCCCAGGGCGTCATATTGATAGGTATGCGTCCCCTCGACACCGGTCGACGAACCGGCGGGAACGGTGGCGCTGGCCAGCATGCCGTCGGCGTTCCAGGTGAACTGCTGGCCCTGCTCATCCTGCGTCATATTCCCGCGCGAGTCATGCGTGACCGTCGCCGATCCCATCGTGAGGATCTCATGCGCTGGGCCATGCGTGCGAGCTTGAGTCACTCCCGCATCGACAAATGAATTCCAATCCCCGACCGACGACAACGCCCAGCTTTGGTTCTTCGTCCCGTTCGTCCGGTTCCAAGCTGTCAAACGATTTTGATCATCATACCCGCCCGTCGGCACCGCGAACCCGTACCCGCTCATCGCTCCGGTGATTGTCTCGCTGGTCTTGTTCTTATTCGCGTCCCACCCGTACGTATAATTCCCCACAGCTGAATTCGCGATGAGCGCGGGAAGATTGTCACTGGTGAGATAGGCTCTCGTCACGACCTGCCCGTTCCCCAAAGTCTCACGACTCAGCCGCCCCCCGGCATCGTACGTGCGAGCGTCAATCGTCCCACCCGCGTACGCAATTGTCGAGAGCAAGTTCCGAGAATCATACGCCCGCCCGACGAAGCACCTCTTGTGCCAAGGCACCCAGGTAGGCCCAAAGCGGCCAACCTGGGCCACCCCGCTTACCGATACTTGATAGCCACACGCGGAAACAGCCTAGTCGCGTCCTCGTATTTGACATCGCTGGCCACCTGCATTCCTACAACTTCGCATCTTTTAATCCCGGACAGCCTGTTCAAGGCGTTGAGGTGCTTAAGTGTAATCCACCTCTCACTGGGTCGAAGTGGCCCACATAGGTACAGGATTTCGAAGCCATCCATCCACTCCATGGATTTGATCGCATCCACCGGAATTCCTCCATCGACGTGAATGCTAATTGTCAGGAGTCTAGTCCAGCCCTTGAGCTTAAGGGCCAACATGACATCTTCAATGTGATCTTTCGGAATATATATCGAGAGGGTTCGCAGCTGTGGGGCATCGACCATCTCAATGACTTGCACGACCGAATGATTATCGCAGCCAATTGTTAGACTCGCTAGGTTGGGCAACCTCACAGGACTATCTGTGGCAGCGGGAACCCCCGACGTAATCGACAGGGCGACTTCGTTGAGTGATTGCAGATCGGATAGAACATGCAGGCTTCCAAACTGGCGAACGTCGGAAACTGAAATGTACGTCAGATTGTGCAGACCTTTCCAAGATGCCATATCTGGCCCAATGTGACATCCACTCAAGAATAAGCGATCCAGCTTAGGACAACGTGATAACTCTTTGAAGATGCTTGGTGGCAGATCAGTACCATCCAGACTGATTTGAGTCAGTCTGTAGTCTGTCCTCCAAAGTGGCAATGCCCACTCACAATGTGATGAAAGCCACTCCGGTGGCCATTCGTAACCAACGCTTCCCCCGGCAGTCACCACCTCATTTCCCACAACTGAGCCTCCAATAGCCCACAAAAGGATAATGGCCGTGAAAAAACATAACACGATGACTCCGGCGATCGCGAATCGTACTTTGCGGTGATTACTTGTCACTATTTCTTCATTTCCATGGAGGAGGTGGGGGAAATGTCGTCGGCTTGGTTGGGATAAAACAACGATCCTTCAGTTTGTCGATGCGTACTACAAGAGCTGCTCCAGTCACATCATTACAGGGGCATGCAATAGCACTACCTTCTGCTCCCGCTTTGACACACTCCCACTTGTTCGGAGCGCTGTCACAACTTCCGTCCAAGCTGTAAGCACGGATTTCAGTACACAGGCAGTTGTCACACGTCTTCTTTGGGTCGGATTTACTCTTGCAGAAATCCCAAGCGTGAACGAATTCATGCGTTAGCGTTTGCGTCAACTGGTTTGCGTCCATCGAAGGACTGTTTATGCAGACCTCTACTGTAGTCTTTCCACTTTCAAGTTGACGATCCGCATGGTCACCGTTAGTTGCTGATCCCAGTTCACCACTATCTAGTTGCGATTGATCGCAGCAGTTACAGGTCACTTCTGGGACTGGGCACGCCAATGTATTTCCGCTTGTGTCCTCAAACGCCTTAGCCCAGTTCGCTTTCATTCTGTCCCCTGCTGCTTTGCATTCCTCTTTTGTAACAACCAAACCATTCGGATCAACAAACGAGATGACAAAGTACGCGCGATACGTATTCGCCCCATCCGGGTACATGATCGGGTCATGGCTCAGGAACCGCCCCTGGCGGCCTTCGTACATGCGGGCGCGGAAGTAGTAGAGGCCCGTTTCGGGGTCGTAGGCCCTGGCGGTGTAGAGGTACGGGTTGTCGATGAATGAGGCGGTGCGGGTGGTGGTGCCGGGGCCGTCGAGGATCGTGGGTTCGCCGTAGGCCGTGTAGGCGTAGCGCTCGGTGACGGCTCCGCTGTTATCGCACAACGCCGTGATGCTGTATTGCTGGTTGCGGTGGTAGTAGAACTGCTCGTCCGTCCCGGCTCCGGTCGACCCCGCAGCTGTGCGGTCGACCAGCAGGACCGGTTCGTCGACGTAGCTGGCGTTCACGTATTTCCGCAGCGGGGAGGCCGCAGCTGAGGTGGCCGCGTACTCGGCGATGACGGTCTGGCCATCGCGGACGAACACCGTGTCGCTGGCCCCGGTGCCGCCGGTGGTCTTGCGAACTCGTCGGCCCAGTGCGTCGTATTGATACGTGTGCGTCCCCTCGACACCGGTCGCGGTCACAGCAAAAGTGGAGATAATAGTTCTACTGTCCGGTTTAGGTTCTGAACTGGTTCCTCAGTGGCGGCAAGAGGTTACGGGATTTGTAGCGGTAGGCCCTCGCGAGTTCATTGCGTTGG
>JAYTCW010000208.1:0-7233 GCA_043736295.1 Planctomycetota bacterium | reverse complement strand
CCGCATCGAGGGGATACTGCCAGGTAGTCGGAGCGGCTGCGGGAGTGGAAGCCGGAGCGTCTTGAGCGAAGGCCGCAACCTGCCCCAGCAAACCAATCGCGAGCGACAACAGAAACAGTCGAGTCATGGAAGGGATGTCCGAAAAGAAGGGGACCGAAAGGCAGGCGGATGGGATCGCATCGCCCCACTCACTGACCCACGATATTACCCACTCACACCTGGCAATTGCGAATGCTGCGCAGGTTTTCAGCGGCCGACATCCTTCCCGACCCCCACGGGGTCTCGCCCCGTAGCCCAGGGTTGCTCGCTTCGAGCTACCCTTGGTCACAATTCCCGGAGAACCCCAACCCCAACGGGGTTGCGGCCCTGGGGTGGGGGCAGACCGACTTCAATCCCAAACGTACCGTTCGTCCCAAGTCAGCTCGTGCCGCCGGAGCAAGCCTCGGAATTCGTCTTGAAATGAGACCTGCCGGTGAAGTTCAATCTGGGACTCGATATACTGGATCATAGCGCTGACTTGAGACTGGCTCACGCCGAATGCCCCGTAGCCGGATTGCCATTCGAACTGTCGCTGAGTGGGAATATGCTCGCGGACCCAGGTGTTGGAGACTCGTTTGAGTTCTTTCACCCAGTCCGCCAAGGTGATCGTTCTGCCGAGACAGGCGAGCAGATGCACATGGTCCTCGACGCCGCCAACTCGGATAATGGGACACCCGAGTCGATTGCACACCTCGCCGAGGTGTGCGTGGAGTTGTTGTCGCAGAGCGAGATCTTGAAACGCGGGTTGGCGGTGCTTTGTGGAGAAGACCAGATGCACCCGCACCGCCGAGAACGATTGAGGCATGGACGGGATCATGTTTGGGGAGGAATTGGGAGCACCAGATCCCGTCTGTTCGCGGGAGCAGACGCAACCCCGTTGGGGTTGAATCACGATGAACCAGATGACCCAGGGTAGCTCGAAGCGAGCAACCCTGGGCTATGGGGCGAGACCCCGTGGGCGTCGGGAGAGTGCCTCAGCGAGCAATCGTTCTGCTCACTGCCTGCTCTTGACCACTCAGGTCATCCTGGAATCGCACTGTCGAGCCACTACTTCTTCACCACCCAGATATTTCGGTAGCGCACCGGGTCGCCGTGGTTCTGCAAATGCAGCGGTCCCGGCACGGCGGATTCCGTGCTCAGCGTTCCACCGGGGGTCATCTTCACCAGCTCGCGGTCGTGGATCACCACGCCATTGTGCTTGAACAGCATCTTGGCATTGGCAGTCTTCTTGTCACCGTCAAACTTGGCAGCTGTGAAGTCGACATCGTAGGTCTGCCACGCCAGCGGAGGCAGGCACATGTTCACATCGGGACGCACGACGGTGTAGACCCCGCCGCATTCGTTATCCAGGCCGTCCAGCCCGAACGAATCGAGGATCTGGCACTCGTAGCGGCCTTGCAGATAGAAGCCACTGTTGGCCCGCCCCTGCCCGCGAGAATTCGGCATATAGGGCAGACAGAACTCAAAATGGATCGAGAAATCCTGCATCTCATCGGTCGTAGTACAGCCTTCCATTAGCAGCCCGGCGTCGTTCTTCTTGGCCCCCGGCTTCCAGTGAGCCTTGAGGCTCTCTTCGCTGCCATCGAACAGGACAATCGCACCTGCCGGTGGCTTGGCTCCGAGCGTCGGGCTTTTCCGCTCGGTCTTCTTGAGACCCTTGGTGATCTCAGCGATCTTTGAGGCATCCCCTTCCTCAGCGGACTTTGTCTTCAGATCCCAACCCGCACCGGGCAGGCCGCCGTTGAATTTGACCGCACGGAACTTCCCTTCTCCGAGAGCGATGACTTGCACGCCAGTTCCGTCGGCAGCGTACTCCCCCTGAACTTGGAAGTCGGGGTCTTTCGAAGCGGCTTCCACCGTGTCGTAAGCCACTCGGTCGGCGGCATAACCAATGGTCGACAGGCAGACGCAGGCTGCCAGACAAGTCCAGACACGAATCATGGGGGATTCCTCAAACAGGGGAGTGGCGTCCACGGAACCGTTCTCGCAAGGAGACCACTCTGGACGCATGCAAGAGACTTCATACGACACGGGCTCAGAACTCGCAAGTAACAAGCCTGACTGGATTCAGTTCCACAGGTGGAACACAGTCAGCGAGGGGGCATGGCCCATGCTCCGGCGACATGTCAATTCCAAGTCGCCACGCACAACAGGGGATGCCTGAACAGGCGAGTGAATTCAGGGGAACTTGGGGCATTTCGGTGAAGGCGATTTTGTGAGGCAATGCCCCCCCTCCGACCGCTGATCGAGTGATTCTCTCAGAGCGTGTTTGAAAAGATCTTGTGCGATAATCCAGGTGGCGTGATCTCCCTGTCGTGTGTGAACTGAACTCGTTTGGGCGAGCGACCAGTAAAACCTATCCGCAAGACTTCGGACGTCTTTTGGTGCGAGAAGTCTGGCCGCTCGCCTAAGGGCGTGAGAGCAAGCCGTTCATTCCTCAATCGCGCACACGTCAACGCTCACGACCAAGCGCGGGCTGCTGCCGCCGATGTAGACGCCTTTGAGTGGGGCGACATCGACATAGTCCCGGCCCCAGGCGATCGTAATATGGTCGGTCGCGGGGAACTGGTTGTTGGTCGGATCGAGGTCGATCCAACCGAGCGGGCCGCAGTAGACCGACACCCAGGCATGGGAAGCATCGGCCCCGACCAGCCGCGGCTTGCCCGGTGGCGGCAGTGTGCGCAGGTAGCCGCTGACGTAGCGGGCGGGCAGACCAATCGAGCGTAGCATCGAGATCAGCAGGTGGGCAAAGTCCTGGCAGACGCCCCGGCGGGTCCGAAAGACCTGCTCGACGGGAGTCGACACCGTCGTCGCCGTCGAGTCATATTTGAAGTCGGTGTAGAACCGGCGCATGAGATCGGTGATCCCGTCGCGGATCGAGGCCCCAACCGGGAACGAGGCCTGCGCATACAGGACAAAATCGTTCGAGATGCGGCATCTCTGTGAATCGAAGGTGAACTCCAGCGCGGCAAAGTCCTCGGCGGTCTGGTGAGTTCGCACCGCATCTCGGACCGCTTCCCAGGGAGGCGCGACATGAACCGCGGGCTCGGGAGCGCGAACCTCGACCTCATTGATCGAGGTCACGACCAGCTTGTCGTACCCTTGATTGAACGCGAACTGCGTCGTGGTGTTCTGAAAGTGGTCCTGGCGGGTGACCACGATCGACGGCTCGGGCGTGAACTCCATGTGATGCGAATGGCACACCTGCGTCGGAGTCTGACGCGGTGTCAACCACGCTTCATTGTGGCCGACCGAGATCGGCTCCACGGACGTGTACTGCGTCTTGTGAATGATGCGATATCTCATTGCGGTAACTCCAGATCGGAGGTGATCTGACGAGGGGCTCCCGAGTGCAGCAGGTACTTGTTGGTCAGCACATCGGCCAGGTGCTTCATGTCCGGTTCCATCATGCCCAGGAGTCGCAGCACCTCGGTGGCTTTCGGGTCTCGCAATTGTTCGGGGGAGATCATGCGGACCGAATTCACGGCGTCCATCACGATGCGCTTCTCCTCAGACCGCAACGGAGATTTGCCGTCACTGGGCAGGGCGTCGACATGCATGGCCAGCGAGATCAGCTGCGAGACCAGCGACCGGGGGCAGGTTTCGTCGGTCAGACACAAATCGAGGACGGCGTTCTGCTGCACGTTCTCCATGTAGCGGGAACGGTACGTCATGCGACAGTCGATCACCTCCAGCAGCGCCCGCAATTCAGCGCGTTCGAGTCTGCCGCGAGGCGACAGCATGCTGCGCACGAGATTCGACGTATGCTTCGAGCGTTCGATGCGGCGTCCCATATCGAGTACGTGCCACGCCGGGCCGCGCACCATCCCGTCATGGATCAGGCCACTGACCGCCGCCAGGTCGAGGATCAACTGATTGAGCGCATCCAGCAGGTCGATCAGACTGGCTCGACCCGGGACAAAGGCCGACCGATATCGCTCGGCAGTCTCCCGGACCTTGCGATAGGTGTCGGGGGACATCCAGAGCCGTTCCAACGAGGCCAGTCGATACAACTCCGAGACCGCAGCTGACAGCCCATGCCCTTCGTCGACATTGGCCACGATGCGGGGCAGCGCCTCCCGCAGATGGGGGAGCCGGATCGACATCGATTCAATCGCGAATCCGGGTTCGATCTGCCCCTGATCGGCCAGGGCGCGGATGAGACTTGGCAACTCGGGCAGCTCAGTCGAGGCTTCCGCAGTCAGGCGTTCAATCACCGCTCGCAACAGCCGGCTCAGAAAATCGGCGCGATCGAGTGACTGACCAAACCAGAACAGATCGTCGGCGACCCGGCTGGGGAAGACGGCGTTCGTGCGGCGCAGCGGGACTGGTTCGTCCTCGGCAGAGAGCAAGCTGACTGGGGCCACGGGGCTGACGGCCTGGACCCAGACATCTTTGCTGCTGACGCCTGCGGAGATCGAAAGTTCCATCGGGTCGGTGCTGAGCGCGACCCGGGCGAGACCTCCCGGCATGACGGAATAGTCCGTACCGTCCGCGACCAGAAACGTCCGCAGTGCAACGTGTCCCACGCGGACGGAGCCTTGGTGAAACACGGGGGCAGCTGAGCGCTCGACGAGTTCCTGGGCCACGAACTGCTGCGGCCTGGCGGCGATCCGCTCCAGCAATTGCTTGCGGGCCTCGGCGGACAGGGCACGCGGCAGGATCTCTTCGTTGCCGCTGGACTGGAAGGCGGGCTTGATGACCAGTTGTTCGAAATGCTCGCGGACGTAACTCCACTGCCTGGGATCTCCGCACCACCATGTCGCGATCGACGGCAGGAGCAGCTCCTCGCTCAAGCAGCGGCGACAGAGTGCGGACAGGAACGACATGAAGATCGGCGATTCGACCAGCCCGCTGCCGGGGATGTTCGCGATGACGACTTTGCCCCCACGAAGTACCCGCAACAGACCCGGCACGCCATGCGGCTCGCCCCCGCCCAGCTCTAGCGGGTCAATGCCGCGTTCAATGCCCCGCGACACAATGACATCGATCGGGACGAGCCCGGCGAGGGTCTTGAGGTAGACGCGATTATCTCGCACTGCGAGGTCAGCCCCTTCGACCAGGGAGTAGCCCAGATACCGCGCGAGGTAGACATCCTCAAAGTAATACGAGTGCTTGGCCCCCGGCGAGAGCAGCACGATGCGGGGGTTCTCGGCCAGTTTGTTGCCGAGACTTTGCAGCGTGTTCTGCACCCGCAGGAAGAACGGAGCGAGTCGCTGCACCGGCTGCGAATGGAGGTCGGGCGGGATCGTCCGCGAGACGACGATCCGGTTCTCCAGTGCGAATGCCGCCCCCGCCGGAGCATCGGAACGATCGGCCATGACATACCACTGGCCATCACGACCGCGGGCCAACTCCGCCCCAGCAGCGACGATAGACGGGCCGTCTTGGTGAATTCCGTCAAAGGGGCGCAAGTAGCCGGGGTTGGCGAAGAGCACCTCGGGGGGGAGCGAGCCATCGCGGATCAACGACTGCGCTCCGTAGCAGTCCTTCACGATCCAGTTCATCAACCTCGCGCGCTGTCGCAATCCGGCGTCGAGCATTTGCCACTGGGGAGCGTCGATGATGAACGGGATCAGATCGAGCTGCCAGGGGCGCTGCGATTTGGTGCCTTCGTGGAAGACGTTGAAGGTGACGCCGTTGTCGGCGAGCAGATGGTTCGCCTGGGTGGTGCGGTGGGCGAAGTCGGCCACCGAGATCTTCTGCACCCCTTCGATCAGCTTCTGCCAGGCGGGGCGTGGTTGCCCCGCGGCATCGAACGCCTCATTGAAGACGGACTGCGGAGCCTGCTCCGGAACAGAGAGGAGTGACTTGGGAGGAGAAGCAGTGGTGATCAACGGGAGACTCGGCAACGCATGCTGTTCGGGACTGGTCCGCGAAGTGCATCACTCCGCAGAAACGAGCCCGAACGGGAATCATCAGACAGGTGCCAGACGCAGATCGAGGGTGAACGGGAACTCGCGGTTGGGCGGTTCGGCCCGCACCGCCACTCGTCCACCCGTATGCCCATGCTTCAGGAATCTCGCTGCTCGGCGACACTCCGCTTCCAGTGCATTCACGGGAAAGCTCACCGGGTTGAGGCCACCCGGATGATCCACATGGAATCGGCACCCGCCGATCGATCGTTGCTGCCACAAGTCGACAATATCGAATGTCAGGGGCGTATGAACAGGGATCGTCGGATGTAAACAGCTTGGCGGTTGCCAGGCTCGGTATCGAACCCCGGCAACGAACTCGCCTTCGACAGCGGTCGGATGCAAGGGAACCGGTCGTCCGTTGCAGGTCACGGCGTAGCGTGTCGAGGTCAGACCCGACAAATGAATCTGCAAGCGTTCGACCGACGAGTCGACGTACCGGGCGGTGGCTCCTCCGGCGGGCTCCTCGCCCAGCACATACCACGGCTCGATCGCGGTGCGAACCTCCATCTGCATCCCGTCGTAGTTCACCGTGCCGATGACCGGGCAGCGGAAGTTCCAGTGGGTCTCGAACCAGTCCCACTCGAACGGCATCCCCGCTTGGCGCAGATCTCGCAAGACATCTTGCAGATCGGCCTTCAGCGGAGTCGGCAGCATGAACCGGTCATGCAGTGCCGTGCCCCAGCGGATCGGTCGCTCGCGGTAAGGGGTCTCCCAGAACCAGGCGATGAGCGACCTCACCAACAGTTGTTGCGTCAGACTCATGCGTGCGTGCGGTGGCATCTCGAACCCTCGCAGTTCCACGAGGCCGAGCCGCCCGGTCGAGCTGTCGGGCGAGTACATCTTGTCGATGCAGATCTCCGCACGATGCGTATTCCCCGTCATGTCGACCATCAGATTGCGGAATATGCGATCGACAAGCCACGGCGGAACGAGCTGCTTCTCCGGAATCTGTTCGCAGGCGATTTCGAGTTCGTAGATGGCATCGCGACAGCCCTCGTCGACGCGCGGGGCCTGGCTGGTGGGGCCAATGAACTGACCCGAGAAGAGGTACGACAGCGACGGGTGATTGTTCCAGTAGCAGATCAAGCTGCGGAGGACATCGGGCCGCCGCAGGAAGGGGCTATCCTGCGGAGTGGCTCCGCCCAAGACGATGTGATTGCCGCCCCCAGTCCCAGTGTGCTTGCCGTCGAGTTGGAACTTCTCGGTGCCCAGTCGAGTGTGATGGGCATCGTCGTAGAGTCCGACGGTGATGTCGGTCAGCTCCTGCCAATTGCGG
>JAYTCW010000207.1:0-25414 GCA_043736295.1 Planctomycetota bacterium | reverse complement strand
GAAACAGGGCCTGCCCATCACCTCCGCTCACATGGAATCGACCGTCAAGCTGATCAACCGCCGCGTCAAAGGCAGCGAGAAATACTGGTCCGAAACCGGGGCCGAAGACCTCCTGCCACTCACCGCCGACCACCTCTCCACCAGCCAACCCATGACCCACTTCTGGCAAACCCGGGCCGCCAACGGACTCGGCACCCGGAGCTACGCCAAGTCCGCGAACTGACGAAAACGGCAATCACAAAGTGCGTCTCGCACTCGCGCGTAGGGAGTACGAGACGCACCCCTCGCACTTGTTCGGTCCCCATAGAACGCGTGTTGTGACGGCCTGGGAGATCGGCCAGAGAAAACTGACCCGCCGAGACCTCGGAGGGAGTGTGGTCGCCAACCTACGCCAGCTCTCGCTCCCCGGCCCCCTCACCCCGCCATGAAACCTTCCCTGTCAATCCAGTCGCTCGCCGGGGAGAGGGAGCAGAATCTGACTGCTGACGACTTTCTAATCCACACTCGGCTTGGCATCCCGACTCAGCCATTTGCCATCTGTAGCCCCTTCCGCGACACTCACAGCGGACAAGCGGCACCGGGGCCGCTTGCCAATCCGCTCCCAGCTGACTCTCCATGAACTTCGCCGTCATTGCGGACGACATCAGTTTCCCCCGCCTGTTCGACATGATCGGGCAATGGCAGGGTGAGGTCGTCGCCTGCTCCGGAAAAGTGGGTCGCAAACAGCTTCTACCGGGAGTGATTCTGGGATGGGAGCCAAGCTCAGAGACGCCGCAGGGTGTCGAGGTGGTTCTCGCTTCGGGAGTGGTGCCCACTGTCGCGACAGCTGTCCCCTCACTCGTGCGGCAGGGCTGGGCGGTCTGGCTGATCCCGGAGTCGGTACTCGGTTCGGACTTCGTTTACGCACAGATCCCCCTGGATGAGGAATTCCCCGACCAGTTGCGAGCGGCCTGGCCGTTGAGGCAATCCCCGGCGGTCATCGAACTGCAGCGTCAGCTTGCCACTGGCGATCTGGGAGCGGTATTGCACCTGCAAATGGAGAGGTCGCTGGCCTGCGGTTCATCGTTTACTCCGACGACTGCCGAGGCGGCCTGGCTGCAGGATGCGGACCTGTTGCGGTTACTGGCGGACGGAGACTATCGGCGGGTCACCGCGATCCATTCGGGCTTGACCGCCACGGGGATCTCGACCGCTTCAGTGGGGCTCAGTGGTGAGGCGGTGCCGGATGCCATGTGGGCCTTTCGCGGAGGAACAGTCTCTCGAGCGGAGTTGACGGTGACGACTGAACGAGGGGCCTTTGTGCTGCTGTGGGAGGGAATCGCGGCCCCCACACTGACGATCAATTGCCAACCGGTGGAATTGCCACCTCCAGTGGGGCGGGCGAGGCTCCTGCCGAGCCGTGAGCCAGAGACAACGTCCGCTGCCCGTCACGGCTCGGCGGGAGCCTCGCCCTCCCAGGAATCGTCGATCCTGCCAGCCGCGAATGCCGACATTACCGCCAGACTTCCGAAGTCTTCGGAGACTTCGGAAGTCTCTGGGGACGAGAACTCTGGCCGCTCGCCGAATGCCGACACGCTGCCGATAGGGGTCACCCCCTGGAGCGAGGCTGTGCGGGCGTTTGACCTGCTCGATGCCGCACGGCGGTCACTCGTTCGTCGCCGCACTGTCGAACTCCAGTTCGAGTCGACCTCCGAACGGAGCCAGTTCAAGACGCACATGACCACGGTCGGTTGCGGCCTGTTGCTGTACACGATGTTCGGCCTGATCGGCATTCTGTTTGTCGGTCGGATGTTCGACCCGCGCGACACTCAACAGAAGCAATCGGAAGTCGCCGGTTTTGTCCTAACCGAAGAGGCATTCCTCGTGAACGAGTACTTGGGCACCGTCGAACTCACATCACATGGTCGCGAGACTCTGACTGAGATCATCGAGAACTACCAGCGACGATCAGCGACGGTACTTATTGATGATGATCACGACCTGGGCCACATGGTCGATGACTGCCACGCACTGGTCATTCAAGAACTAACGGCCGCCAACCTCAAAGACGTGGAGGTTCGCACGCTCGTGCGTCCGTTGCGGGGCGTGTGGTTCAAGCGCGGGATGGTCCTGGCGTGGGTGATCCTCTTCCTGCCGCTGGGAATCTTTCTCGTCGTACAGTTTTTGATCGGCGTGACTCCCACGGCGACATCGGCCCTGACTCGCCCAGGGACATCTCGACCTTGAAGGGGAAGGGACAACACAGGTGTGCGGTGAGCGACCAGTGTTGGTTTGCCAAGAGAGCGGACCCCCAGGTCCGTTCTACGGGGTGGCCCAGACGCTGCTTTGAGCGTCTGGGTTGTGGAACAACAAGAGGTTACTGAGGACTCTTAATCCCTCTTGCTCCTGCGTCACCCGAATGTCGACAGCGATATCCGGATCACCCCGCGTACAGAGATGTGCCAGCCACATCATGATTCCGGCCATTTCTCTCGAATGGTTGTGAGCCAGGGATCAATCCCCTGTTCCCACACCTGCGGAAATCGGTCTAGGGCCACGGCGATCTGGTGCAGCCCTCAGCCCCGGTCGCTGGCTCCGACCTCGAAAACTCCGTCGTGCCATGCCCACCCTGATCGGGGCTATCCGCCAAGCCTCCTAACCCCGCCACCCGATGCCATTCCGCCGCTGCTTGCGGGAAGATGTGATGGGATAGCTGGTCATGCGGGCAATTTTTCGAAAAAGTGTCGAATGGTGGTCCAAAATGGCTCCCACCTCGTAGCTTCGATCTCCTCGGCGATAAAGACCTGCCGGTCGTTCTCGTCAAACTCCATGAGGGCTTCCAGGAGGCCGGTGTCTCTGTCCAGGTACTGTTTCAGGGCTTTGCGACGGAACCCCTTCAACTGGCCACAGTCCAAATGGAAGACGCTTATCGTCTCGGCACCACGATGACGATCATCGTTTGTCATGCCATCGCGATGGCGGACGCGGACTTCGCCAGATGAATGGAAGTACAGATAGTCGTCAGGGTCATGCTCGTCTGGCTTGATCAGGTCATCAGGTTTATAGTCTGGAGCCTTCAGTCTATCTTTGTAGTGGCCACAATGCTCTTTGGAACCACAGGCGATGAAGAGGTTGGTCCATTCGAAAGTCAGTTGTGGAAAATGCAAGGGATTCTTGCGGCGGAAGTGCTCAATGTGGCCACCACGAAATATCTGGCATTCGCAATAGGCGCAGAGCAATCCAATGATTACATGCGCTTCGTCGTCGGCGTCATCAGTGGCGATTTGCTGCCCTTGGATGCGTTGAAGAGCGAGACGGACGGTTTTTTTGTCTTGTCCTTGGAAATCATCCCACGTTTTGGAATTCCAATCGTAGTTATCCAGACAGGCGGGTTTTTGCACGGCGGCGCGATTGAGCTGATGCATGACTGGGTTATTCCGAAGGCTGTGATTTGCGGCGTTTGAATGCCTGAAACCGGATCAATCGGTCAAAGTCGAGGATGATGGAATGCTGCTCTCCGTAGTGAGCCACCAGTTTGGCTCTCAACTCCATTCCTTCAATTGTTTGATGAACGCCATTTTCAATGAGTGCGGTGTAATCGTTGCGCCATCCGGCTTCCGGCACTGGAGGAACCTGATTCACTCCCATCACTTCGTTCATTGCCGTGGAACTTTCGACGCCTTTAGTTTCCTCATCCGGCATGCTAGCGCTCCAGATGCCGTCGGCATCTTGGGCGAGGATGCGGATGTTTGCTCGCCTCACAGTGGTTAGCACCTGCGGGCTGTGAGTGGTGACGATGAACTGGATGAGGGGGAAGGCGTCCGTCAACGCTCCAAGGACCAATTGCTGCCACTCTGGGTGCAGGTGCATGTCCACTTCGTCGATCGTGATGACACCGGGAGTAAACTTCGCAGCGTCGGAACCAAAATGGGGGTTGAGCCGGACGCAACGGTGCGCGATGTCGCCGACGAGACCAATGATGACCCGGATACCGTCGCTAAGTGTGGAAACCGGCAATCGCCCATGAACGGGATGTTCGGCGACAATGGTTTCCTCTGTGAAATCAAACGCGAGTGAGTGCCAACCGACAGGCTTTAAGAGAGTATCCACGGCATTGACGACTGCTTTCAACTTGTCAGCAGGCCTGTGGGGAGACTGCTTCTCGCTCATTCGCTCCTGCTGCGCTTCCCGGGAGTAGCGCTCGAACCAGACCTCAAAGATCGCGAAGTGAGAACTGGGAGATAGGCACTGGTCGTAACCACTGGTGGGCGAGTTGTCCGCTTTGACGTTTTTGCGGCGAGACGCAGTGATCTTTTGAGCTGCCCAGAGACGGCCTGTGCCATAGTAGCCAATTGCAGGCAGCGTCGGAGGATGAGCGATTGTATTTTCCGCATAAGCCTGTGTTGCACGCCGAAGAACCCGCCCGGCCTCTTTCATGTCTTCTGCGGCGCGCGAGGATGTGTTTTTTGGTGAAGTCTGGCCTTTATCGACGTTCCAATCCACTGACTTACCGCCAATAAAACTGCTTCCCGAAAGGCTCACCGGCTTCATGGGGACCATCGCGCCGTCCTGTGAACGCGATCTGCGAACGTCGGCGTCCCGAATTGTCTTCGCACTTTTCTCCAGCTCAATTCCATGAAGAAAGAACTGCCAACCAAAACAGGCGGCATCGAGCACGGTGGTCTTACCGCCGCCGTTGAGAGCGACAATCACTGTGAGCTTCTCGTGCAATTGGATTTCGATCTTGGAGAAACAGCGGAAGTTCTCCAGTTCGAGTTTGTCGAGACGCGTGAGTGATGGATTCATGACTTAAACTCCTATGAAATCTCGTACCCAAGCTCCGGCTTGGGCACGCCGATCCTCGAAGCTCTGCTTCGGCGAGTCAACAGCAGCGTTCGAATCTACCGTCAGCCTGCCCGCGAAACCGTTGCCGGGGTACTCAAATACTCGCGAACCTCCAGCTGCATGCGGTCGACCTCTGCGATGAAACCGCTCGACGACAATCGGTCGTTGAACGGATTGGACTCCGCCGTACGAAGCAACACCAGTTGTTGCTGCAACTGCCGAATGCGGTCCAGTGTCGTCGAGAGCTGATTGTCATTCCGGATCATATGAGTCTCTCAAAGCCCAGGGGTTGCAACCCCTGGGCTTGATCGCGAACTCATCACACCGCATCCAACGCCTGCTTCAAGTCCCCGATGATGTCGTTCACATCCTCGGTCCCGATCGATAGCCGCACGAAGTCCGGGGTGACGCCGGTGCTCTTTTGCTCTTCGGGTGACAGCTGTTGGTGCGTCGTGCTGTTGGGGTGGATGATTAGCGACTTGCTGTCGCCGATGTTGGCCAGGTGCGAGAAGAGTTTCACGTTATTGATCAGCTTGATGCCATTCGCGGTCTGCTGGGTCGGCGTGGCTCCGGCGATGCCGAAGCCGAACACGGCTCCCGTGCCGCGGGGCATGTACTTCTTGCCGAGGGAGTAGCTGGGGTGGGACTCCAGACCGGCGTACCCGACCCACGAGACCTTCTTGTGGCTGGCCAGGAACTTGGCCACGGCCAGGGCGTTGTCGCAGTGCCGCTCCATTCGAAGGTGCAGCGTCTCCAACCCTTGCAGCAGCATCCAGGCGTTGAACGGGCTGATTGCTGGGCCGAGGTCGCGGAGGAGTTGCGTGCGGATCTTGAGGATGTACGCGATGTTCATCCCGCCGAACGTGTTGAAGAAGCTCATCCCGTGGTAGCTGGGGTCGGGCTCGGTCAGTTCGGGGAATCGGCCGTTGTTCCAGGGGAAGCCGCCCTTCTCGATGATCGCCCCGCCGATCGACGTGCCGTGCCCGCCGATGAACTTGGTGCAGCTATGCACAACAACATCGGCTCCGTGGTCGAATGGTCGGCAGAGGAAGGGAGACGCCATCGTGTTGTCGACGATCAGCGGGATGCCCGCCTCGTGAGCGATCTGGGCAATGGCGGCGAGGTCGGCGATGTCGCAGCGCGGGTTGCCGATCGTCTCCAAATAGAGGCAACGGGTGTTGGGCTTGATCGCCTTCTTGAAGTTCTCGGGATGGCTTTGATCGACGAACGTGCAGTCGATCCCCATCTTGGGGAAGGTGTAGTGGAACAGGTTGTACGTGCCGCCGTAGAGGCTCGACGAGGAGACGATGTGCTGACCGGCCTGACAGATGTTGAGGATCGCCAGCGACTCAGCCGCCTGTCCCGAGGCCACCGCCAGTGCCCCCGATCCGCCTTCGAGCAGGGCCAGCCGCTTTTCCAGCACGTCAGTCGTGGGGTTCATCAACCGGGTGTAGATGTTGCCGAAAGCCCGCAGGCCGAACAGATCGGCTGCGTGGTCGGTGTCGTTGAAGACGTACGAGGTCGTCTGATAGAGCGGGACCGCCCGCGAATTGGTGGTGGGGTCGGGAACCTGTCCTCCGTGCAGACAGAGAGTTCCAGGTTGAAGTTGAGGTTGATCGGCCATGAGCAGCGGCTCCAAGTCGGTGAGTCAGGGGAGTAGGAAGTAGGCATCGTAATCGGGCCGAATGCCACTCGCAAAGGATGCCCCGCCCCGTGCCACCGGCACTGGGCGAGCCCGGGTGCCAGGGTGGATTACTCCGGGTGAAGGCTTTACCTCGGCACGGGGATCCGGTCGACGATCTGTTGCAGGATGGCCTGGGCACGTTTGCGTTGACCTTCTCGAAGCATCCCCGCACAGACGACTCGGTGAGCCAGCACCGGCAGCATCATCTGCTTGATGTCGTCCGGGATCACATACTCACGCCCCTCGACGAAGGCGTGGCTTTGGACAGCTCTGGAGAACGTGATCGCACCTCGTGTACTCACGCCGACCGTCAACTCGTTGTTCGACCGCGTGCGATGCACGATCTCTAGGATGTAGTCCTGCAACGAATCGTCCATCCGCACGTCCCGAGCGGCGGCCTGCAACGAGAGCAGCTGACTCGTTGAGATCACGGGCTTCAGCTGATCGACCGGCTCGCCGAGTCGGTGCGAGGTCAGCACCCCTTTCTCCGCGGCCTTGTCGGGGTAGCCGATGTCCATGCAGATCATGAAGCGGTCGAGCTGATTTTCCGGGAGGGGATAGGTGCCCTCGAACTCGTACGGGTTCTGCGTGGCGAGAACGAAGAACGGTCGTTCGAGCGGATGAGTCTTCCCTTCGACGGAGACCTGCTTCTCCATCATCGCTTCGAGGAGGGCGCTCTGCGTTCTGGGCGTGGTGCGGTTGATCTCGTCCGCGAGCAGGATCTGCGTGAAGATCGGGCCGGGGCGGAACTCGAACTCGCCCTTGTTCGGGAGGAAGACGCTGCCTCCCAAAATGTCGCTGGGCAGCATGTCGGGCGTGAACTGCAACCGCGTGAACTTACAGCCGAGACTGAACGCCAGTGCCTTCGAGAGCGAGGTCTTGCCAACTCCCGGCGCATCTTCGATCAGCAGATGCCCCTCCGCCAAAAGGGCCACCAGCGCGAGCCGAATGGCCGATTTCTTGCCGAGAATCGCCTGCGCGATATTGTCTTCCAGGCTCTGAACCAACGCATGCAACGGTGACGGCACGAGCCTCTCCCGAAGGGATCAATCACTGAAGTGGAATCGCTCTCTCGCACCGAAAGATCTCCAGCTGCGTGAGGAGGCTTCGCATGATAGCGGATCGTAGGGCTGGCTCCGAACCCACCCGATGCTTGAGGAATTTTGAGCGAATTCCATTCCCTGCGGCTGTGACGGTCGGTGGATGAGCCAGCGTCACAGGGAAGTCTGACTCGCTGGCCCGACGATACCGTGGCTGCGACCTGTGACTTACACCCTGATTCACCTCCCGATTCGCCCGACCAGAACCTATGCTGGACACAACCGCTACCATCTCCACGCTCGACGACCTGCGGCAGTATGTGCATGCACAACTGTGCGCCAAGGAGAGCTTGTTAGAAGACCAATTCCAGACCCATGAAGACCCGCTGATGATGCGGGGCCGTGTCTGCGGTCGGCAGTTTCAGCTGCACGGGCCACGTAGTATTCGCTTGGGGGCGATCTGGGCGAGCGACCAGAACTTGATCTATTTCTATGACACGAAGGGGGAACGGTACTTAAAGGTCCGCCTGACAAGCCCCGTGGTCGATGCCGCGTCGTCAGTTTGAGGGCACTGGCTTAACGGAATCAGCGAACTGCTCTTTCTGCGAAATTCCCGTGCATGGTAGAAATGCCAGTTCGGGTGAGGTTGTCAATCTCAGCTGAAGAGCGGGCGGTTCGTCCGCCGACTGAATGTGCAAGAGAGCGGAATCGAGCTTCGGTGTCGAGGAAGAGAGTTTCCTCACATCGGCGGTTTCTGCCGCTTGGTGGTTCGCGAGAGGATGGACCTTCTCTCGGCAGACCATGATGAGGTGAGGCAATGAGTGCTACACCCAGGTCCGACCTTGCGAGCCCTGACGAGGACTGTTCCGAGTGGAACACTCGCGTCGAGACTCCCCACTTTGGCATGAGGCCACCCCATGATTCGTCGCAGCTTCTTGATTCAATCCGCGTTTGCTCCCGCTCTGGCTGCCGTACTTCTGGCGACCGGATGCCGAGGGAAGCAGGTCGCCCACGTCCTCAAGGACGACGACCAGGACATGGTCGGCAGCCATGCCGCCGGGGCAGAAACGTGGAAGCCGCTCATCGAGCAATCGGTCGGCAAGCTGTTGGCCCGGCAATGCTCCGACATCCAGTCGGTGTCTGTGGGCGGCGACGAAATCCCCGGGAAGAAGCGGGTTTGCTTCTTGGGGGTCGAGAACAAGAGCGCGGAAGAACTCGGCGATAGTCGCGAGCAAATCTACGATCATATTGACTCGCTCATCAGCCAGTCCGAGCAGTTCAAGCTCGTGAATAAGCGGTTCGTTGACGCCGGACTCAAGGAATGCAGCCTCCGCTCGGATGAGCTGTTCATCCCAGCGAACCAGCGCATGTTCGCGGCGGCGATGGAGCAAGTCGGGGAGCCGATCAACTACTTGCTGTTCGCCAAAATCACTTCGCTGTCGACGCAGAGCAATGGGGACTCGCAGCGCGACTACCAGCTCGTTCTGGAGCTGGTCGACGCGAATACCGGAGACTACGACAAGGAATCGGCCACGATTCGCAAGGGATATCACAAGTCGAAGCTCAGCAAGCTGAAGCACTATTAGAGAGGGCGGCTATTGGCTTTTGGCTGATGGCTGATGGCCAGAGAGAGCACTGGCCTGCAGCTTTCTGGCCATCCGCCACCTGCCATCAGCCATCAGCCCCCCCTTTCCCCGAGTTGGCCTCGTCATGCGTCTCTTGCCCTCTTTCATGATCGAACCGCGACAGCTGCGAGTCACCTCGCGACTGTGGTGGGGAGCGTGCGGCTGGTTGGCGGTCATGCTGAGCGGCTGTGCCTCGCATGTCGATCGCGTGGTGTCGGTCCGTAATGATTTCTATGCGGGGAATCTTGAATCCGCTCGGACTCGTGCGCAGGATCTGCGAGACAAGCACAAGTCGGACCAGGATGTATTCGACCTCGATCGCGCGATGATTGAATTGTGTGCGGGCCATCCGAAAGAGGCCGAGAAGCTGCTGCGGCGTGTGCGGGATGATTTCGACAAGTACGAGGAGAAGTCGGCCAAGGAAATCGCGACCTCAATGCTGACCGACGACACCAAGATCTCCTACGCCGGAGAGGATCATGAGAAGATCCTCGTGCGAACGTTTCTGGCTCTCTCGAATCTGATGGGCGATGGCGGCGATGCCCAGGCATACGCTCTCCAAATCGGCACGAAGCAGTTGGAACTGGCCGAGAAGTCGCAGAAGAAGCAGGCCGAGGTCACTCCGGAAGGGGAGGAAATCCCCGCCGCACCGGAACTGCCCCAGGTCGCTCTCGGTCCGTATGTGCGGGCGATGCTCAATGAAGAATCATCTCTCGACGCGAATGAAGTGGTCCGCGCACGAGAGATGGTGGTCTCCTATGTCCCTGACTTTCGCGATGGCGAAGCCGACCTCGAACGGGCCCGTGACGACGTGGCCTGTGCCCAGGATCATGGCGTGATCTACCTGTTTACAATGGTCGGTCGCGGGCCGATCAAAGAGGTGTCCGAGGACATCCCCACCCAAGTCTCGCTGCTGATCGCGGATCAGATCATTAGCGCTCTGGGCAAACAGACGCTCCCACCCACCATTGCCCCCGTCAAGGTGGCCAAGGTGGTCCGTCGCCCCAACCGGATTGAATCGGTCCAGGCCGCGATCGATGGTGACCACGTCGGTTCCACTGCCACCTTGGTCGATGTGGGCGAACTGGCCGAAGCCCACTACCAGGCCCGATACAACGAAGTGCTGGCCATGGCGGTCGCTCGACGAACGATTAAGAAAGGCTCGATCTACTTGGCCAAAGAACAAATGCAGGCGGAGTCGAACCCAGCGCTCGACATCGCCCTGACCCTCGGAGGGATTGCCTGGGAATTCAGCGAAGCCGCTGACACCCGTTGCTGGGGTCTGCTCCCTGAGAAAATCCAGGTGCTGCGGATCGAGGCTCCCGTGGGAACTCGGACCCTGAAGTTGCAGGCCGCCGATGCTCACGGAGCCTACGGCGTTCCCGAAACTGTCACAGTCGAAGTTCGCGAGCAGCGCAACACGTATGTTCTGGCCAACTTTCCGGATAGCCAGTTGGTGGGGCAGGTTCTGATCAGTGGACAAGAGTAGCGGTTTGAGATTCTGCCTCAGTCAGCACGCTGGCGTTTGAGCGAAGCCCATCGAGCGGCTTGCGGCCCACGAAGACGTAATACGGCACGCGGACCAGCGGGATGAATGGCACCGGCCCCGACTGCTCCTCTAACAAGCAGCGATCAAACCGGTTCAGCAAGTACGGCAAGTGGTCGGCACTCGGGTGGACGTTGTCGTTGCTGAACCAGGTGGGGACCAGATTGCGAGTCAGCCAGCCGTGCCGCTTGAGACCCTCATCGGGGTGTTTGCGCGAGACGTAGAAGTCGACGATCCCGATGACCCCGCCCGGCTTCAGGATCGACCACGCCTGCTCGATCGCCCGGAACCAGTCGGGAATCATCGTCAGCGAATAGGAAAACGTGACCACATCCGCCAGCCCCTCGCGCGGGACAAACCGCGTCCCGTCCGCAAATACCGCAGTGGTATTCTTCCACCCTTCGCGAGCGATGCGTTCCTCGGCAACTTGCAACAGTGGACGGCACAGGTCGACCAGATACAGCGACTTCAGCCGCGTGCGGCGATGGGCCAAGCGTTCGGCGTTCTGGCCCGTGCCCGCTCCGATGCCGACCCACACACCGTCTTGCGGAACTTCAATCGCATCGATCATCGCCTGTCGACCATGCAACAATCGCGAGCGGAAGGAGTCGTAGTCCCGCGCCTGACCCGCATAGAAGCTGTCGAGTCGCTCGGCGTGCGAGGTTCCCCGCACCCGCTTGGCCAGCAAGTGCCACAGCACTCGGACATCACTCCAACTGGCTCGCGTGGTCGTCAGCATGAAAGCATCCTGCGGGGAGCGCCCCCGATGGTTGGTCGCGTGGGCTTTAGCCCACGCGAGAAAAACGTAGGGTGGGACCAGCCTGCTTTGAGGCGAAGGCCCACCATGCTCGACGTTCCCCGGAATGGTGGGCCAACGCCCAAAGCGGCTGGTCCCACCCGACATCGTTTAATTCGCTTGCAAATCCGCGATGTAGAAGCTGCCGTAGGTGTTCACCCGGTCGGAGGTGTGCAACTGCTTCGCAAGGTCGGTGTGATACGTCAACAGCTGCCCCATTTCACGGGTGCCCTGGCCCGACTGCACCTGGATCGGATTGATGAAGTCAGCGTTGAACCCCGCACTCCGCCAGAGGATGCGGCAGTTGTCGGCGGCCTTGTCGACGACGGCCTGCCACTCCTGACGCAGGACATCACGGTGATGCTCGTGCAGCCAGTCCATGTGGTCCAGCAGCACATAGCGGTTGATGCGCCCCTCGAACTGATTCAGATACCCGAGCACGGAATCGGTCGTGACCGTCATCCGCTCACGAGCGGTCTGCATCACCGAGTAATTGGCTTCCTTGAGGTACTCGGGACAGCACTCCTGGGTGTACTCACCGGTCAGATAGACCCGCCAGAAGTAGTTGTCGGCAATGGAACGTTGCGTCAGGACTTCCTCGACGCGATCAACAATGAACTGCACGATCCCGCCAGGGTATTGCTCATCGAGTTGGCGACGCTGACTACGCGGGACACCCAGCATGGCCATCGTCGTGTCGCGTCGCAGCAGGAACTTGACCAGCGGGCGAAACAGCCGCTCGCCGAGACGCTGCTCCCGATTGATCGTCTGCTGTTCCTCGACCGAGCGGGCCTCCAGCAGCTCATTCACCGGACCTCGCAGCTTGGCCACACGGTTCATGTAGCCGTTGACCAGCCAGGCAAACGTCCCGGAGGAGCCTCGGAAGTAGAAGCTGCGTTTGCCTTCCCGGCCACCGAAATAGGCTTGTCCTCGCCGGTCCCAGATCTCCTGAGCATGGGCGGGCAACTCCGCGCGAATCTGTGGGTACAGGGACTTCCAGTCGACCGACCGACCGCGCCCGAAGAGCAGGAAGAAGTCGTCGTACTCCAGCGTCTTGGCCGCTGCCAACTTGAGATCGAGCAACGCGTTCTGGAGGGGATTCATGTCGACGGCATGCACATGTCCCGCGCCCGCCAGCAGGTAGTCGAGTGCGTTACAGCCTGCCGAAGTGATGACCAACACGGAGTCACTGGGACTCAGTTCCAAGGCGACACGATCGACGCGTGGATCCTCCCAACAGGTGTTGTAGACCAAGTTGTGGGTGTGGATCAGGTTGAACCACGCACGGCGAACACGTTCGAAGGCCATTGGGGGGAATCCTCATGAACTGGAAGTAATGTGTCAACCACGTAGGGTGGGACAAGCTCGCTTTGGAGCGTAGGCCCACCATGCTTGACGCTGTCCGGCGAGTGATGGTGGGCCTGCGCCCAGAGCGGCTGGTCCCACCCTACGGCACCCTGGTCTCGGCCATACCGAGAGTCGGAACGAAGGCCGGACGGGTGGGCGGCAAGGCAGGCATGCTCTCCTGGCGGCGGATCACGCCATTCCGGGCGGTCCAAGGGTAGAAGCACTCGATGTCGAACTCCCCGTCCTCCGACTCAATCAGGGAGGTACAGTTCTCGACCCAGTCGCCCGTGTTGAAGTAGGTCATCCCGTCCCGCTCGACGATCGCTGGAGTGTGCAGGTGACCACACACGACTCCATCGCAGCCGCGCTCCTTGGCATGCTTCAAGATCGACGACTCGAATCCGCTCAGGAACCGAATCAACGATTTCACCCGCCGCTTGCCGGTGGCGCACAACCAGTACGGGCTGCGCTCCTCCACCTTCAGCATGCGGCTGAGACGCCAATTCGCTGACAGTGCCGTGTCGTAGGCCCACGAGGACATCTTGGAGAGCCACTGCGCCGATTTCTCGACCACATCAAAGTGGTCCCCGTGCGTGACCAGCAGGCGACGCCCATCAGCTGCGTGAAACACGAACTCATCGGCGATTTGAATGAAAGGGAAATGCCGCTGGGCGACTTCTGCAGCTTCTGGGCTTCTTAAAAACTCGTCGTGATTCCCCGGCGTGTAGAAGATCTCGGTGCCCGATTCGGCGAGGTCTTCCAGAACTTTCAGCACACTGACGAACGAGTTTTTCCAGATCCACGCATCCGGCCAGCGCCATCCATCCAGGATGTCACCGACCAAGTACAAGGAGCGGGGGCGGCGCTGCCGGAGCATCTGGAGAAACGGCTCGCATTGCGAGTGGCGACTGCCCAGATGCACGTCGCTGACAAAGAGGGTGCGGACATCCTGACGCGCTCTTCGAAACATGGGTGCAATCACGCTTCCTCCTCGTGACGAGTCGACGAACCCAACTGCCCACTGGTGTGCTGCAAGGCTCCGCCTGCAACCCCAGGACACGACTAATATCGCACCCGCATATTGACATTCGATGAACAGCAGTGGAATTCGTTAAAAAGAAGTCGCACGATGCAGAGAGCCGACTAGGGCCTTGTCGGTGACTGAATATGAGGGTGGCTCCCACCGAGCCACTGCGGCGAAACGGACAGAGATAGTTTTCCGGGTAGGACGGCCTCTCCATGCCGTCCACGGTGGACGCGACCAGCCAGACAAGTCTCCGAAAACTTCGGAAGTCTGGCGGTAAGTTTCCATTGACCGCTCGTCTAAAGACAATTCGTGGTCGAATCCTTACCTGAATAATGTCCGCAGGCGTCTTCGTAGGTGGGTCTCATCCCACTTGATCGATTCCAGAAATCGCTGTAGGGTTCCCGGTGCCTGTTGCATGCCCAGTGCGATTGCCACCCAAATCTTGCTGAGGTGGCCCAGCGCGCACGCCACTCATCGACCGCCGCCCAGAGAAGATTGTGCCATGCCGCCTCGTAGTGCTTCTCGCGTTGGCTCCGCACTGCTCTTTTTGGGCACAGTCGCCCTCGTCATCATCGCGGTCCCCGGCTGGCGAGCAGAAGTCCCCTGGCAATGGTTTCATCAGGCACTTCCCGTCTGGTTGCTCTTCGCCTTGTCGGCGATTGTCGGCGGACTGCGGTTACTCTATCGGGCCGACTACGACGGGACCGATTGGGCACCCGAGCGACCCGGCCAGCGCTTCCGCACTGCGGTCCTCTACTCGCGGGCGAACTGCTCACTCTGTGATGAGGCCGCCGCACTGCTGGCCGACTATGCACGTTTTTTGCCACCCATTGAAGTGGTCGACATCTCGACCGACCCCGAGCTCACCCGTGAGCACGGCACCTCCATCCCGGTCGTGGAGTTTGACGAGGAGATCCGCTTCCGAGGCCGTGTCTCAGAAGTCCTGCTGCGACGGCTGATCCGCATGACCGAGCCGGAGTAAGGACCGACCGACGCAATACCTCATCGAAAAAAAACGGGGGAGGACATTCGTCCTCCCCCGCAGGCACTTCCGATTCCGTTCGGTGAACTACTTCGTACAGGTGGCTCCATCGCAGCCAGCAGTCATCGGGGCGGCACAGCCTGGATTGACAGCGAGGCAGCCCGCATCGCAGCCTGGATCGACTGGCACTTGACGGCAGACCGTCTTGGGCACGCAGCGGGTCTTGCAGACCATGATCTGTCGTGGGACGCAACGGGTCTTGGTCACGTAGCGGGTCTCACAGACCTGACGGCAGGTGGTGTACGGCACCTTGCGGTGACAGACCTGCTGGGTCATGGTGCAGGTGGTGTACGGCACCTGCTTGGTCCGCTGCTCGCAGGTGTAGCTGCACGTCGTGTACGGCACCTGACGGCTGATCGTCTCGCAGGTCCAAGTGCAGGTGGTATAAGGCACCTGCTTGGTCCGGCACTCACGAGTGTAGCTACAGGTCGTGTACGGCACTTGCCTGGTACAGGTCTCGCAAGTCCAGCTGCAAGTCGTATACGGCACCTGCTTCGAGATGCTGTAAGGAATGCGGCGACAGGTCGTGTACGGCACCTGGCAATGCTTCACTTCGCTGACCCAACGGGTACAGCTGACGTTGCGAGTGTACGTCTTGGGAACCCAGACCTTCTTGCAGCAGACGCGAGGAGGACACTGGACCTTTTCGGTCCGGCAGCAACCGGGCTTGTAGACGCAGCAGCAGCCGTTTTCGTCCCACTGGAACGAACCGGGATCACTCACACAGCGGTCGACCACTGGACCGGGAACGCATTCCCGAACGATCTGCCATTCGCCGCCGCAGACGTTCTCGCAACGGGTTTCGGTGATCGGACGGCAGACGGTGTGACAGACATCTCTGTAACAAGTCTGCGTTTCGGTGCGGTAGCCAGTGCAGCAAACTGTCCGATAGCAGGTCTGATAGTGCGGCTTGCGAACAGTGTAACAGACATTGCGGTAGCAGGTCTGGTAGCACGGCTTGCAGACGGTGTAGCAGACGTTACGGTAGCAGGTCTGGTAGCACGGCTTGCGAACCTGGCAGCAGACCGTGCGGTAGCAGGTCTGATGGTGTGGCACACGAACGGTGTAACAGACGTTGCGGTAGCAGGTCTGGTAGCACGGCTTGCAAACCGTGTAGCACTCGTCCCGCCAGCAGGTATCGCGGACGGTCCGGTTGCACTGCACCGGCACCTTCTCGATGCAGGTGTCCATGACCGTCTGGCATTCTTGGTACGTTTCCGTACACCAGGTGGTCTCGTGGACCGTCTTGTAACAACCACTGTTGCAGGTGCGTGCCTGACAGTAGTCCTGACACGGTTCGCAGCTTTCGGTCGGACAATGTCGATAGCGACCTATCCCGCAGAAGAGTCCGGCTTCTGATTCCGATCCGCCCAGCAGCGCAAAGGCTGCCAATACGACGGATAACCAGGTCATGTTTCGCATGGCTTCAAATCCCCCAAGTGTTCCCAATCGAGTTCGGAAGTTGTGGTGTACGCGGTCCACGATCGAGAAACGGACCGGCACACTTTGCCTAATGGTTAGACTTCGGCCATCAAAGTCTGCCCACTCCAGCCAACTGGAGCCTTCACGAACTCTTGCGAGGATTCTCGAACCGGCGACCCTGCCTAGTTCCTACAACCGTTCCGGCAGTTTCTACCGGTGGTCATGGGATGTTCGATTCCCTGCGTACACTTGGATCGACCGGACGGGGGAGCTAGCTTCACCCGATCAGCGGAGACGATCTGGTGAACTCGTCAGAACCGGTCGTCACTGTTATGTTCGGCAACTGTGGCATCTGTCCCGCCCCCTCCCCAGTCGTTCAAATCCGCTTTCGAGGAACTCATTCGTGAAATATGCCATCTGTCATGAACTTTTTGTGGAGTGGAGCTGGGAGCAGCAGTGCGAGTTCATCTCCCAGACCGGCTACACCGGGATCGAGGTCGCCCCGTTCATGCTGGGATCGAAACCTTGCGATCTGTCCTCGGCGGAGCGAACTCAACTGCGCGACACAGCGGCTCGCTATGGCGTGGAGGTCATCGGCATCCACTGGATGCTGGCCAAGACGACCGGGCTTTACCTCACGAGTCCCGATCGGGCGGTGCGGCAAAAAACGGCGGACTATCTCAAGCGGCTCGGGGACTTGTGCGCGGACCTCGGTGGCCAGGTGATGGTCTTCGGCTCCCCCGCTCAGCGGAATCTATTGCCGGGAGTGACCTGGGAACAGGCGTTCGATGCCACGGTCGAAGTCTTCTCCGAGTGTGCCGACCACTGGGGCCAGCGCGGGGTGACGCTCTGCCTGGAGCCGCTCACTCCCAAGGAGACCAACTTCATCAACACCTGTGCCGAGGCGATGGCCATCATCCACGCCGTCAATCACCCCACCCTCCAGCTGCATCAAGACGTGAAGGCCATGCTCGGCGGCGAACGCACCCCACTCCCCGAACTGATCGACCAGTTCCAGCATCGCACGCGGCATTTCCACGTGAACGACACGAACCTGCTCGGCCCCGGCATGGGCGAAACCGACTACCACCCGATCTTCCGCGCCCTCCGCGACAGCCACTACAACGGTTGGGTCTCCGTCGAGGTCTTCGATTACTCCCCCGGAGCAGAAGTCATCGCCATCGAGAGCCTCAAGTACATGCGCGAGATCGAAGAGACCGTCCGGGAGTGACCGAATGAACCAGATTTCGTTCGTTCACAGTACCTTGCAGGTGACCAGTCAAATTCTCTAGCACAGCTCCTCCGGCCCAAGGGGCCAGCCATTCGCCCAGCCAGGGGCAACGCCCCTGGAACGTGCCCCACCCTGCAATTCGGAGGGCTGAAGGCCCGGCCATTCTGCTCCCACTAAACTCGACAGGATTCGAATGGTCGCCCCGGTGGGGCTTGTGCTATGACGGTGGCCGATGACCAGGGCCTTCAGCCCTGGCTGGACGAATGGCTGGCCCTGTGGGCCGAATGATGACGCCTGTCGGTGAGAGTTGTGCCAAATCCGATCCGTCACCGATGCGCTTGCTGTAATAACTGGCCGTACCCAACGACAGGAACGCAGAAAACGGCGAGGAATCTCCCTCACAGATCAAGCCAGGTGTCTACACTCACGAGAGCATTCCACAATTGCATGTGCGCCGAAATGTAGTACGGACCCCCAGGTCCGTACCGCCCGGACCTGGGGGTCCAGGCTACGAAAGCGCACACCCAATCGTGGAATACACTAGAGCCATGAATCACTCGACAAACACCTCCATCGAGCCCCACCCGTGTCGCCAGCCTCCTCGGACCACATCGTCGTCGCCTTCACCGGAGCCAGCGGGTCCGCGTATGGAGTCCGTTTAGTGGAGGTGTTGCTCAGCCAGGGAGCGACCGTGCATCTGGTCGTCAGCCCAGCTGCGAATCAGGTGTTCGCGCGGGAGTTGGAGCTGTCGCTCGCGGGCCAGCTGACCCCGGCGAAGTTGTTCTCATCTGCGATCCCGTGGTGGACAGAACGCTCCGAGGTGCCAGCTGATCCCGCGTCCGGCCAGCTCTTGATCCACGGCTACCAAGACTACAACGCCGGGATCGCCAGCGGGTCGTTCCCCACTGCGGGCATGGTGATCTGCCCGTGCTCAATGGGGACGCTGGCCTCGGTCGCGCAGGGGATGTCGACGAACCTGATTCAGCGGGCCGCCGATGTGCATCTCAAGGAGCGGCGGAAGCTGATCGTCGTCCCGCGCGAGACGCCACTCGGGCTAATTCAGCTCGACAATATGAGGAGACTCACCGAAGCGGGCGGGGTCGTTCTCCCCGCGATGCCGGGGCTGTATCATCAACCACTGACCATCATGGACCTCGTCGATTTCGTCGTCACACGGATTTGTGATCAGCTGGGGCGACCCGTGAAGCTGACTCGCCGCTGGGGGATGGATCAGGCGTAGAGTACATTCAAGATTCGTAGGCACCTCATTTTTGGAACACGAATCACCGCTAATCCAGGATCGGATCAGCGTTGATTAGCGGGGATTCGTGTTCCATAATTGTCATTCCCCTGCGGTATCGGTGTCCACGGATTCTCAAACCGCTCTCGAATGCTGGAGTCTCGATCATGTCACCAGAAACGACATTGAATCCCATGGACTACCGGCCACTCTCACCCTGGGCTGTGGCGTCGCTGACGCTGGCTGGGATTTCAGTTGCTGGTTTCCTGATCCCGACGTTTTCGTTTCTGACATTGCTATCAATGATGTCAGCAATCGTGGCGGTTCGGGAAGACCGTAACTACGAGATGGGTGGTCGGCGCATTGCACTCCTTGGGCTTGGATTATCCTTAACTCTGGGGACCATCTTGACTGTCCTGTGGGGATTCGTCATTCCAGCGATGAAGATCGAACGATTCCAAGCCGAGGCACCGCTCGGAACTGTGCGACTCGACTTCGAGAAGGTGACCTCCATCAATGAGGAGGAAGACAGTCTGGAACGATACATGGGCCAAAGAGTCTGTCTGAAGGGGTACATCCTTCACACGGATGAACATGAAGGGATCAGGTCGTTTGCCTTGTCGACTGACGGCGATGCAAGATCTACGTCAAGTCACGTCTGGGTGCAGCTGACTGCCCCACTTTCCTTCCGTTGGACTCCACGGGGGCATGCCGTTACCGGAACACTCTTAGCGAATCCGGAATATATCGAGGGGGGAACCAGTTCCAGATGGATTCTGCAGCAGAGCGAGGTACGCCCCGTGAGTAGCAAAGATCAACTCGCGAGTTACCGCGGGAATGGGTTCGGGTGCTAATCTCATCGGCCATGGAGAATCGAGTCGCCTCATTGTCATTCCTAGGTTTGCTTTATCGAAAAGGTTTCTGCATGTCACGCCTGAGCTGGTTTCTGTTTGTGTTGTTGGCCTCATGCCTTTCCGCTGCCGAGCGTCCCAACCTCATCTGGATCATGGCCGATGATCTGGGGTATGGGGATCTCGGCTGTTATGGTCAGACGGTGATTCAGACGCCGCGACTGGATCAGATGGCGAAGGAGGGGCTGCGGTTTACGCAGTTCTATGCGGGGGCGACGGTGTGCGCTCCGTCGCGGAGCGTCTTGATGACCGGGCAGCATCATGGGCACACGCGAGTGCGGGGGAATGCCGGGCAGAAGAACCCGCTGGCTCAGGCTCTGCGGGCCGAAGACACGACGGTCGCCCAGGTCTTGCAGCAAGCCGGGTATCAGACCGTTCTGTACGGCAAGTGGGGGCTGGGCGATGTCGGTCCGGCGGAGTCGGGGCTGCCACGGAAGCAGGGGTTCGACCAGTTCTTTGGCTACCTGAACCAGCATCATGCGCACAACCACTTCCCTGACTTTCTGTGGGAGAACGAATCGCGCGTGGGCCTGCCTAACGAGGTCGTGCCGATCGGGGCCGATGGCGGCGGGTATGCCACGAAAGCGGTCCAGTTCGCCGACGATCTATTGGCCGAGAAGGCGATCGAGTTCGTCCAAACCCCGCACGAGAAGCCGTTCTTCCTCGACTGGTCACTGGTCGTTCCGCATGCTAACAACGAGCGGACCCGCGAGCTAAAGAATGGAGCTGAGGTGCCCGACTTTGGCCCCTATGCCGACCAGGATTGGCCCGATCCCGACAAGGGTCAGGCTGCGATGATTACTCGTATGGACGGCCAAGTCGGCCAGTTGCTCGATGTGCTCAAGGCCAAGCAGCTCGACCGAAACACGCTCGTCATCTTCACCAGCGACAACGGCCCCCACAATGAAAGCAACCACGACCTCACCCGGTTCAAACCCAGCGGTCCTTTCAAGGGCATCAAGCGCAGCCTGACCGACGGCGGCATCCGCGTCCCCTGCATCGCCTGGTGGCCGGGAACGATTGCGCCCCATCGAGAGACCAAGCACGTCGCTTACTTCGGTGACTGGATGGCGACAGCTGCGGAACTCGCCGGGGCGAGGGTGCCGGAGGGGTGCGACTCGATCAGCTTCGTGCCGACCTTGCGCGGGGAGGCCGACACGCAACCCAAGCACGACTTCCTCTACTGGGAATTCCACGAGCGCGGGTTCAATCAAGCCGCTCTCTTTCAGGGGCACTGGAAGGGCATCCGCACCGGCGACCTCGCCGCACCGATCGCGTTGTACGATCTGGAGACCGACCTCGGCGAAGCGACCAATGTCGCCGTGAAGTATCCCGACGTGACGAGCCAGCTGGAGGCGTATTTGAAATCGGCCAGGAGCGAGTCGACCGACTGGCCCGCGAAGTAGAAATGGCGCAACGCTGTCGGAATCGATTCTCAGAAGGGGTCTCCCGCTGGACTGTCTGGGTGCGTGCGTGAGAAAAGTCAGCAGCCCCAAATCAGAAGCCACCGATCACATATCACTCACGACCTCCGGTGGTGGCGCATCGAACGCGATGGACCGGCGGAATTGAAACGCCGAGGGGGCCGAGGACGCAGAGTTCGGAAGGAATGCCTTTCTCCGCGTCCTCCGCGCCCTCCGCGTTTCACATTTCCGAGACGTGGATCGAGGCTTCTTATTCGATGTGACGTGATGACAGGAATCGGCGATGCGTTGAATTCAGCCCCGATGCCCACGGGAAGCGTCCACTGCTGGCTCTGCGGGGTGTGCCGTAAGGCGAGCGGCCACACTCCTTCGCATCTCAATAGACTTCCGAAGCCTTCCGAGACTTCGGAAGTCTGGCAGGTCAGTTTTCACGGGCCGCTCGCGTTAAGGGGCTTTCTTGACCTCTCTCACCCGAGGCTTCAGCGTGGAAAACAATGGAAAATGCCGCTTTCGCTCCTCCCGCGCTGACGAGTTCGACGATTCAAGCGAGTGCCAGTGGGTGGACCCGGGGACGTTGCTCAACTACTCCGACTTCGGCAATTCCGGAACCGGGGGACGCACATTCTCTGGCGTCTGTGGCACCTGCTCCGTCAGTCGATTCGGCTGGCCCAACTGCTTGTCGAGAGTGAACGCATCGTACAACCGACCGGTCGCTGTATGAGCTTCGTACCTCAACTGGTCGCCATCAATGTGGATGATCTGATACAGCTGAGTGTCGTCCCCGACGCGGCTGAAGATCGGACGACGCTGGGCGGCGTACATCTTGGGACCGCTGACCGAAACGACGTAGACAGTGCCAGACTCGGGGACTTGCTTGGCCAGTCCGGTGGTCGTGTTCTCCCCGTGGAGCAGCCCCGTCCGCCCATACGAATGGTCGTGCCCCTGCAAGATGAGGTCGACCTTGTGCTTGTCAAAGATGGCTTGCCAGGCGGTCCGGATCATGGGGTTGTCCCGTCCAATCGCCGTCGAGTAGAGCGGATGGTGGAAGGTGAGGATCGTCCACTTGTTCGGGTTGTCGGTTAGCACCTTGTCGAGCCACGCTGCCTGGATGAGATGGTGATTGTTCGAGTTCAGGGAGACGATGCGGGCTCCTTGATAGTCGATGAAGTAGCATGTCTCTTCGAGCTGCCCCGAGCTCTCCTTCGGGCCGTTCTTCGGGAAGGCAAACGAGGGTTTCCAATACTTGGAGAGTTCGATCTTGGTCGGGATCCCGGCGAAACTGCTGACAACGCGGTACTCATGATTCCCCGGTGTTGCGATGCAGGGGATCATGGCGTGCAGCGGTCCGCCCGCCTGGAACCACTCGCCCCAGTCGGCGTCGTTCTCGGACCGGTTGATCAGGTCTCCGGCATGCAGCATGAAGGCGGCCTTGGGAGCATCGCGGGCCGCCTCGCGGATCACGCGCGACCACATCGAGCGGATGTCGTTCTGAGCATCGCCGAAATAGATAAAACTAAACGGCTCAGGTTGCATGCTGGCCGTCTGGAACTGGAACCATTCGCTCCAGTTCTCGCCATCGCCGACGCGATAGACGTATGTGGTTTTCGGAGTCAGTGACGTGAACGACGCGGTATGACAGTGGGTCGACCCGGAGTCGGTTTCGAGCGGGGTCATGACCGCTTTGACTGGTGTGGCGGTCTTCGGGAAGCCGGGGCCATCGGTCGCCACGGCGATCTCAGCCAGCCCCTGCGACACTTCTGCCGAGGTCCGCCAAGTGACCGCTGCCGATATCGTCGGATCACCTTCCCAACTCAGGAGAATGCGGGCCGGGATGGCGGTCGGCTTGTGGATTTCGGCGTCGGAGACTTTGTGAGCATGCGGGTGCGGACCGTCATGAGCCACAGCGAGTCGGACGAGGCCGAGACTCAACAGAATCGACAGGACTCGACAACGCATGAATGGTGATCTCGCTCTCGTCACGACTCGGGCAGCACACGGGAAATGAGTCTGATCCGGTCCGACTGCCCCGTCAATGCCCCAGTGATCCCGTACGACTCACGCCTGTGATTTATGCACGCTGCGAGTATTTGCGTCGCGGGGGCAGTGGCTCGGGCTAACTCTGTTTTGAAGACTTCGCGTTGCTGCTCCACGGGCGGGTGGGACGGGAGGGAACGGTTTGAATTCCGTTCTACTTCTGGACTGCTATGCTGTTCGGGATGAACGCATTTCCGCGACTGCTGGCCTTGGGGTTTGTCAGTCCCCTGTGGCTGTGGGCGCTGGGGGGCGTGGCGATTCCCATTGCGATTCATCTGTGGCGGAGACAGACGCCGCGGGTTGAGCGCTGGGCGGCGATGCAGTTTCTGCGAGCGGCGCTGGATCGGCATGCTCGGCGGCTGCGGATCGAGTCACTGCTGTTGCTGCTGGTGCGCTGTCTGCTGCTCGCGCTGCTCGCGCTCGCTGTTGCGGAGCCGTTTCAGCAACTGGACTCCGTAGCGGCCACCGGGACGCACCGAACTCACAAGGTGCTATTGCTCGACGGGTCGCTGAGTATGTCAGCCAAGACCGGCTCCGAGACTCGCTTCGACCGGGCCCGCCAGTTGGCCCGCGAGATCGTGCAGCAGAGCTCGGCGGGCGATGCGTTCAATCTCTGCCGGATCGGGAACGCCACGTCCCCCGTCATCATCCGCCGACCCGCGCGTGACCCGGCGGATGTCTTGCGCGAGATCGACCGCGTCCCACTGCTCGACGATGCCGGGGACATCGCGGGAGCCTTGCGTCAGGTCAGCGAACTGCTGAATGAAGTGCCCCTCGATCAACCGACCGAGGTCTACATCCTCAGTGACTTTCAGTCGACCAACTGGTCCGGCGACACTCCCGCGCAGGAATCCCAGCTGCGCCAGGCGTTGAAGGATTTGGCCGCGCGAGCCAAGTTGTATTTGGTGGATGCGGGGAATCGCGGGTCATCGAATGTGGCATTGAAGTCGCTCAAGACCCCGGAGTTGGTGGCTCTGACCGGACGCCCTTTCCGCGTCGAGGTCGACATCGCCAGCTTCTCGGCGGATGAGGAGACGCGCTCGCTGGAAGTCCTTGTCGACAACGTCGTGCGCTCCAGCCAGTCGGTCACGCTGCCCGCCTGGGGCGAACAGAAGGTGACGGCCACGTTGCGGATTCCCGACTCGGGGGCAGAAGTGACGATCGAAGCCCGAATCGGCCCGGATGCCATCGTCGGCGATAACCAGATTCGCCGCGTGGTCGCCTCGCGCAAGAGCCTGGATGTCCTCTTGGTCGATGGCCATCCGTCCGACTCGCTGGCGGAGTCGGCCAGTGGGTTTCTTCAGCTGGCGATCTCGCCGACTTCCACGCCGGGATCGACTCCCTCCTCCTCGAACAGTGTGTTCCAGCCGACCGTCTGCACCTCGACAGAACTGCCGGAGGTGGATTTAGGCCGGTACGATTGCGTGGTGTTATGCGATGTGGAGAGTCTGGGTGAGGCCGAGATCGCCCGGTTGACCGCGTTCGTCAACGACGGCGGCGGGCTCGTCGTTGGACTTGGAGGTCAGACCGATCGTGAGGCATTCCAACGCACACTCGGGGCGAAACTCCTACCGGTTGATCTGCTCGAATTCGCCGACCACACCAGCGAGCCGGTGACGTTCGAAACCCGCGATCTCGACCATCCAGTCCTCGCTCCCTTTCGAGGTCGGACCGATACGGGTCTGACCACCGCCCCCGTCTCTCGCTACGCCCACATCAAGCCGCGTCCCGAGGGGAACTGGCAGGTCATCCTCCCCTTTACGACCGGCGATCCGGCGATCCTGGAGCGGTCCCTCGGGCGCGGGCGAGCAGTCCTCGTCACCACCTCGCTCAACGACAGCTGGGGTCATTGGGTGTTGTGGCCGAGTTATCTGCCGCTGGTGAATCGCCTGTTGCAATACTCACTGGAGGGTCGCTTGCGATCAGACCCGATCCTGGTGGGTACACCGATCCGCGAGGCCTTCCGGGAACCCGTCAGTGGAACGATTCTGCTGCCCAGCGCCCAGACCGTCGACGCCCATGTGGAGACGACTGAACAGGAGACGGCTCTGCTCTGGCCCGACACCGGGGTCGCGGGGATCTATCAGTTATCCGCCGGTCCGCCGGTCAATCGCCGGCGGTCCTTCGCCGTGAATCCGGCCCCTCCCGAAAGCGACCCGCGCAGTTTGACTGCCGAGTCTCTGCGCCGGGGCCTACTGGCCGGGACCGCGTTCGATTGGGT
>JAYTCW010000206.1:0-3826 GCA_043736295.1 Planctomycetota bacterium | reverse complement strand
TCCCACTGGTCTGTCGTGCCACTAAACACAACCCCAGTGATGACCAGCATGTCCGCGTTTGACAAGCCATCCCCCCAAATAGTCGGATGAACCGTAAATCCAGATGCCGTCAGAAATTTCGAAATCCCCCCCAAATAGTCGGATGAACCGTAATTTATGGGCTAGTATAGATTATATGCCCATAGCGGGCAACCCTGCATACCGAAGGCAGCACCATTGGTTTCATATGACTCGTTGGTGACGTTGTAATAATACACGCCGCTTACGACGTTGGTGCATCCAGCATACCAATAGCTTATGGATGCCTGATAGGTTTGTAGAATTTTTCCCTTGCGCGGCATTCCATCATCCAGCTTCACATCCACCGCATAAGCGCGGGGAGCATTGAGATAAAGAGCCCGTGTAAGACTTAAAGCGCCGCTGCTCATACCATAAGGATTTCCAGTGTTGCAGCCTAACCTCAACATATTATAGGAGCCTTGTCCCACCGCACACAAGCCATTCTTGGTTGGCGTTTCATAAATCATCTTACCTTGTACGCCATTCGCGCTCACGGTCTCGTCATAAGTCTTCTGATTAATCAGCCCAGCATAGGCTAGCTGGGTATTCACCGCCATAAATTCATAAGTACCAGCATTAGTGTTGAGCTGTGTTGCACTAACGGCGTTTGTTGCAAAAATGCTGCCATTGCCATCACCATTAAAGGTGACAGGAAAAAATTGGGTAGCATTGGGCACGTCGCCAGGTAAGTAGTTATACTTTGCTCTAAACGTGTTGAGGGCAGAAACATATCCTTGAATAGCGCTGATTTCTCTACCTATTAATGCTACTTCAATTATATATTGCCCAACAACGACGGCGCCCACCAACAGGCCAATAATCACCAGCACAATCGAAAGCTCGATCAGTGTGAAACCACATTTTCCATATGGTGGAAGCGAAGTCAGATAACTGGAGTTATTCACGGGGCATCCTTACAACCAGAGTGTACGCATATAAATAATCCATTTCAAGCTGAAATGTCTCATTCATGCAGACCGCAATAAGGAACATCATCGGATATTGAGAATGCCATCGGATACAGACGCCTGCGGCGCAGCCTCTCGCCTGACGGCATGAAGCGGGGGCACCCCACGGGCGGTCAAGGATCGGGGCCGCGCTGGCCGCTTTGGGCTGCCTCCCACTCTTCCGCGCTCGGGGCTCGCTTGTGCAGAGCGGTGCCCTCCCACGGGCCAGTCCTGGACCGCCCGTTCCCCGTGGGGGGAAGGTTTTGTTCCGTTCGCCCGAAAGCTGGGCTTTGGGCTGACGAACAGGGTTCGATTCCGGAGAGATGCCCGCCCACGGAGGCCGAGGGCGGGGGCAGCGGGGGGATTCACGCGGGGGTTTGTGCGGTATCGGGGCGGGAGCGTTGGTGGAGGGTGCGGTGTTGGAAGCTGGGGGGAACGGGGGCGGGATCGTCTTCGGAAGTGTGGAGGGGTGCTGCGGAGTAGGCGGTGTTCAGCGTCGTCTCAGGAGTGGAGAACGCCGGTTGAACGGCGGCCCTGCGGCGGATGCGGGTCGTGACGGGTTCTTCGGAGGTGGACGGTTGTGAAGTGGGGCGGTGCGGAGTGGATTCGAGCGTGTGGGTGGCCTTGAGGGATTTGATTCTGGCGGCGAGTTCGGAGACGGTGGGTTGATCGGGGGTCGCGGGTGAGCCAGCGGTCGCCAGCTTGTTCGCCTCGTCGTGGGGAGAATGATTCGTGCTGGAGAGGTGGGCTTTGAGTTGGTCGCGGAGGTGGATGAGTTCATCGAGATAGGATGCATGGGGAAAGGCGTTGCCGAGGCGGGATTGATAGTCGTGGAGTTGGGTTTGGGCGAGCGACAGGTGCTGCTGTGCGTGCTCGCAGTCGGTGCGGGTGTTGCCAGCGATTCGCTCCAGGGCATTGAGGATCGCACGGGGGCCGTGATGGTCGCGGGCGAGTCCCGCGAGCTGTGTGGTCGCTCCTTCGAGGGAAACCTCGGGGGATTGATTCGCGTGCAGAATCAGCCCGAAGCGGAGACCTCGAAATATTCCCAGCGGCACGCGGGTCGTCTCGCGGACCCGTTCCGGCAGGGTATGCAGTCGCTGCGAAAGGATTTTTGTCGCCTCATCGAGAGAACACTTTCGGCCCGCGATCACCAGCGGATCGTGGACGTGCTGTGCGAGGGTGGCTGCATCCTCAGTGAGCTTGGCCAGCTTCTCGGTCAGACGTCTGATCGTCGTGGGCAGGTCGCGGATATTACGACGGGCGACGAACTGCTCATCGAGGTGATTCTTCTTGAGGATTTGTAACCGCTGGAGATCCGCATCGGCTTCGGCGAGGGTCAGTACAGCTGGGTTGCCCGAGGCGATGGCTTTGACTTCCGCGTACGAAAGTTCCTGCCCGCCGATGTCATCGGCCCTGCGAGTGGCGTTGTGACCGCTCATCACCTGCGAGATGAATTTCGCCTTGGTTTCCAGAGCCTGCCACATGTAAGCATCGAACGACCCGGCGGTCACGTAGCGATAGATCGACACCTCTTTGTTCTCATTCCCCTGTCGCAAGATGCGGCCTTCACGCTGTTCCACCTCAGCCGGTTTCCACGGTGCATCGAGATGATGAAATGCGACCAGCCGCTTCTGCACGTTCGTCCCGGTCCCCATCTTCTGCGTGCTGCCGAGCAGCACTCGCACCGAGCCGGTTCGCACTCTCTCAAACAGGGCTTGCTTCTTGGCATCCGATTCGGCGTCTCCCATCGCGGCGATCTGGTCACGCGGAATTCCACCGGCGACGAGTTTTTCAATCACCTCGTCATAGAGCGAATATCCCCACGGGGTCGGGTTGATGCCGAGATCGGAAAAAACCATCTGCGTGCCGCGTGTCGCTTCCGAGCGTTTCCAAACCTCGACGACGTTCCCCACCAGCCGATTGACTTTGGATTCCGGAAAGTCTGGTGCGGTGGCGGACAGCATCCGTGCATCGGTCGCCAGCTTGCGGCCATCAGTGGTGATGGCGAGCGCATTATCTTCGCGTGGATCGACCCGTTCCGAGCGAATACGTTCGTATCGCTCGACCAGTTGTTTCTGCAACGTGACCTGCTGGGGCGACATCGGGCAGGCCACGATGTGGGCCTTGTCGCCTTCCAGGTGAGGACGCGGGAGATTCAGCATCTCCGCCGTTTGCACATCGGAAAACGCTCGGAACATCTGTTGCAGCTCGGGCAGATTCGTGAACCTTGCGAAGCGACTGCGGGGACGCAATCCCGCTCCATCGGGGGAGAGTTCCAGCGTCTCGACGACTTCCCCAAACGTCGCGGCCCACGCATCAAAATGTTCGATCCCCCGGCTGCGCAGCCCAGCAGGGTCGAGGAACCGCTGCATCGTGTACATCTCGACCATCGTGTTCGAGATCGGTGTCCCCGTCGCAAACGTGACCCCATGTCCCGGATGTTGTTCACTGAGATATTGCGACTTCAGCAAGAGATCGAACGCCCGTTCCGAGCCACCGGTCTGAATGCCCGCCACTCGGTCCATCTTGGTCGGCGTCTCCAGATTCTTGAACGAGTGCGCTTCATCCACAAAGAGGTGATCGACTCCCAGTTCGTCGAACACCAGCCCGTCATCTTTCTTGCCCTCAGCCAGCAAATTCTTGAGGCGTTCGGCTCGCCCCGCCTTCTGCTTCTCGATGGTCTTGATGAGGTTGCGGTGCTGACCTCGCTTGCCTGCGTACTCGCACAGCAACTGGTCATAACTCTCAATTTGTTCGAGCAAGAATTTCTCCTGATATTCACGCGACATGCCAATGCGTTCGAAGCTGCTGTGGGTCAC
>JAYTCW010000205.1:0-18227 GCA_043736295.1 Planctomycetota bacterium | reverse complement strand
GCCATTGTCCGAAGTTGCGGCGGATGAGACCCCGGTTTCCTCACCGGAAGCATCTGAGGGCTGGAAGCCGCATGCCGAGTAGCAGAGTTTCGCACGAATATTTGGTCGGGCAGAAGTGCTGATGTTCGACCCGGAACGGTGGTCAACCAGTCTGTCGGATCATCGTCACGCGTGAGGCTGCCGCCGATCATTGATAGGGCAACGCACGGTTTCAATTTGGATGGCCTCTTTCTGGCTGCAGGCGGACCGCTCATCTCGGGTGAAACACTCCGGTGATGTACGCATCACTGTCATCCCCCCCAGTCTTCGCAGCATCGTCGTGGCGCGGTAATCTCCGTTCACGATCCCCTTGCTGTTCGCTGGAGTGACTCATGACTGTGCAGCTCAGTGCCTTCGCCCGTTCTCTGTCAGTTGAGTCGGCGTTCAGTGTTCTTGCCATTGCCAAAGCGCTCAAAGCGAAAGGCAAGGATGTCGTCGAACTCGAAATCGGCGATAGCCCCTTCGAGACGCCCGCCTTTGCCAAGGCCAGTGGCATCAGTGCAATCCAGACCAACCAAACGCACTACTGCCCCTCGCCGGGCCTTCCTGAGTTCCGCGCTGCCGCAGCTGCTTTCGTGAAAGAGGAATTCGGCATCCCCGCCGGGCCGGAGAACATCGCGGTCGGGCCGGGTGCCAAGATCTTCGAACAGTACTTCTGCGAGGCGTTCCTCGAACCCGGCGACAGCGTGCTGGTCTTCAGCCCGCAGTTCCCGACCTACGCCCCCAATATCCAGCGCCGAGGGGCGAGGATGGTGACCAGTGACTTAAAGCAGTCGCACCAGTTCCGGCCTGAAATCTCGGCCATCGAACACTTCTTAAACACCGAGCCGCAGCCGAAGGCGATCTTCCTCAACTCTCCGCACAACCCGACGGGCGGCGTCACCACCGAGCAGGACTTGCGTGACATCGCCGACCTCCTTCGCGGGAAGAGCATCGCTGTTTTCAGTGACGAGCCGTACTGCCACATGGTCTGGGAGGGGCGGCACCACTCGATCCTCGCCCAGCCAGGAATGCTGGACCAATGCGTCGCCGCGTACACCTTCAGCAAGTCCTACAGCATGAGCGGCTGGCGTCTCGGCTTTACCGTCGCCAGTGCCGAGGTCACCGACGCCATCGGAAAAATGATCAACACCACCGTCAGCTGCACCCCGCCGATTGTGCAACTCGCCGGACTCCATGCCCTGACCCGCGACCGAGCCGAACGCGACCGGCAGATGGGACTCTTTCAGGAAAAGGTCCAGCTGCTGAACGCGGGCTTGAGCCGGATCGAGGGGTTTCAGACCCTCCCTCCGGCAGCGACGTTCTACGTCTTCCCGAACGTCAGCGAGATCTGCCAGCAACTGGGGATCACCAGCCACGGGCTCGCGCTCTATCTACTGGAAGGAGCCGATGACCAGTTCGGCGTCGCCTGCCTGGGCGGTGAATGCTTCGGGGCCGCCGGAGCCGGTTTCCTCCGCTTTAGCTGTGCCGAGCCAAATGAGCGGCTCCAGCAAGCCATCGACTTCATCCCCGTGGCACTCTCGCGCACCGACCGCATCGCCGCGTTTCTGGTGGAGAGGCCACAGTACCGGCTAACGTGGGAGAACTGAGCATCTGCCACAAGATGGCCGTCCGCTCAAGGCGATGTGGACAAGAAATGTCTCGGTTCCCGGCACGTTGTTTGCCTTAATGGCGTCGGTAAGCAGCTGGCCCGGTCAGAACAGGCAATTCTTGCGGTTTCTTCGGGGCTTCTCGATGGGACTGCGGGACTGTTGGGCAGGGCTGCTCAAGGGTTGGGCATCGGGCCAAACTCAAATTCGGTCGGCATGAGTTGACGGACCGTCTCCGGAGCATCATAAAAGTGACCCGGCTGTCGGTGGAGCGCTCGCTTCGGCAACCGGCGGGGATCGTCCTCGCCTCCCGGAAAGCATGCAGACGCCTCGCGATATCGTTCTGGAGACACTGATGAGTTCGTCGTCGAAGTACAAGTTGGAGTATGTGTGGCTGGACGGTTATACCCCCGAGCCGAACCTCCGCAGCAAGACCAAGATTGTGGACAAGGCCCCCAAGTCGCTGGCTGACCTCGAACTGTGGGGATTCGACGGCAGTTCGACCCGCCAGGCCGAAGGCCGCAGCTCTGACTGCGTGCTGAAGCCGGTCGCTCTCTACCCAGACAGCACCCGTCTCAACGGCTTCCTGGTCATGTGCGAAGTCCTGATGCCGGACCTCACCCCGCACGTCACGAACTACCGGTCGACGGTCGGCGAATCGGAAGACCTGTGGATCGGTCTGGAGCAGGAATACTTCCTCTACCAAGAGGGTCGCCCGCTCGGCTTCCCTGTCGAGGGCTACCCCGCTCCGCAAGGCACCTACTACACCGGCATCGGCTACAACAACGTCGGTGACATCGCTCGCCAGATCGTCGAAGAGCACCTCAACATCTGTCTCGACGCGGGCATCAACCACGAAGGCATCAACGCCGAAGTGGCCAAGGGACAGTGGGAATTCCAGGTCTTCGCCAAGGGATCCAAAAAGATCGGCGACGACATGTGGATGGGCCGCTACCTGCTGCTTCGTCTGTGCGAAAAGTACGGCGTGGATGTCAACTTCCACTGCAAGCCGCTGGGCAAGGATGTCGACTGGAACGGCTCCGGCATGCACTGCAACTTCTCGACCGCGTTCCTGCGAGACAAGGGCGGCAAGCCCTACTTCGAGAAGCTCATGGCCGCCTTCGACAAGTACAAGGAAGAACACATCGCCGCATACGGGCCAGACAACCACCTGCGTCTGACCGGGCTGCACGAGACGCAGTCGATCGACAAGTTCAACTACGGGGTCGCCAACCGCGGCGCGTCGATCCGCATCCCCCACAGCTTCGTCAAGGACGATGCGTACCGCGGCTACCTCGAAGATCGCCGTCCGAACTCCGCAGCTGATCCCTACAAGATCGTCAGCCGCGTGCTGAAGACGATCCAGTCGGTGCCGACGACGTAGTTCGTGGATGCCCCGTAGCCACGTTCGCCAGAACGTGGGTCGCTCCGTTCCACAGAATCCAAGAAACCCCCGACCTCTGGCCGGGGGTTTTTTGTTGCCCGCTGGACGGTTCGATTGGCCGGTCCGGCAGCTGGGGAGGCCGCTCTGACAGAATCGACAGCGAGCGCCGGACGTGAGTCCGCCGTGTGGTTCGACGCGGTATTGCTCTTCGGCCATTGATCAACGTGTCACGTTGCACGGGCACGGGGGACTGACGTCCGCCCGCTCGCTGCTTCTCCCTCTTGCTGGAGTGGTGGCTTTGGCGTAGAACGATAGGGACATGTGCTCATCCCCCCAGGACGCCTTTCGTGACCAGTCGCCCGATACTCATCGCGATGATTGTCTGGCTGGCCAGCGGTCCTTGGGTTCTAGCCAGCGACGATGCGGAACTGCCGGGGTACTTCGCGGGTTTGCGGACGCAGGGGCTGTTTCGAGTGGCCGAGGAATATGCCCTCGCCCGATTGGCCGAGCCGGAGTTGACCCCGGCTCAGAACGCAATTCTGGCGGTCGAGTTGTCGAAAGTGTTCGCGGCCCATGCGGCGGAGGCCGGCTCCGAGGCTGAGGCGGGGGAACTTTGGCAGCGGGCGAGTGAGTCGATCACGCCGCTCCTGACGCAGCGAGACAATCCTCGCTGGGTCACTCTGCGATCACGACGGGCGACGCTGCTGTGTGATCGGGCCCTGGCTGAGTTCTGGAGAAGCCAGCTCGCACCGGAGTCCGAACCGCAACGAGAGGTCGCTCTGCAAGCGTCACTGTCGGCACTCAGGGACTTGAAGTCAGCCCGTGATGACCTCTCGAGTGACTCTCCTTCGCCCCCACGCGGAGTGAAGCCGGGCGTACGCGAGGGCTCCAGCGGGAAGTCGACTACGCCGCTCGCCAGCGGCACGTTGACCATGATCGAACGGCGGAGGATCAAAGATGAACTCGACTATCTCACCGTGCGGATGAATCTGAATCAGGCCCGCTTGCAACCGACTGGACCCGACCAAACGGCAGCGCTGCTGGACGCCGGACAGGGGAGTGCCGCTCTCGCCAAGCAGGTGAACAGCGAGTTCGTCTGGCCCGCGCGGCTGGCCCGGGTCGAGACACTGCGATTGCAGGGCGATCCCGAGAAGGCGTTCACTCTCGCCAAATCATGGCTTGCTCCCGACCTGCCGCCCGAGATCGTGGACGCTCTCTTCGCCGAGCAAGCCCGCGCGAAGCTCGCACAGAACGCCCCTGCCGAGGCGCTCTCGTTGATCATCGAGCATGGGCAGGGACAAGGCCAACTCGCTCCGGAACTGCGGGCGATCACCATCGAGTGCTTGCTGACCTCGATGCGAGTTGCGCAAGACAAGGGGGACACCGCCCTCGCGGATGAACTCTGGAAGCAAGCCGCCGCTCAGCAACAGCGGATCACCGGACCGTGGCGGGCGTATGTCGACGCCACCCTGTCACGCACCAGCGAGACTCGGCAATACGGGGCGAAGCTGGCCGCTCTGGTGCGCGAGGGACGCCTCGCCTCCCAGCGTCGCGACTGGCTCGCAGCTGCCACCGCATTTGAGCAGGCTTCCCAAGTCGCGACCTTAGAGGGGAAGCCCGGACTGGCTGCGGAATTCTCTTACACGCAAGCCTCAATTGAGATCGAAGCTGGACAATTTGAACAGGCCGCGCAGCTGCTCAGCGAGTACCAGACCCGCTTCCCCGGAGACGCTCGGGCTGCCGATGCTCATCTCCTCGCCGCTTGGACGCTTGGCAAGCTGCACGAGCTACGTCCCAGCCCTGCCGGTCGTACGGCGTACCTGTCACAGCTCAAAGAGCACATCGCGAAGTTTCCCGATTCACCGACGCATATCGAGGCCGAGTGGTCACTCGCCGTCGACGCAATTCAGCACCAAGAGTGGCCCGTCGCCATCGACTTTTTGGAGGCCATTCCGCTCGACCATGCACGGGCTTTCGATGCAGCCGCCCAGTTGCCGTACTGCTTCGAACAAGCCTTGGCACAGTTGACCGATGTGCCTCAACGGCAGGAGTGGGAGAAGCGAGCCGTGTCGACTCTCTCGCGACAATTGGCGAGTTGGCCGCCACCGCCCGCTGGCTGGACGCTGGCTCAGTCCCAGAACGCTCTCCGCTGGGCGCGGGTGTTACTCCAACTTCGCGACCGCCGCTATGCCGATGCGGAGAAACTGCTCGTACAGATCCTGCATAGCCGCGAAGTCGAGGCGCGCGAGATGGCCCGCGACGGGTCGAAGCTCGACCAGCAGTGGGACCAGCTGGTGCCAGCTGCGACCCAGCTGAGGATTATTTCCGTAGCGGGACTCGGACGGTCGGGTGAAGCGGAGACGATGTTTTCGGCGGCAACGACGGCCTCGCCCGAGGACGTGCTGGCGATTCTCTCCGGTCTGTCAGAGCTGGCCGCTGGTCTCGATGAGCCAGCGCGGCATGACTTGGGACGTATTCAACTGGCAGCTGCGCGGCGACTTGATCGCCAGCGGTCGACACTCAGTCCCGAGATGGCGATTCATGTGGATCGGTGCCTGGCCGAAGCGTACACCGCGACCGGAGATTTGCCGGAGGCCATCGCGATCTACGAGACGCAGCTGAAGGCTCACCCGCGCGACCGCCCGCTGCTGGAAACGATTGGCACTCTTTCAGTGAATCGCGGTCAGCCTGCTGACCTGAAGCGAGCCAAGGCAGTCTATCGGCAGTTGGAGTCGTTCGACCCGGCGGGCAGTCCAGCCTGGCTCCGCACGCGGCTGACCGTGGCTCGTGTCTGCTTCCAACTCGGCGAAAGAGCAGAATGCCAGAAGCTGCTCAAGGTCACGAGGATTCTCTACCCAAAACTGGGCGGCGAGGAACTCCAGGCGGAGTACCAAGCGTTGGAGAAGCAAGTGACAGGCCGGCAGTGACCCTGCCGGACACTTCCAGACAGGATGAATCACGAGATGACGAACACGGTCCCCCAGACATCGTCTCCGGAGATGCGTACAGCATGGCTGGTGGTGGCGCTGCTGGTCCCCGTGGCGCTGCTGAACTACCTCGACCGACAGATGCTGGCGGCGATGAAGGATTCCATGATGGGTGACATCCCGGACATCGCCACCAAGGCGAACTGGGGGCTCGTGCTGGGCAGTTTTAAGTGGGTCTATGCGGGGCTGAGCCCGGTAGGTGGGTATGTCTCGGATCGCGTGAGCCGCCGACATGTGATCACCGCGAGTCTCTTCATCTGGTCGGCCGTCACGCTGGCGACCGCATTCGTCACCACGTTTCCGCAACTCATCATAGCACGGGCGGTGATGGGCATCAGCGAGGCGTTTTACATTCCCGCAGCACTGGCTCTGATCTCCGAGTTTCACAGCAGTGCGACGCGATCACGGGCCATCGGCTTTCACCAAATGGGGATCTATCTGGGGATCATCCTCGGCGGCTTCACCGGTTACGTGGCGGATGAGCCTTCGCTGGGCTGGCGTGGGGCTTTTGTCGGCTGCGGGCTGGCGGGGGTGGTCTACTCGCTGCCGCTCTTCGTACTGCTTCGCAATCCGCCTCGCGCAGAGCATGCTGCCGAATCACTCCCACCGTGGACAGCGGGACGGGAGTTACTGACGAACGCGAGTTACCTGTTGCTCGTGTTGTATTTTACTTTGCCTGCCATGGCCGGGTGGGTCGTCAAGGACTGGATGCCGGACATTCTGAAAGAGCAGTTTGGCCTCGGTCAGGGACGGGCGGGCGTATCGGCGGTGTTGTACGTTCAGGTCGCGTCGTTGATCGGAGTCGGCATCGGCGGTTGGCTCGCAGATCGCTGGATGCGTCACACCTCGCGCGGCCGGATCTTCCTCAGCGCGTTCGGGATGAGCTTCTTTCTCCCGTCATTATTTGGTGTCGGAAACGCGGGGTCATTAGAAGTCGCGGTCGGTTTCTTAATATTATTCGGCCTCGGCTGGGGATTCTTTGACTGCAATAACATGCCGATCCTGTGCCAGATCGTCCGTCCACAACTGCGAGCGACGGGCTACGGGTTCATGAATCTGGTGAGCATCGGCTGCGGGGGATTTGCCGATTGGGGTTTCGGAGTACTGCGAGATCGCCATGTGCCGCTCAACGTCATCTTCGGCGTCTTCGCCCTGACGGCGTTGCTGTCGATCTTCGTCGTGCTGCTCATTCGTCCGGTGGAACCCAAGACTCTGGGGAACGAACCCCACTGAGTGTCTGTCTCGGGTTCAACGGAATGAGTCGAAGGCACTCCATGCGGTAGTCGATCGCGTGTTCGGAATGTGACAAGATACCCACGCCATAACCACCCGTTGCTCGGACACTCCTCGCCCCAGCCGACAGCCTCTCCAAGAGTACATGGCAGATCGAGTGAGAGTCCATCGCCTGTTCCCAGACACCTCTCGCCCATGGCAGAGGATTGGGACACAGATTTCGCAGATCGGCACAGATTCAGAGAGGAGAGATTTCCTGTCTGCCATCACCGACCCCGCTGGCGTCGCATCTGTGAAAATCTGTGGAATCTGTGTACCACTCACGGCCTCAGCCATCGTGATTGAATTGCGGTGCGCGGGGGCAGCGGTGGGGAACAATTGGGAGTCTCAATTGGCTTCAGCGAGAAGTGTCGTTGCTCGGGATGATCTCTTTGCGGGTGCGCGACTGCCAGCCAAAGCGTAATGCGGCCTCACATCCCCTTCGCGACGCATGTCCGCTCGCATGTCGCCGGAGCCTTGGTCGTCAGCTTGCGGTAGGCCCGAAACAGGTTGAAGTACAACGAATCGCGCAGCTTGTTCTGCCCCACGGGAGTCGGTGAGTACCCGCGCTGACGCAGCCCATGATTGATCGCATACAGCGCCCGCCGGCGGTCAAGATCTGGCGTCCGGAAGGTGATGCTGAACGAGATCGAGACCTCGCCTTGGTTCTGCACCCAGTGCGGATAGTTCACGGGGAAATGCAGACCCATGCCGGGCTGGAGGTCGAACTTCCACCCCTCGTCGATGCGGGCCGGATCGATCTTCAGGTTGCGGTGCTTGTCACTGTAGAACCCTTCGAGGTTCTCTTCGGTGAGCAGCGTACGATCGCGACCGTCGTACAAATGGATCGTTTTGCCGCCTCGAACCTGGAGCAGGAAATTATGTTCGGGGTCGATGTGATACGGAGTAACCGAACCCGGCGAGGACAGGAAGATGAACCCCTGTGCCTGGCACATGCCGGGCTTGAGCCGCTCGGAGTGCGGACGGACTTCGTCCAGACACGCATGCAACAGTTCTCGGTAGGCTGGGTCATTCTCGACATACTTGATCGCCATCCACGACTTGCAAGTCGCGATCCGCTGAATCGTGTCATCGACGCTCAGACCATTCAGCGGCGTCAACGCGGGGTCGACGTTCACCGGCAACTGCCCGGCGTTGTACTCGATGTTCTTCGCGGGGAGTGACTGGGCCAGTTCCAGCAGCCGCTCCACTCGAAACAGCGGGTGATCACACAGATTGTGCCGGATCACGAACGGCTGCTGCGAGAAATTCGCGGCAAACTGGGCGGGCTCGATCTCCAGCAGACTCTGAGGACGAACTGATACGGATGGGCGAGCAACTTCGAGCAGAGCGGACATGGGACGGGGCCTTGAGGGCGTTCGAGAAACAAGAGTCGTCTTTCGCTCCGCGAAAGAACGTCCTTTCGCGGAGCGAAAGGCGACCATGAGACAGTTGATTATCGAACGATCCTTAGTGAGTGGATTTCAGTTTCGTGGGATCGTCCGCCAGTGGACCTTCGGACTGCAGCACGAACTGCGTCGCGGAACGGACCAATCGTCGGGTGGTCCGCACAATCGATCTCCCCATCGGCAACGAGGCCAGACGCAGATCACTCGACCAGCGCCCGGTCGAGATCAGCAGGTTCTGCACCGTCCGGCGATCCGCCCACAGACGGTTAATCATGCTGTGGTCGGCGATGGCACACGAGTCCATCCACTTCTGACCAGAGGTCTGAAAGTGACGCAGATGGTCAATCTCTAACTGAACTCCCGGAGATAGCTTCGCGAACTCTTCCTGATAGGTGATCTTAAAGCTGAACCCGCCCGCCCCGGAGAGCAGATTGAACTTCATCGCCAGTGGTTCTCCGCGTCGGAACAGGCCGAACATTTGAATCGCCCCGCCGTCAAAACCGCCCTCAATGATGTCTCGAAAGAACTGACGCGTCGCGGGCTGGCAGTCAAAGGCAGAGCCTGCCCGCCCCTTCCAACCGGCAGCTTCGAGCTTCAGGAACCAGTCGGTCCAGACCCCAAGCTGGGCACGGTTCTGCAGCGACCGAAATTCCAGATCGCCTGCCTCGACGAGCCGTCGCCGTTGCCGCCTGACTTCCCGCAAGTGGTGCCCACCCAAGCTGCGGAGGAGGTACTCCTCGCAGGCTTCGACCGAGTCCGGGCCTTCCCAGGGACGTAGCAGGGCTCGGTTGTAGGTTTCAATGGTGTGGACGCTCAGCGTCTCGCGCCGCACGATGTCGATCAGAGCCTGTCCGATCGGTCCGCCGGATGTCGCCAGCGGCCAGTGCATCAGGCTCGGAAACGAGCGATCATTTTTGAGGTGAGTCAACAACTGGTTCAGTGCGTCATGCTCCTGCCCCGCTCGAATCAGCGGTGTCGTCAGAAAGCAATTGTCGTGCTGCCAGAGCTTCAGCTGACGCCCCATCGGCTGCCAGCGAGCGCCCGCGATCTGGAAGGGAAAGAACCCCGCCCAGTGCGTTTTGTTCTTAACCGTCTGTTCGAGGACGATGATCCGCCAGGGAGCCGTTGGTTCGGCAAACGATCGCACTGCCGGAAGGAAGAACCAGGGCTCGTAGAAGGAATTGGGTTCCGAGGCCAGCTGTCCCAGTTCGGCCCACATCCCTTGCTCGGTTTCGAGATCGGCGGGTGACATGATCACACGCACTGTCCACCCTTCAGGGCGAGCGGGCAGTTTGCCTGTCTCGACGAGATGTTCGGGGCCAACAATGGCCATGGGGACTCCAAGAATGAGGGACACTACGACCCTAGCCTCTGTTCCCGAGTGCGGTGCGACTGGATCGAAAAAACGACGTTGCCGCCACGCAACGTCGCGGCAACACGCCCACACAATCGGCACAATCCGATCCGCAGTGACGCTCTCCGCCGCACGAAGTCCGGGTTTTGAGCTGAGGACTTCGCACTGCGATTCAGCGAGCGGCCAGTCAAAACCGACCCGCGAGACTTCCGAAGTTTCATAAGACTTCGGAAGTCTTTTGGTATACCAAGGCTGGCCGCTGGCCTTATGACAATGCGGCCGATGCAGGAGTCGACCACTCTGCAGCCGGAACAAACTCCACACCGGTGAGTGGCCAAATGCTGGCTGGAATAGACACTTTGCGGTGAAGCGTGTCTCCCCGCTGCACGATGCGTCCCAGACGCTGATACCCCAGCCGATCACAGCTGCGCAGAGACGCTTCGTTGGTCCATTCGACGGTGGAGATCAGTGCTCGGATTCCGCGATTCGCCAGAGCGGCGAGGGCCAGTCCCATCGCGGCGGCATGCAGTCGTCGCCCACGATAGTTCAGGTGCGTAAAGCCTTTGAACATGTACGACACATCCGCTGGAAGTCGGAGGCCCACCTCATAGCAGTGGCGCGGTGCCGCACTTCGAATGGCATACCAACCGTACGCGGCAAGTTGGTCCCGGTCGAGTGCAGCGAAGCACAGGCTCTCGCCGCGTTCGATCTCGCCAGCCATGTGCGGGTCAATATCCTGACTGGGGTCGAGACTAAACTGACCGACCTCCTGTGTCGTCAGGAAGCGAAATTCAAAGCCCGGAACCGGTTGGCACGCTTCGGCTTGTTGCAGGTCGAGCCAGACCACCTCCATCACATGGCGGTGGCAAATCCGGGCACCGATTCGATCGATCAGCAGACGCCCCGCAGCGGCCCAGCCAAATTGCTGCCGAGTGGTCTTCAGAATCGTGAGGGGATTCGTCATGAGAGGCAATCCGGGCGCACCAATTACAGTCGAATGAGTTGACCACCCCAGGCCAGCCCGGCACCGAAACCGACCATCGCGACCAGGTCCCCACGTTTGGCCAGTCCCTCGCGCAGTGCGGAATGCAAGGCGGTCGGAATGCTTGCTGCTACCGTGTTGCCGAGGCGGTTGACCGTCACCGCCACACGCTCCATGGGCAGTCCCAACTCCTCCGCCGAGGCTTTCAGGATGTTCAGGTTGGCCTGATGCGGGACCAGCAATTGGATGTCATCGACAGCAACATTCGCTTGGGCACATAGAGAGCGAACAGTCTCCGGCAAAACCTGTGTGGCAAAGTTCCAGATCGCTTTGCCGTCCATCGACATATGCCCCCCAGCGGGGACACACAAAGGAGCCAGATCACCGCGTGAGTGCAGTTCGGACGCCAGCACTTGCCCCGGTCCATCAGCTCCCATGACGACGGCTCCCGCCGCATCTCCAAAAAATACGGCGGTAGAGCGGTCAGACGGACTGAACAGCCGCGATCCCTGATCGGCCCCGATGACGAGAGCCTGGCCCCCGCTGGTCTGTAACCAGCGAAACGCCAGATCGAAAGCATGCACGAAACCGGAGCAGGCGACGTTGATATCGAATGCGACTGCGTGTCCCGCCAGCAGTGAGGCCTGGACTAATGCCGCCAAAGAGGGCATCAAGTTCGGATTTGTCGAGGTCGCGACCACAATCAGCGTGATGTCATTCGGTGCTGTGCCCGACGACTCCAGGGCCTGCAAGGCTGCCTCGGTGGCGAGCGACTCCAGAGTGCCCCCCTCTCCGAGAAATCGGCGTTCCTGAATCCCCGTCTTCGAGTGGACCCAATCCGTGGTCGTATCAAGCTGCAGATCGCGGATCAACATCTCGTTATTGACGGTGCGAGGCGGCAGCGCCATCCCGGTTCCTAGCACGGAACAAGGCCACGGTCCACGACGGAGATCGCGATGCGTGAGAGGAACTTCTTGTGTGGCGAATCGAACCATGAACAGAGCCCCGCATCTTGACAAGCAGCGAAAAACTGGTTTTCACCTCTTAACTTTAGGACAGTCAGTTCGCGCAGGATCGAAAACATGCCATTTCCTGGATTTGAAATCTCAAATTCATCAAACGGTTAGGGAATGTTGCGTCTGTGCCACAGCGAATGATGTTGCGAATTTGCAACATCCCCAATCCCTTGCGAGACCCCCTTCGACCAGACGAGTGGGCAGCCTGGCTACCAATCGCGAGAGAGGCTTCCGACCCAATTTTCGCGCCACTTAAGGCTACGCTGTCCCCTGTTTGCAGGATCGGCTAAATTTCGCAGCTTCCCCATGCTGGCGTCACCGTTTCTACTGCGATGCTGGCTGCACTTAGAACGCCAATTGGCGGTGAAGGACGCGCGCATGCCCATGGACCCCTACACCATTTGCCCTTGTGGCAGTGGCAAGAAGCTCAAATTCTGCTGCCAATCGATCTCCGGAGAGATGGAAAAGGTCGAGCGGTTGATCGATAACCATCAGCCCCGTATGGCCTTGCAGATTCTGGACAAGCTCGCCAAGACGAACGAGCAAAACCCGTGGGTGATCACTCGGCAGGCGGCCTCGCTGATGTCCGATGATCGGGCAGCGGACGCCAAGACTGCACTGCTGATGTTCCTGCGGCATCGCTCGGATCACCCGAGTGCGAATGCTCTGTACGCGATGTCGATGCTGCAGTCGGACGGCCTCCCCGAAGCGCGCAAGGCGATCCGCCGCGCTTTCCGCTTCTCGATTGCCGCCGAGCCAGTCATCGTCGCTGGGCTGGCTCAGTACCTGGCTGAGTACCACTGGCAGCTTGAGCAGTTCATGGCGGCCCGCCAGCACATGGTCATGGCCCTCCAACTGGGTAATGAGAACCAGCGTCAAGAGGTACTCAACCTGCTGATGGAGTTCGATGCCGACCCCAGCGTCCCGTTCGTCTTTCGCGGGGGCCAGACGGTTCCCGAGTACACAGCCCCGGATGCGGCTGTCGAAAAGGTCAATAAGGCCCAGCGGCTCGCCTCTGTCGGCTGCTGGGGCGAGGCCGCCGTTCAGCTGACCGAAGTCGCCGAGCAGATCGACTCTGGTTCCATCGCACTCTGGCAGCTGATCGGTCTTTTCCGGGCGTGGGATGGCGACGAGGCGGCGGCGTCTGTCGCACTTCACAAGTCGGCCATACTCGATGCGGCGAACTTTGATGCGGCGGTCGAGACCGAAACACTCGCCCAGGAACTGGATCGCAATGTTCCCGACCACTGCGTCCACTTGCGCACGACGCTGTTTGACACCGACGCCGTGTCGCGGCTGTTGACCAGGCTCGACGAGTCTCCACTGCTGATCAAGATTCCCCCGCAACCTCCGCAAGAGAACCAGGAACAGCCGCTGGCCGGAGTCTATGCCGTTCTGGACCGTGTTCCGCAAGATCTGAAGTCGGACATCCAGTTGGGCGACCTGTCCCGCATCGTGGGGCGGATCACGGTTCTCGACTCGAACCCCGAGAAGGCCCTGCCCCCGCGAGCGATGGCCACCGGTCTGGCGGGAACCAAACTGCAACAGGCGGAGGCAGCACTCTTCTCGATCGCGGGAGATCTGGTCCGCCGGGCGACCGATTACCCGGAGGAAGGTCGAGTGATCGGCGTCGAACGCCCCGACGACGAGCCGATGACCTTCGACTACTACATGCCCAAAGCCATCCCGGCCAGTGATCGGCGGCGACTGCGCAAGGCCTTTCTCGATCACTGCTGGGGCGATGGTTGGAAGACCCACCCCTTGCGGGCCTTCGGTGGGAAGACTCCGCAAGAGGTCGCTTCCGACCCTGCGGTGAAACTTCAGCTGGCCGCAGCCCTGGACTGCTTGGAATCCGTGGCAGACGACATGCACTCGCTCGCTCCGATCGACGAGATTCGAAGGGAATACGGCCTGCCGGAACCCTCTGTGATCACGGTTCAGGACGACAACCATTTGCAGTCTTTGAGCCTGTCGCAACTGCGGTACGTCGAATTGGAAACGCTCACCGATGAGCAGTTCCGGATGGTGGCTCAGCGGGCGTCCATGGCCCGCATGGGACGCCTGACTCACAAGGTTTTGAAGACCTGGGTCGAGGAGCGCGACGGATCGTTCAAGGACAACGATGAACGACTGATGATCATGGCCAGCCTGGCGGATCTGACCTCGCGATCCCTGCACGATGCCGAGGCCCTGGCTTGGAACGTCAAGGCCCGCACGATTGTCGACACTCTGCCGAACGCCTTCGAAAAGGCCGTCGAGTGGAAGCTGCGTGAACTCCAACTCCATCTCGGTGACAAGGACAAGGTGAACAGCGTCTTCCACGAATTGTGGCACGTCTACGGGGCCAAGCTGCCTCGTCTGCGTCAGATCCTCAGCGGGATCGTCGAGGAACTGGGCATCGAACGTCCGTGGGAGCAGTCGATCGTGACCGCCACCAGCGACGCTGGCGGACTGTGGTCGCCCAACTCGCCTGCGAGTGAGTCAGTGACTCAGAAGCTCTGGCTGCCCGAGAACGATTGAGACGAGTACTGCGTCACGAAAAGCCCAGGGGTTGCCACCCCTGGGCTTTTTGCGTTGGCACTCTCCAATCCGATCACCGTGAGTGTGAATCGGATTTCGTCTATGAGTCATGTCTAACACTCTCTAGCATTCCGCCCGACAGACAGACAGAGACTCGCGGAGGGTTCAGTGACATGGGGCTGGGGATGAATGCTTTTCAAGGGATGATTGGGCGCTATTGCCTGTGCTTGTGCCTGCTCGGGCAGACGCTGTATGCGGAGGACCAGACCGATCCCGAGGCCGCACTGCGAGCTGTCCTAGCCGAAGAACCCTTCGATCCTCGGCGAGTTCTGGACATGTTGATCGCGTCTCCGGGGATGTTCGACTCGGAGACCGACACGCACGGATTCTGCGTGGAGTTGCTCGGTCGGCAGGCGGATGGAACCGAAGTTCGTCTGGTCGGTGATTTCACACCGGGGCAGTTTCGCGGTGCCGAGTTCCGCAATCGAGAGTTGTTCGCACTGCGTTCGGGCGAGACGGCATGCATCCTTCGCAACACAGGCTGGACAGTCACCCAGGACGGAGCGGTCCGCGTCAGTTGGAGTGATCTCGCGTCCCATCGGGAGGACGTTGCCCCCAGTCAGCCCAGCCGAATCGCAGTCTCGTTCTCCGACATGCTGGGCGGTTCGGACAAGTGGACTTCAGTGCAAGTTGACCCGCTCTCGCATGGAATACGAGCGACCAGCGACGAGGGTGAGACCTGCATCATCGCGCTGCGGACTCCCAATGACGTGGAGCGGTATGGTTCGCTGATCTCGCATGTCAGCTATTGGCAGAACGGTCAACTGATGCGAGAGTTCAGGAGACCATCCCGGACGACCAATTGCCAGCAACGGCTGGCAGCATTTGACCTGCCTGGGCTTCGACAGACGTGGAAAGATCGATTGCCAACACAGGATGTGTTTGAGGTTTCTGCACAGTTCTGGCGTGGTGACGTACACTTCAAGCAAATCGGTGAAGAAAGTATGCGGGAAATTCACGAATCCTATAATCTTATAGCCCACACTAATCAGAAACCCATCGATCGCAGGTTCCCGCAATTGTCGGACGAAAAGCGAACGGAGCTTATGATGCTGACATTGGGGGGCTTACTGAAGCCCTTGCATGCGAGAAACCAGACTTGGGCGGACTTCACTCTGAACAAACTCCATTCGGACGATCCCGCCGCGAATTGGTGGCGAATGGAACTCCAGTCAACACAGCAATCCAGCAATGAGTTGGCTGCGTCACTGTTGCTGCAGTTGGCTGAGAACCGAAACTATCCACTGGATGATCGCGTCATAATGGCCGATCATCTGGGCGATCTGGGTCGCCCCTGCACGTTGTTAACTCCATCGGGGAATTCTCCTGATCGGCAAATCATCGAAGCCGTATTCTTTAGTCGCTGGGAATACCCGTGCCAACAATCACACATTGATGCGTGTGTAAGCGTTATCACTCCACAGCATTCCAGTCCTTCGAATGCTGAAATGGCGGCCATTGGATGTCTGTTACGATTGAACCGCCTCGATCTTGTCCCCCAGGACCGACTGGAAAACTGGTGGAGGCAACATTTCGGTCTGAAGGGGAATTACAAGGATGTTCAGCGAACCACTGAGATTCTCCTCTCGGGTAAAACGGTGGAACAGCCAACCAAAAATGAGACGCACGAATTTGATCGCTGGGAGACGATCGGTTTGGTGAGCCGCTTCCCCTCGGGGCGGAGATTCCTCATCAGTCGACTCGAATCCTCCGACCCTCCGGTCGTCAAACGAAAAGTCTGGAGTGCCCTGCAACAGCGAGCCGAGTCAACGCTGAAGCAACATCGTTTCGATTTCATGTCTCGCCAAGAGTGCGAAGAGATCCTCGCGATTCCTCAACTCCCAGACCCCGGTCGAGACTCGGAAGGCGGCAAGGCTCGACCGTTTCCCACGCTGACCCCGTGATCGATGGGGCAGGCATTCTGATCTCTGTTTAGTGGGTCCCAACTCATCCGGTTGCAGCCGCTCACGTTTCGGCTCACAATAGAGGTCTCCCATGCGTCCCGCCGTCTTGCCGCTCCTCGGACCCTCCACCTCATGTCACTGTCGCTGCCCCCACGAAGTCAGACAGAGAGTATCGACATCGCGTTTGCGGTGCCCTTCACGCACCGGCTGCGGTTTACGTCGGATGTGCTGGGAGGCGAGCTGTCGGTGTTGCTGGATCTGATCGAGCGGTCGGGCGATCAGCTGCCCCGCGTGCAGTTCTGGATCGATGACTTCGTGGCCAAGGCCGACCCGACGCTGGTGCCCCGCATCGAGACGCTGATCCGCGAATCAAGCGAGCGTTTCACCTCGACTGGGCCAATCCAATTCGCCCCCGGTGGTGAGGCCGTCAAGAACGACATCGATGCCCAAAAGCGGATGCTCCAAGCCATCAATGCCGATGACCTTGATCGTCGCAGCTATGTCATCGTGATCGGCGGCGGAGCGGTCCTCGATGCGGTGGGATTCTCAGCTGCGATTGCTCACCGGGGGATTCGGCTGATCCGATTGCCGACGACGACACTGGCCCAGGCCGACTCGGGAGTGGGGGTCAAGAACAGTGTGAATCTGTTCGCGAAGAAGAACTGGCTGGGGACGTTTGCGGTGCCGTGGGGCGTCATCAACGATGCGAAGTTGCTGGCCACGCTGCCTGATCGCGACTTCCGCTGCGGGTTCTCAGAGGCGGTGAAAGTGACTGTCCTCAAAGACCGTGAGGGGTTCGACGACGTGTGCCGCCTCGCCCCGCGCATCGGCCAGCGCGACATGACAGCGGCCCTGCCGGTCATCCGCCGCTCAGCTCAGTTGCACCTGCAGCACATCACGCAAAGCGGCGACCCGTTCGAGATGCTGGAGGCCCGCCCGCTCGACTTCGGCCACTGGTCGGCTCACAAGCTGGAGGTGATGTCGAACTTCGAACTCCGTCACGGCGAGGCGGTCGCCATCGGGGTCGCGGTCGACACGATCTACAGCTCGCTGGTCCACGGCTTCCCGCGCGAGGACGCCCAGCGCGTACTCAAGGCCCTGACCGACTTCGGGCTGACACTCGATCACCCTGCGCTGCACGACACCTGGACGCTGTTCCGTGGACTGGAAGAGTTCCGGCAGCACCTCGGTGGTCGGCTCACACTGACGATGCTGTCGAGCGTCGGGCACAAACTCGATGTGCATCAGGTCGATAAGCCGAAGATGCTGCAGGCGATTGAAGAGGTCGCCGAGTTCGCAAAGTCCAGCTCCCGGATGCAGTGGCTCCCGGAAGTCGGCTAGGTTCTCCGGCATGCCTGTCGCTCACGTCGCTCCGCGACTGAGATTCATCGGGCGAGCTCCCCTTCGCCCCAAGGGGAACCCCCGAAGAGTGGGTTGCCCATTTGCGAAATGCGAGTCGCTGAGCGACATCGTCTACTCGCAACTCAAGTGATCGCAGCGACGCCAGCGTCGCCGCTCAAGAGTCGCTGCCCTCCGTCATCCGCACCTGCCCCCTTCCTCGTCCAAGCCCTGACCTCGACCACTCCGGCCCCCCTTTTCCCCACTGAGGGGGGGGCATCAGTTACGGCTTGCGAACCCCATAGAGCCCATCCGGTCAGTCAGGCGATGGGGGCGAGTCGGTGTTCATTCGTGTGGGGGGGGGGGGCTGGGG
>JAYTCW010000204.1:0-18601 GCA_043736295.1 Planctomycetota bacterium | reverse complement strand
GCCCAATACTCCCTCACCCTCGCCCTCCCCCCCCGCCCCCACGAGCCATCCCTACGATGCGAACATGTACGAAATTTCACCGAGAAAATCAACACGCCGGTGAAGCGAGAAGTGTCACCGTTTCTTGATGTTTGGCCTACGAGACTCTGCCGAGCCTCGGTATGATAAGGGGCGTTTCACCCTACTTCGGGGCTGTCTCCGGAGGGTTCCATGTCGAACTTCAGTCAACACATGCTCTCAAAGCCCCAGCGTCCGCCCGTAGCTCCCCCGGAACATGCCGGGAAGTGGGTGGCGTGGGATCGCGGTCGGACTTTCATCTTGGCGGTGGGGGAAGAATTCGCCAGCGTGCGACAGCAAGCCATCGCTGCCGGGCATACACTGCCCCTGATGGAAATGGTTCCCCAGCCTCGCTCGTTCGTGGGTTAGTATGAAATTCTGGTACACGCCCGTCGTGATTCGCTCCGCTGATACGGGACAACCCGCGATGCAGCCCCCGTGCCGACACTCCCTGTAGAAAAGGCAACTTAGTGATCGACGCCAAGGTAGAAATGAGGTATTTTCGGGAAACGCAAATCTCGGGTGATCTCCATTGGGTTGTTTTGCGTATGGGCTCGTGAGCATCGACATTGACCCAGCTAAATGGAACGCGTTCTATGAACCAGCAGCCTTCAACCAGCGAGGCCAGCCAGATCAAGGGGAAAGAGCTTTCAGATTCCGAAAGCCTACTTGCATTTCGAATTGCACAAAACGCCAAGGATCAAGTGCGCTCCTGGATCAAAGCGGGCGTCGCCACCCTAGTGCTAGTCGGGGGGATCCTGGGATACGGAGGGTATAGAGAATACTACTCGATGCTTGACACTATCAAGCGGGATCTCGACGGCAAACTTGCAACACAGGTAGAAACAAAAATCGACAGCTACAAGAAACTGTCTGACCAAATTCTCGAATCTGTCGTGGAAGCGAAAACGAATGCAGCTGTTGCCGACACCTCAATGAACGAACTTCAGGGGCGAGTCAATATCATGCGAAAGCAACTCGATGAATTCCGCTTGCAGCTCACGCAATTGGAAGGGGACGCGAGCGACGAGAAAGAGCGATTCACAAGGCGCATCAACGCACTCTCAGCTGACATTGCGATGCCACAAGGCCACGACATCCAACTCGAACGACAGTCGGCTTTTCTCCGGAAGAGTCGGGAGTACGCGAGCAAGATCGGGATGACTCTGCCGGAACCGACGTTCGTTTTTCAAGGAGACGATCCAGATGCAGTTGCCGTTTACGATGGGGAATCCCACAAGTATTTCATCGCTCCGTCTAAACTTGAGACAGTCGGGCTTCCAGAATACGTTGCACTAATGGGGCGATTCTTCTTGAACAACGAGGCTTTCCTGGTTTCCCATGAGGAATCTGATCGTCAGAACGAGTTTTGGCAAGACTTTCGGTATTCTGTCGTTGCCTTCGTTTTGAAATGCGATGACATTCCCCGTACGCTCCCTGGAGACAATGGAAAAGTCTTTGCGTCACTCGAAAAGATGGTTGAACTAAATGGTGGCGACGCCGTACCGATTCGACAACTCGCAATCGAAATGCTTAAGACGTTCAACATCAACTGGCGTCATGATGAACTCACGAAGAATATCCAGTCCATCAACAACAAGCTTGGTATTGTGAACCCAAAGATCATTGCCGATGCCATAACAGCGACTCGCTAATGTTGTCCTACCGTGCCACAACAAAAATCCCTTTTCGAACCCTCACCCGATCCGATGCCGTGGGAACTGGCGGCGGACGCGGATCGGGTTACGGCGGGGGTGGTGCTGGCGCGGCCGCTGGAGACGATTTATCACTACCTGGTGCCGGATGAGCTGCGGGAGATGATCCAGGTCGGGCAGCGGGTGCGGGTGCCGTTTGGCGGGGGGAGTGTGCCGACGCTGGGGTATGTCGTCGAGGTCGGCAACTCGGCCCCGACCTCGCGGCGGCTCAAGACCATTCTGGAGGTTCTCGATCGCGAACCGCTCATCGGGTCACAGATGCTCCAGCTCACCAAGTGGATCGGCGAACGCTACCTCGCCAGTTGGGGGCAGGTGCTCGAGACTGTCATCCCGGCGGGGGTCAAGAAGCAGTCGGGCACGCGGGAGATTGTGTGTTACTCGGCAGTTGAAGGACTGGCGGAGAAGCTGGGGTCGACCAAGCTGAGTAAGAAGCAGCAGGCGGTGGTCGATGCCTTGCTCAGCCGCCCCGAGCCGATCATGGTCGACGAGTTGGCCACGCTCGCCGATTGCGGGACAGCTCCGATTCACTGGCTGCGAGATCGGAAGCTGATCGTGCCGGTGAAGAGGCGGATGGCGACGTGGGAGTTGGAGGACACGGGGGCGATTGATCCTCAACAGGATCTCAAGCTCAACGAGGACCAGCAGCAGGCGATGCACCAGATCCTCGGCTTGGTTCGAAAGAAGGAACATCAGACGGTCCTGCTGCACGGTATCACCGGCAGCGGCAAGACCGAGGTCTACATTCAGACGATCCGCGAGATCGTCAGCTATGGCCAGCAGGCGATCGTCCTCGTCCCCGAAATCAGCCTCACTCCGCAAACCATCCGGCGGTTCCGCAGCCGGTTCGACTCGGTAGCCGTGCTCCATAGTCACCTGACCGATTCGGAGCGGCATGCCCAGTGGCAACGCATTGCCACCGGAAATGTGCAGGTGGTCGTCGGTGCCCGCAGCGCGATCTTCGCCCCGACACCGCAGCTTGGCGTGATCGTGATCGATGAGGAGCACGAGACGACGTTCAAGCAGAGCTCGACTCCCCGCTATCACGCGCGGGAGGTGGCCCGTGAACGCGCGCGACTGGCTGGCGTGCCGCTAATTCTGGGGTCCGCGACGCCGACACTGGAGTCGCTACTCCGCGCGAGGCGCAAGCAAGATGTACTCATCTCGCTGCCCAACCGAGTCGAGGGCCGCCCGCTGCCGCCGGTGTCGATCGTCGATGTCCGCAACGACCCGCACATCCAGCGCGGCGAGGCGATCGGGCGGGCCTTGCACCAGAGCGTGATCACGGCGGTGAAGGCCGGGGGGCAGGCGATTCTGTTCCTCAATCTGCGCGGGTTCTCGACGGTCCTCTGGTGTCAGAAGTGCGGGGCGGGGGTTCGCTGTGCCGATTGCGACCTCACGCTCACGTGGCACGCCGACCGCCAGAAGGTCGTCTGTCACAGCTGCGATTACATCGCCCCGCCGCCGGAGGTGTGCCCGAACTGCAAGATGCCGGGACTCAAGTACCTCGGCACGGGGACGCAGCGGCTGGAGCAGGAACTGGCCGCCAAGTTTAAGGATCTGCGCATTCTGCGGATGGACAGCGACTCGATGAAGGGACCGGGGAGCCACGATGAGGCCCTCGAAAAGTTTCGGCATGGCGAGGTTGATATCCTGCTCGGCACGCAGATGATCGCCAAGGGACTCGACTTCCCGAACGTGACGCTGGTCGGGGTCGTCGATGCCGACACGCTGTTGCACCAGCCCGACATGCGGGCCAGCGAGCGGACATTTCAATTGATCGCTCAAGTCGCTGGCCGCACCGGGCGCGGGGAGAAGGGAGGCCGCGTGATCGTGCAGACCCGCTGCCCCGAAGAGCCGGTCATCATGCGCGCCGCCAAGCACGACTATCTCGGGTTCGCCGAGGGGGAGCTGCGGCATCGGCGGGAGTTGAAAGCTCCGCCGTTCACGCATCTGGCGCGGATCATCCTGCGCGGGCTGCATGAGAAGATCGTCAACGAAGAGGCCCGGCGGATCACGACCCTGTACCGCGAGACCGCGAAGAAGCTGAACCTCTCAGTCCGCATCCTCGGCCCGGCCCCCGCCCCTTTGACCCGGCTGCGCAAGATGTGGCGGTTTCACTTCCAGATGTCGTGCGAGTCGCTCGATCCCATCTACGCCTTATGGCGCGAGGTCCAGCCAAAGATCGAACTCCACCCCGATGTCGAAATGACAATCGACGTGGACCCCATTGACATGCGGTAGGGTGGCTCTACGGCTTGGCGGGCGATGCTTCGTCACTCAACTGCCCCTTGGACTTCAATGCCAGTTCTTCTAATTCAACGATCAGCTTCTGGATGTCGATCTTTGCGGACTTTCGGAACCAGATATTCAAACGCAATGGTGGGTTCCCCGAGGGTTTGAAGTTTGTGTAACTTTTGTTGCCAGTAGCCTCCAAGATGTCTTCACGGTGAGCATCACAAAACCGAAACCAATGGCGAGTTACTTCTCCGGAGTAAGGAACGTTTGGGAGAACCAAATCGACGTGACCGACTTCGCCCGCCGCTTCTAAGGCCATCAGGCTGGGAACCAGGTCATAGGGAGGCGTCAGCGCATTGATACCAGCATTGGGGGTCGAGTGCAGATTCTGGGGATCGCGCATGAAGGCTCGATAGTCATTTACGCGTTTCCAGTGCCACTCGACACTGGCCTCGGCTCCCAGCGGCACTCGCTGGGCCAAGGAAGCTCCCAACAGGAAACCAACGATGATTCCGCTCATCACCGCAGCAGCCGCGAATAGTGTTTTTCGCATTCTCTCTCCAGTTTTGATGTGGTGTATGGACAGATTCTAACCGACATTTGAAGGCGTCTTCACGTAGAAATGACAATCCACGTTGATCCAATTGACATGAGACAGGCCGTCAAACCGGCAGCAATTGCCGGACCGGCGGCATCGGACGGGCAAATGTGCCCGTCCTACGGTTTGGCATCATTCGTGCTATGAATAGCGAGCGGGGGACGTGAGTCCCCTGTGTCGGTGCAGCGTCTCATCACGAAGCCCGTCCTCTCAACACGGCGGACTGACGTCCAGCCGCTCGCTATCGATCGGGCAAACCTCGCCGGTTGTGGCGATCATCCCGCCGCGTTCAGGTTTGCCTCACCGGCAGATCGTGTGCGAGGAACCACTGCTTGGCCTCCATCAAGGAGTTCGACTCGACTCGACACCCGGTCCGGGAAGTAGAGTGGAGGGTCGCTGTCGGATGGGCACATTTGTGGGACGGGCACATTTGCCCGTCCTTCCAAGAGGCTGTTCAACCGTGGATGCCAAGTGGCATGGGGCGGAGCAGACGGATTGGGGCCAATACGGACGGCCACTCGCAGCACGGACGGGCATATGTGCCCGTCCCACGACGAGGCAACGACTTCGGAGAAGTCGCCGACAAACCAAAACGCACCCGGCATGGAGGCCCGGTACGCAAAAGCTCATTGGAGGAGATCCCATGTCTGGCAAACTCTGGATCGTTATGCGATTGCGATTGATCGAACTGACTCTCCTCACCGGGTTCACCTTCGCGGGCGTGGCTATGGCGCAGGAACGGCCACCGGTCGCTCCCTTACTAGTCGTGCCCAATGCGTCGCCTACTGTGACAGCTGCCGTTGAGCCTCCACTCTCGACGGTGGAGAACCGCTCGACCGCCGTCGCGCTGAACTACTGCCGCGCGTCGTTCCACCGCATCCGCAAGGACCCTTCGCGTGTGGTGCTCAATCAGGAGCAGGAGAAGATCCTCAACAACCTGAACATGGATGCCGTCGCCGACCCCGAAGTGATCCAGCTCTACACCGCTGTCCTCGACGAGATCAACCAAGTCGGTGTCGCTGACTACGAACGCCAGCTCTATCGCGAGCAGCACAAGAACTCGATTCAGAAAAAGGTCGCGTGGGATGTCCTCGCCATGGGAGCCGATGTCGCCACGGCCCAAGTCGGCAGCGCGATTCGCAGCGGAGCCAACAGCTGGTGGGACTATCGATCAATGGAGTTTCAGCGAGATCAGGATTTGCTGAAGATCGAAAAGACCCGCATCAACTCGGTCGTCGCGAAGTCGTCGCTGTTCATGGATACCTTCTGGAAGCTGGCTCAGAAGAAGAAGATTCCCGACAAGTGGTTGATCCGGGGCAATGATCTGGATGCCATCGAAGTCGCCATGCGCGAGCCGAATCCCGAGGTACGTCTCCGCGTGCTGAAGCGGATGGAGGACTTCATGGAGTGCTACCCGCCTTACTGGTACTACACCGGGCGCACGCAGCAGCAGCAGGGCCAACTGGCCGAAGCGGTCGAGACCTATGGCCGCCTCGAACAGCTTGGACAAGGGCACTTCCGCAAGGACGATATGCTCGCCACCGCATTGGCGAATCAGTCGGCAATCGAGGACTTCAACGGCCAGCTGACAGCTGCGGCGACGGCCAACCGGGCGTTGTCTTACTCGCGCGATGTTTGGGAGGCGAACCTCGTCTGTGCCCGCGTGCTAGAGCGCCACGCGCGGACCGCCACAGCGGAAGATGCGATTCTGAGCAACCTCGACACCAGTCTAGAGAAGCCAAACAGTCGGGTGTTCCTCGTGTCGCTCTATCAGAAGAATGGCGACAACACGAAGCTGGCGCGAGTGCTGTCCGACCCGCAAGTGGTGGCCGATTTGCCCGCTCCGCTTCTACTGCGCTGCGCGGCTTCACTAGGAGACAAGGACACTCCCGCGACAGTCATTCCGGCGATCATGGCTTCGCTCGATGCCCAGCCGCAGTTCCAGTTCGGCAAGGACGAACTCGTCGTTCGGGTCTCTCCCATGTGGCAACTGCATCTGGCTTCCATGCAGGTTTTCTACGACGATCAACCGCTGGGACGCCCACAGATTGCGACGCAGAACGGGCAGTATCAGCTGCGATTCGCGGGGAAGGACGACTGGGGCGCTCCGTTCGAGGCCCCGCACAAGAACCTGGCCTTCAAGGTGCAGATGACCTATCCCGACCGGACGGTCGTGACGCTGATGCTGCGTCCCGATCAGGCGGGCCAGGCAGCTGTTACCTCTCGTCCGCTGTTCAGTCGCACGGTCTCCGGAGTCACCACCAGCAGCACGATGCGGATCGCCGATGTCCAGGTCGGCCCCCAGCGCATCGCCCTGGGAGCCGAAGAGAATCCAGCCACCGCTCCGACCCGTGTCGAGACCGCCAAGCCCGCCTTCCCGCCATCGGCCAGTCAGCCGGTCGAGGAGACGCTCCCGACGATTGACGCCACGGGGACTGGCCTGCGGACCAGTGCGGTACAGGAGTAGGCGTGGAGTTCGGAGCGAGCTTATCCCTTGGAGACGGCAGATATCGACGCCTGCCGAATTTCATAGACCTTGCGGGCCAGCAAAAGTATCCCGACGATACCGCCGACCACCAATGCCGGTTCAGAGCGGTGTCCCTGATTGATGATGAAGGCGACCATCCCTGCAATCGAAGTCATGATTGGAATCACCAGCCAACCCAGCATCCCGGGGAGCAGTTGTTTACTGCCGAAAGCACTCCCACGCCGCAACTCGTTGAACGCCACTGCCAAAACCACCATCAGTCCCACGATGAAGCCAGTCCATTCCGTGGAGCCGTGGTCGACCAATTTGGCCACAGCGTCAATCACGACTCGCAAAAAAATCACGCCTAGAATGACACCGGGGATCAGTCCCACTCCGCCTTGCAGGCTGCAACCTCCCACGACCGTGGCCGCAATCCCATTGAGTTCATATCCCACGGCGGTGCTGGAGGGCGTGCAACCGCTGTTGAAGGCCAGGTAGAGAATACCGGCGACCGAGGAGGTCAACGCCGACAGGGAGTAAGCGAACCATTTGAGCCGGTCCGTGTTGATTCCGCTCAGCCGAGCTGCCTGTTCATTGCCTCCCATGGCATACAGATGCCTCCCCAACACCGTTTTGTTCATCAACAGCCAGAAGATGGCACACAGGATTGCGAACACGACCGGGGCGACCCACCATTCTCGCAGCGTCGCAAACAGGGGGGCCGAGACGTTGAGCGACATGCTGCCGTTTCCCGCCTCATCCATCCGAGAAGTGACCGCATGGTTCATCACCTGGGTGAGGCTGCGCAGGCCCACGAGCGTGGCCAGAGTGGCCACAAACGGGGGGAGTTTGATGGACGTGATGAGCCACGCATGCCATGTTCCCGCCAGGGTCCCGATGGCGAGTGCGACCACGATTCCCAGCCCCACTCCCCCGTGGGAAATCAGATCGAGCTGGCCGTTGCCCCACTCGTCTCGTGGGGCGATGGCCTGGGTCGTGAGGGCACACACCGAGCCCGTAAACGCGATCAACGTTCCCGCGGAAAGGTCAATTCCCCCCGAGATGATGACCACCGCCACGCCCAACGAAAAGATCCCCAACAGAGCCACCTGCTGAAGATTTTCGGTAATGGTGTAGTAGGTACTCCTCTTGTACGAATCGTCGAACTGCATGGTGATGCCCAGCACCACGATGATGGCCAACACCAACCCGAATTCGTTCTGATAACGACTCCAAATGGATTGTTGCAACGTGGAAGAGCCTGACATCGGGTGCTGTCCCAAGGAATACATCGTGGCTCGGGGGTGTTGCCCCGAGAGATCACGGACACTGACTTCCGCCAGAAGGCCAGCGTCCGAATTTCAACAGGCCATCAAGAGTTCTTCAACTTGCGTTCGTTCAGCCAGGTTCGAAAATCTTGGATGAAGAAGAACTTCGTTTTGGAATCGAACATCTCGGGTTTCAGCGGCGACTTGTCATCGGGGACCACCACCCGCAGTTCGGTGGTGTAGACATCGCCCCCCTCGCCGCCAAAAGCACCTGTCGCGGCGTCATAGGTCGGGTAGATCCCCTTGAGCGTGTCGCCGTCCTTCTCGATCAAGGCTTTCATGATCTTCGTACCGTCATAACCCATCTGGTAGGGGTTCTGCACAATCATGGCATCGATCAGCCCCTTGTCCATATCGGCGAGAGCGTCCGATGCGGCATCGAACACCAGCACCTTGGTCTTGTCGCGAATGTTGCGGTCCTTCACGACCTGTACGATCTGGTGGGCGTTGTAAGCCCAAATGCCGACGAGGCAGTTCACGTCCGGATGGTTGTCCAAGACCGTCTTGACGTTCTGCTGCGCGCGGGAGCGATCAGCGTCATCTCCCAGGGAGTCCTTCGAGACGAACCCTTCGCCCGCCCCTTTGCCAAAGCCCCCAATTCGCTCAATGGCATTCTGCACATCTGTCTTACCAACAAAAGTCGCATAGTTCCCCGAAGCCATCAACCCCTTGGCACATTTCCCCAGTTCGCCTCCCGCCACCAAGTTGTTCGTCCCCAGGTAACAAGACCGCGAGGTTCGCAGCTCTTGCGACATGTCCGAGTCGAGACAGATCACCGGAATCCCTTTGTCTCGAAGTGCCTGCATCGATTCCGCGATCGACTTATTAAATGCGTTGACTGGCGAAATCGCCACAGCTGCGACATCGGACTGACTGGCATACTGTTTCAGCATGCTAATCTGCTTGTTCTCTGTGAAGTCGGGCTTATCGATCACGACCTTGAATCCGGCCTCGGCCAGTTTCAGATCAGTCTCGGCCTGTTGCATGCCACGAAAACAAGTATCCCAGAACGGGTCGTCGCCATTCGTCAGCAGGATGATGCGTTTCAATTCTCCGGATGCGGTGCCTGTCGTCGGAGTGGTTGAAGTGCCAGGAGCTGTGGGCGGAGTCTTCGCGGGGCAACCGCTCAGCACGCAGGCCAGGAAGCCCGTCAATACCCAGTGGCGGAGCGCCAGGCGACGACTGATTTGAGCAACAGACATCATCGATTCCTTACGAGAAATTTGCGGCCAGGAAGCCACAGGTTCGCCAACCAGTTCCCCGCCATCGTCATCCGACGAGTCGCGAGAGAGTTGTGTGATGGCGATGAGGTCGAGAAGAGGACTAGGAGTTCAGAATAAGTTGCGATTCCTAAGAAATCAACCGGGCCGCGACCAACCCACGTCATTGAGTGTGCGGCCCCGTTCTGACCAGCCCACAGCGCCAGTCAGTATCGCATTCCAGAATCCCTGGCTGGCGCGGCGGGCTGGACGTTTGTCAGGGGACCGAGGCTCAATGACTCGACAGAGAGATCGGAAGCGCATGGAGCGTTCTGGCCCCCGCCATAAAATGGAGTCTGACCCACACTCCTTCGGAAGTCTGGCAGGGTGCTTTACGACAGCGGAACCGGCATCGGTTCTGCGCTGAGAGGGCTCAGCGGTTCATTAAGTCGATCACGACGTTTCTGCAACTGCTCTTTGAACCTCATCAGTAAGTAATCCTCGCCATGTTGGGTGAGGAAATCGTGGAGTACAGCGATGGCCTTATCAAGATCGGTCTTGGCCTCGGCGAGTTGCCCACGCCCCTTGTTGAGATCGGAGAGACCAGCCAGCGACTTGACGTAGGCCACTTGGTAGATACTGGTGGACGGGTAGCGGGCGGCGAGTGGTCGCTGGATCTCGATGGCCCGGCGATAGCCCGATTCGGCCTGCTCATACTGATGCGCCGACTGCTGGAGCGAGGCCAGTCGCCGCAACGCCATGCCAAGCAGTGCCTGGTACTCCGGAATTGTCGGTGACTCGCTGAGCAACTTCTCACTGAGGGCAATCGACCGCTCCAGTCGGCTGGTCGACTCTTCGTCCAGAGACTGCGGAGCCGTCGAAGCGAGTGGCAGGCAGAGCAAGTCGGCCAGCTCAAAGCGATAGGTCGGCGACTGGGAGTCTGACTCCCCCAATGCGGTCAAGTGATCGATGGCCGTTTGCAGGTCGAGGTTCGCCTGAGTCGAGATGTTCCGACGGCGATTCGCGTAGTACCGGTTGCGGTACGCCCGCGCGAGCAAAAGACGGACCTGCGGATGATCCGCGTGAGCCGCCCAGAGTTTTTCCAACAGGGCCACGGCTTTGATGGACCCCTTGTCCCAGTCATCTGGGGGGCGTTGCCATGTCGGACCGGGAGCTCGTTCAGGACCGTTGTTGGGTCCTCGATCTCGCCCCCGGTCGGGCCGGTCTCCTTCGGGACGACCTCGGTCGGGGCGACTGCGGTCGTCTCCTCGCCTTGGCCGGTCACCGCCCTCGCGATTGCCATCCGACGGGCGACGCCCCGGTCCGAATCCGTCAGGCGGCGGAGGTGGTCTGTTCCCCATATCGCTGAACATCTCCGACATCACCTCCGAAGCCCCCGAGCGGATAAAAATCGTATCTGCCAGAATCAGTGACTGCCCCAGTTCCAACTGGACCTCCAGAGCATCCCGGTCAGCCAGTGTCTCTTCCAGTAAACGGCAGGCCTGATGATGCGACCTGAATGCCTCCCACACTTGGCCGTGCTGACTATAAGCCACGCCCATGCGGTTCCACGCCTTGGCATGTGCGAGCAACAACGTGATCGAGGTCGGCTTGGCCTCTCGCAATGTCTCATACGCCTTCGCGCTTTCGATGTAGGACGCCTCGGCCTCTGTCGCGCGGCCCAGCCTCAACTGGATATCGCCAATGCGGCTGCGAATGGCCGCCATCTCGGCAGAGAGATCGGTCTTGTTCTGTTGCGCGAACAGGTTGAAGAAACTGAGGAGCCGTTCGAGCAATACCGCATCGGCAGGACTCGCTTCGACCGCCTCGGAGAGAGTCGGTGCATCTTCCTCGGAGACCAGTGACACTGGGCTGCCACGCGAGGCGACGTTGTCCATGATGTCTTCGAACGCCTGGATCGCGAGCCGGAGATTCGCATCAGCCAATTCGCGTTCCTTCTGCGCTTCGAGGGCCGAAGCCTTGGCGTCAATGGCCGATTGCTTCGCCAGTCCGCTCTCAATCTTCAACTGATCGGCGGACGTTCTGAGGAGACCCGCCGACTTGCCGATCTTGTAGTTCGCAACTCCCAGCACGCCGATCAACGACACCAGCAGCAGCGCCGAGACTGTCCCCAAGCTCGCGACGACGGGGTTCTTGCGACTCCACCGCCAGAACCGCTCCACCCAGGTAATCGAGCGGGCGCGGATCGGGCGGTCCTCCACAAACCGGCGGAGGTCAGCTGCGAACTCCGCCGCCGACTGATAGCGATGTGCCGGGTCGGTGGCACAAGCTTTCAGCGTGATCGTTTCCAAATCACGCGGAATCAGAGGATTGATCGCCCGTGGTTTCCTCGGGAGTTCGCGCGTCTGCCTTTGGATGATTTGGGCGAGCGGCTCATCCGCGAACGCGGGTTGCAGCGTCAACAGTTCGAACAGCGTCAGCCCTAAGCTATATACATCGCTGCGGGCGTCGGCCTTCCCCTGCAGCTGTTCCGGGGCGACATAGCGCAGTGTGCCAATAAATTCGCCGCTGCGGGTAATGGAATGGTCCTGGCTCTCCATTTTGGCCAGGCCGAAGTCCGTGACCCAGATTGAGCCGGTGAGGTCAAGCAGGAGATTGGCGGGCTTCACATCACGGTGGAGAATTCCCAGGTGGTGGGCATGCTCGAGCCCCCATGCCACGTCGATGACAATCTGGACGATCTCATTCCAGAAGGCCCGATGCTCGCGAGCGAGCGGCAGACTGGATTCCGCCCAGTGAACCTTCTCCGGTGCGGGCGAACTCACCATGACACGCGGCGTGCCCGAAGCCACACTGCGGTCCTGCAACTGCACCTGTAAAAGTGGCGACGGGTAGGTCGACGAATCATCCGCAGCATCGGTAATCGTCGGGGCCTCGCCAGCATGGGAGCTGAGCCCCTCCGCGATCAGCTCGGCATCCAGGATCTCGCGCACGGAACCGACGAGAGACAGCGACCCCGGCGTACTCAGTGGAGGGGCAGACGTGGACTCCGCACGAGTGCCACCTGCCGCATCTCGCCACGCCCGAATCAACCGATTGAGGGGCACGCCTTCGATAAACTGCATCGCATAGAACTGTAACCCTTTGTCCTCTCCGACCCCATAGATCGGGACGATATTCGTATGATGCAACCGGGCGGCGGCTTCGGCCTCGCGGCGGAAACGGGCCTTCTGCCGACTCGACATCCCCATCTGCGTGCCGAGGACTTTCAGGGCCACGCGGCGATGGAGCGATTCCTGCTCCGCCTCATACACGACCCCCATGCCACCACGACCGATCTCCCGGATAATGCGGAAGTCACCCAGCTGAGTCAGCGGCACCGGGCCGATCGAAGCGGCTGCTCCGCCCGATGAAAAAACCTTGTGGACCTTCAGCTGTTCCAGTTCGATGACGGTGGGGAATAGCTCGCGGATCTCTTCGGCGAGGTCGGGGTATCGGGCGGCGTACTCCTCAATGGAGGCACGCTCCCCCTGGCGGCGGCGGGAGACGAACTCCTCCGCGAGCTGGTCGAGATCTTGCTGCTCCGAGGCTTCAGGCATCCCGGGGACTTTCCAGAAAGGTTGACAATGTTCCGAGCAGTTCCTTGAGACGCTTCAGGGCCCGGATGTAGCGAATGCTCGCGGCTTTCACTTGGATGCCCAGCACCTCGGCCACTTCGGTGTTGGTCAGTTCCTCGAAATGCCGCAGGGCGAGGATCTCTCGGTCGATCGGCTCCATCCCTTCAATCGCGGACTCCAACTTGCGCGCGGTCTCCGCCTTCATCAGGGCTTCGCTGGGGCTGGTCAAGCCTCCGAGGAGCTGCCTCGCCAATGCGTGCGAAGTGTCCCGCGAGCGGTCGCTGTCGATCGGCACCTCGCGAAAGGCATCCCGCATCTTCGCGCCCAGATGCCGACGATGCACATCGATGATCGTCTGCAACACAATCAGTCGCAGCCAGACAAAGAACGTCATCCCCTCCGACGCGAAGAAGCTCGACAGCCGCTGCTGCGCCGCCATCCACGCTTCTTGCAGCACATCATCCGGATCGACTCGACTGGCCGCCATCGGCTCCAACCGAAACGACACCATCCGCCGAAACCGGGCGTTGTGTCGCGTAAACTCCTCGGCCAATACCGCCTCTGGCGAGGCCAGCAACCGCTCACGCAGTTGGGCCTCTTCCTCGGACGGTGATGGATTCTCGGAGTCGGTCATGTGGCTTCAGACTGAAGGGAAGTACGGCGAACGCCCCCCTAAGTCTACATCGCTGCCGGACGAGATTGCCAATCCTACAGATCGGCAGCGAGCGTGGGACGTAAGACACACGTGCAGTGCGATGCCCTGAGTTCATCCGGAGTCGCACCGACTCGATCAGCGTGCGGAATCCGTCTTCGCGACGAGTCCGACCTCATCGACGCCACGCACCGTCAGGGCCACGGGGCGATGGTCGGACGCTTGGGTCCACAGGTGGCGGCAACTCGTCACATCGACGCTGGGACTCGCCCACGCTTGGTCGATCGCCAGCACCGGCAGTGGGAGCGGCCAGGTGGCGCGGTAGCCTTGGCCAGCGAGGTCGAAGGCCATTGTATACTGAGAGCGGATCGGGGCGAGGAGGGCTGAGTCAGCCGGGGTATTAAAATCCCCCAGCACCAGCGTTGACTCTCCGGCCAGCGGGGTGACCACCTCGGCCACGTGAGCCAGTGGCTCGCGGCGGGACCACAAGGGGTTGGCCTGGATGTCGACGATGACGAGGTTCAGCGTCTGACCGCGGTTGGTCGTGGTGATCTGTCGAGCGCGGCTGCCGTCGGGGAACTCGTGGACGGTCGACTCGCCCGATTCGCCGCGAGTCAGCAGCACGATCCCGGCTCCCAGCAGCGACACCTTATAACCCGGACAGCCCAGCTGCCATTGCCGCCGCGTCTCCTCGGTCCCGACCCCGGCCTCCACGAGAGCCACCACATCCGCGTCCCAGCTGCGAACTTCGGCGGTGACGTCGTCCCAGCCACGATGAATGCGGCAGGCGTTCCAGAAGACGACCTTCACATCGCGGGTCTCGCTGCGATCGGGCTGAGCTCGCCAGTCCTCGGACCAGACTCCCACGATGAGCAGTGCCGAACAGATGGCCCAGCGGATCAGTCGCTTGCGTTCATGCCGTTGCAGCACAGTGAGAGCCAGCGTGACCACCGCCAGTACGGGGAGCGGCAATCCGTAATAGATGGTCGACAAGCCGAAGATCTGGTCCCGCATCAGGCGAGCGAAGACCCCCAGAGCCACGACAGCATACAACCCGCATACAGTCCAGCTGTGGAGGTAGCTCCCGAGGGTGCGAACCTCGACGGGCGGCGCGGGCGATGGTAACTGGGGATCGAGGGGTGAGGTCATGAGGGAGGTAAGCCGGAGTGAGGGCCGTCGGGTTGGCCCGTGGGACAGGCTTCCAGCCTGTCAGGACTTCCCGGTAAGAAGACAGGCTGGAAGCCGATCCCACGGTCTGCTCCAGTTTTCACCGGCCTGCCAACAATTCACGGTCAATACAACCCACTCACGGTGAATTGACGGCATATCTCCGAGCCGTGGGGATTTTGCCGGTGAGGGCGATTGTGCCGCACGCCCGCATGGCCGCGAGGAGTGTCTCGGCGCGTGCTCCGCGCTCCGCTTCGAAGACTTCGCGTGGCGGCTAAAACGGGGAGCGTCCTCAGTCCCAAGCCTGAGCTTGTGATCGAGGTTCGCGTCGCAGCGAAACGTGGGTTTGGTTTCGCCGCTGCTGACCGTGTGATAAGGTGTCCCCGATGCGTCTTCGCGATGCTCCCTTCTCGTGTTCGAGTCCGCTAGCTCTTGAGGTCTCCCCATGTCCGAATCGCAAGCCCCGTCCACGTCTTCCGCCAATCCGCTGGCCCTGCCCCGTCGCTCCTTCTTGGCCGCAGCGGCCGGGGCGGTGGGACTGGCTACCGTGGCCCAGGCTCGCGACTATGGCCCCGGAACTGAGCCAGTCCGCTACCCCGACCCGGACATCGTGACGCTCGACCCGCGCTTCAAGAAGTACGCCCTCGGCAACACCCCGATTCAGCGGCTCTACCACAGCCCCAACATGCTGTGGGCGGAAGGCCCAGCCTGGAACGGCGTCGGGCGGTATCTCTTGTGGTCAGACATCCCCAACAACGTGCAGCATCGCTGGCTGGAAGAGGACGGCCACGTGAGTACGTTCCGCAGCCCGGTCGGCAACAGCAACGGCAACACGTTCGACTTCCAGGGACGCCAGATCTCGTGCGAGCATGGCAACCGCCGGGTCGTGCGATATGAGTACGATGGCAGCGTGACCGTGCTGGCTGACAAGTTCGATGGCAAGTCGTTCAACGCCCCCAACGATGCGGTCGTCCATCCCAACGGCGACATCTGGTTCACCGACCCCGGCTACGGCAGCCTGATGAACTATGAAGGCAACAAGGCCAAGGGGGACTCGGTCCAGCCGTACCAGAAGGAAGCGGTCTATCGCATCGACGGCAAGACGCTGAAGATCGAAAAGGTCACGGATGAGATATTCAAGCCGAACGGCCTGTGCTTCTCGCCGGATTATAAGAAGCTGTACGTGGCCGATACGGGGGCCTCGCACTACCCAGACGCACCGAAGAACATCAAGGTGTGGGATGTGGTGGAGGAGAAGACGCTGGCGGGTGGGAAGGAGTTTGCTTCGATGAAGCTGGCGATGCGATTTGTTGGAGATGTGCTTACCAACGAAGAAAAGAAAACCTATCACGATCTGACTGGCACAGACATCAAGGATGGTGAAACTAACACCCTAAACAAAGCCGGTTTCGCTGACGGCATCCGCTGCGATATCGATGGCAACATCTGGGCCAGTGCGGGCTGGGTCGGCGAGGGCTACGACGGCGTGCATGTCTTCGAGCCGACCGAAGGGGTCCGCATCGGCCAGATCCGCCTGCCCGAGATTTGCTGCAACGTCTGCTTCGGCGGCACCAAACGCAACCGCCTCTTCATGACCGCCAGTACCTCGGTGTACGCCGTCTACACCGAGGCGCAAGGAGCCCACATCACATGAGTCGATCGTTTAGCTGCGACGCGAAGGCTTTGCGCAGCGGAGCATCCTCTCCGTCACAAGCATCGGCGTCTCGCGCCCAGGGTCGTCGGAATGATCAGCCGGTGAGGCGGGCTTGAGCGGGCTGTCGGAGTTGACGTTCGCTGAGAGTGTCCGTGCCGTCGACGTGCGGGTGGATCGCGTAGGTGATGGGTTCCTCAGTCCTCTTCAACTCTTGGACCGGGAGAGGCACCCACCGGAGGCGGAGAAGGCACGCCATTCGGCGGATTCGGCTTGGCGAATGGATCCTGCGGGTACTTCTCGAACCAGAGTGCCTTCGATCGAACGGCATACAGCGTCCGTGAGGACTTCTCGGGACGCCGGTATTCGAGGAAGATTTCGATCTCTTCGTAGGTCGCGAGGTCGGTCGTTTGCTTCGCCAAATGGATCAGGGAACCGTAGACCTGCTCGATGCGAGGGCTGACGGTCATCGTCTCGTCGAGAGTGAGACGATCCTCCTCGCTCTTCGATTGGCTGGCGAGTCGGGGCAGCTCGAACGTTGGATCAAAATCGACCGCCACGATCATCCGCAGCTTCGCCTTGTTTTCAGGTTGATGGCTTTTGTGCTTGCCCCCCATCACGCGGGGCATCGAGTTCGGATATCGGTCATTAATGGCAATCTGCAACGGGCGAAACGGGCGAGTATGCAGCTCCCAATACAAGTACATCATCCCGATCATCGCGAACGCAAACGCGAACATGATCACGACCATCCACGTCCCCGAACGCCTCCACGGGCGATAGGGCTGGGTATGATCTGATTCGGGAATCGCATTCGTCATAAGGGCCTCAAAGACAGGTGTGCAGTCACTGCGCGATTGTAGGCGACTGCGCCCCGCTGTGTAGGTCTGGCCGGTGCGAAAGTGCAGATACGGGGAGTGGCCAGATGTCAGACTTCCGAAGTCTCCGAAGACTTCGGAAGTCTGGGGGGTAGGATTCCACTGGCCGCTCGCTTTAGTTCTGCTTGAGGTACTTCTCAAACCACGCCAGATCCCACTTCATCTTGGCCAGACGGTGCTGTGAGGTCAGCAGTCCGTGTCCGGCCCCGGGATAGATCACCAGTTCAGTTGGCACCTGCAAATACTGGTTCAACGCGCGGTGTAGGGTCCGGCTGTGGCTGACGGGGACACGTTCGTCTTTCTCGCCGACATGGATCAGAGTGGCGGTGCGGAAGGTGTCCTTGATTTGATAGAGCGGGGAGGTCTGCTGGTACTCGGCGGGCTGCTGCCAGGGTTGGCCTTGCAGGAAGTTGATCACATGTCCGGGAGTGTCTTCTTCGCCCCATTGGATCGTCATGTCGAACACGCCAGCGCCGCTGCTGGCGGCCTGGAACCGGTTGGTGCCGGTGATCAGGCAGTTGGTCAGGTAGCCGCCGTTGCTCCAGCCCATGACGCCGAGGCGCTCCGGGTCGGCGATGCCGCGTTCGATCAGCGAGTCGATCCCCTTCAGGATATCCTCGACCTCGATCTCGTTCTCATGGCCGATCAGTTCGGTCAAGAACTTGTCGCCATATCCGGTCGAGCCTCGGTAGTTCGGGCAGAAGAGCGCGTACCCCTTCGCCGCCAGCAGAGTATGGCCGTGGATGGAGAACTTCATCCCATAGATGTCGGCCCCGGTCGGTCCGCCGTGGATGCACACGATCAGCGGCAACTTCGTCCCCGGCTGAAAGTCGGGCGGGAGTTCGAGAACCCCTTCGACTGTATCGCCGTGGGCTCCCGTCCACGAGACTCGCGACAGTTGAGGGAGCTTCCAGGTATCGACCTGGGGATTGACTTTGGTCAGCCGCTCGGGCTTGGCATCCTCTCCCGCAGTGCTAAGAGCGTGTTTGAAAAGCTCTTGTGTGATTTTCCTTGGGGTGTTATTCCACGGTCTGCGGGCATGGGATCGAGGTTTCACGAAGGGGCGAAGGCAT
>JAYTCW010000203.1:0-12551 GCA_043736295.1 Planctomycetota bacterium | reverse complement strand
GATGAGAACCAGTGTGCCTACGACATCCGGGCGGTCGACATGGATGGCGACGACGATCTGGATATTCTGGTCGCGGGGCAACTCAGTCAGAACATCGTGTGGTACGCGAACCCTCTGAAGTCGGGCGAGTCCCCTCACCGGGATCGCTAAAGCACTTTCATGCCCTCGTCGCTTGAGTTCCTATGTCCGCTCCGCGTGGATCTGGGGGCTAGGCGAAGAGACCTCCACGGGCCGTTCGCCTCTCACGGAAGCGGCTCGGCACTGGCCTCGCCCTCCCGGCCTGAATCTTCCGACTTCTCAGGCGTGACACGGCATGACAAAGACTCGATCGAGGTAGAAGACTCCACGGTCGGGATTGGTTTTCTTCGAGAAGAGCGAAACCTGCGCATCCCCGCGTAAACGCCATACAGCACCAAGATCGCCGCACACGTACCCGCGATCAGGCGGCGGTGGAAGCGATCCTCGCTCGACCAGATCATCCGCCCCGTCGAGTCGTAGCAAGCGGAGTGCTCTTGGTCAGATGGAAAGGGAGGATTTGGAAACCATGCGGGAAGCCTGGTCCACAGCCTTTTTAGCAGCGAGTCGCGTTTGGCGGAGACGACATACCAACTCTTTCTTTGATACTCATACTTCTGGTTGTCCACACCCCATTGCGGTTCGATGACAACTCGTCCTTCGCGATTCATGTAGCCAGTCTTGTTTTCCCGTTGCACCCACGCGATGCCCGCCGCGTCGAAAACTCCTGCCCTCTTCCATTGCGGTTCGATGACCACCTGTCCCTGGCGATTGATCCAGCCGCGTTTGCCATCTCGCTTTACCTGTGCCAGGCCTAGCGAGTCGAAATCCTCGACACTGTCCCACTGTGGTGGGATGGCAATCTGTCCTTGTCGATCGATCCAGCCGTATTTTCCATCGCGGTAGACCAGTGCCATGCCTGCTGCGTCGAAATCCCCTACGTACCCCAATTGCGGTTCGATGACAGTCTGTCCCTGGCGATCGATCCAGCGGTATTTGCCATCGCGGTAGACACGTGCCCAGCCTGCCGTGTCGAAATTCCCTGCGCCGTCCCATTCCGGTTCGATGACAATCTGTCCTTGGCGATCGATCCAGCCGTGTTTGCCATTGCGTCGGACTAGTGCCCAGCCTGCTGTGTCGAAATCCCCTGCGAGCCCCCATTCCGGTTCGATGACAATCTGTCTCTGACGATCGATCCAGCCGTATTTTCCATCGCGGTAGACCAGTGCCATGCCTGCCGTGTCGAAATTCCTTACGCTCTCCCATTGCGGTTCGATGACGATCTGTCCTTGACGATCGATCCAGCCCAATCTGCGATCGCGTTGCACCAGTGCCAAACCCGCCGAGTCGAAATCCCCTGCGGACTCCCATTGCGGTTCAATGACGATCTGTCCTTGACGATCGATCCAGCCGAATTTTCGATCACGTCCCACCCGCGCCCAGCCTGCACTGTCGAAATCTCCCAGGGATGTCCACTGTGGATCGATAACAATCCGTCCCTCGCGATCAATGTAGCCGTATTTGCTTTTGGGTCTGACGAGTGCGAGGCCCGCGCTATTGAAATCCTCCGCGTACTCCCACTGAGGTTCGATGACAATTCGTCCTGTACGATCAATCCAGCCATACTTGCCCCGGATTCGAATCCGCGCCAATCCGTCTGGTCTGAATTTCGCTGCTGCCGCCCACACGAACGGCAGCCGCTCACGTCCGTTCTGATCAATAAAACCCGTGAGACCATTGCGAACGACCGGGATCAACACCTCATCCGCTGCTATTGGGCGGGGCCACCAAGCCCGCACTTCCGGCCACAGCTGCCAGCCACACACGGCCAGTAGTAGGGCGATGAGCGAGACACGAACAGACCGCCCACGGGACATGATTCCCATCTCCTACTGCCGATTGAGGTCGCTGCCATTTGGTCCGGTTCGTATCCCGACCAGCTGGGGACATCTCTCCAGCGACACATTCCGGTCCCCGATCATACCGAGAGACACGACGACCGGGAGGCCCAGGCGGAATTACGGGGTCTCCGCCGACGGGAGGGCGAGGCTCCTGCCGAGCGGCTCTCGCGAGTCGACGTGTCCCCTGGCTCGCGGCTCAGCCGGAGCTTCGCCCTCCCGACGGAGAGCGCGCCCAGGCATCGTTCCCGTAAATCGGCCCGGACTTTAGAACCCCGACGCGGGACCGTAGAATGCCCGGCTCGCTTTGTTTCTCGATTTCGACCCGGTTGTGACGAACAGTCGTCCACCGGTCCGGGGTCATGAGAAGGGAGCGTTCTCCGGATGGTTGGGAGCAAGGGCAGGGCGGTGTTCCGTTCTGGCCTGCTCCCTCTCCCCCACCATCGACGTGGCTGACTGAGCAGACTCGACTGGGGGGAGAGGGCCGGGGTGAGGGGGGACTTTAGGGCCCCTCACCCTAGCCCTCTCCCCCGCAACACGTCACTCTGTGTCTCCATACCGCTCGCGGGGGAGAGGGGACAGGCAGCAGCCATCCGTTGGCAAATGCCTTCTCAGGGCGGTGCCCCGCTCGCGAAATCCCTGACCATCCACTCGCTGTTGCCCGAACCGTCTGTGCTGAAACCGCTATGCCCAATCCCGCGAAAGACTTGTTCAGTGACACCACGATGAGCTTCGGGGAGCACCTCGAAGCGTTGCGGTCCCACCTCTGGAAGTCGCTGGCCGGGGTGGCGATCGGGTGTGTGTTTTGCCTGTTTTTCGGGACCGAGATCGTCAACATCATCCGTTGGCCCCTGGACGAGGCGCTCCGCCCAAGGGATGGAGAGGTCATCGGAGAGGTCGTCGACGACACGGGCGTGAACCCGCTCAGAAAATGGTTGGCCCAACTGCTCGGATGGCCGCAGCCGGTCCCGGTGCCGCCTTCCACTAAAAAAACTGAGCTCGTCACACATATCAAGGAAGCCACCGGGCACATGGTGGTTGAGGTCCCTTCCATCACGTTGATGTCCGAACTGAATCGTGTGGCACCCCAGCAATTCCCGATACTTCCCGACACTGCCCAAGACCAGAAGATCAAGCTGACGCTCTCTTCTCAGGAAATCAAAGAGATGCAGCAGGCGGTCCTCGATTCGAGGAAGCCCGTTGCACTGAGTCCGCAAGAACCGTTCATGATTTACCTCAAGGTCTCCGGGCTGGCGGGTCTCGTCTTGGCCAGCCCGTGGGTGTTCTACCAAATCTGGCAGTTCATCGCCGCCGGGATGTACATGCACGAACGCAAGTATATGTACGGGTTTGGAACGCTGAGTCTGTTTTTATTTGGCGTGGGTGTTGTGTTCTGCTTCCGGCTGGTCCTGCCGATGGTGCTGACATTCCTGATGACCTACAACAAACATGTGGGGGTGAAGCTCGAGCCGCGCCTCTCCGAGTACCTGACATTCGCCTCGATCTTGCCGCTGATGTTCGGCATCGGATTCCAGCTGCCGCTGATTATGGTGTTTCTGGAGCGGATGAACATCGTTTCAGTCCAACTGTTCATCGACAAGTGGCGGATCTCGGTGTTTGCGATCTCGTTCGTTTCGATGATGCTGACCCCGCCCGAGCCGATCAGCATGATGATGATGATGGGCCCGATGGTGGCGCTGTACTTCCTGGGAATCCTGCTGTGCAAGTGGACCTCGAACAAGCGCGAAGTCGCCGCCGTGCCGAGCGTGTAGCAGCCCCCTGAGGCATTTTTCCGACTCGCAATTCGCGGAGCGTGGTTTTGACGCTCCGCGCTGAAGCCGAGCGCCTCTCAAGCGAGCGGCCAGTGGAAACCGACCCGTCAGACTTCCGAAGTCTCCGAAGACTTCGGAAGTCTTTTGGTACGCGAAGTCCGTCCTACCACATTACGGCGAAACGGTTTCTACTTTTAACTCATTGACCACCGAACGCACGCCGGGTTCGAGGCGGGCCAGGGCTTCGGCGAGTTTGCGGGAGTCGTCGGATGCCACCATACCGGTCAGCGTGACCACTCCCTCATCGGAGATCGAAGCGTTCGCTCCGGAGACACCTGTCATCCGCTTGAGACGGTCGCTCATCAGAACCTGGGTCGCCACGAGATTGGCCTTCGGATAGGTGAAGGCAATCCGCTGTTGAGGTCGGGCTCGCTTGAGATTGGATCGTCCAGTGTTGCTTTGCTTCGTTGTGTTTCCTTGATTTCCCTGTTGATTGAATTGGGGAAGCAAGCTGGTGTTTCCGCCCTGGGTGGCATTGCGATTGCCCACAAAACCAGTGTTTCCCTGCCCGGTGAAGGCGTTCTGGCCGATCAGAGCACCGACAGAACCATCCCCCGCATTAAAGGTGGGTTGATTCCCCGTACTCATCTGTGCTCCGGTTCCTCCGCTGCCACTGCCGGTATTTCCTGTCGCTCCGCTGAGCGCAGAAGTCCCTGCGCCAGTTGTGGCACCGGTCGCCGTAGTACTCCCCGTAGAACCGGTCTGAGTTGTACCGGTCGTCGTCGTACGCCCCTGGGCACAAAGGAACGAGGTCGATAGCCCGAAGCAGAGACAGGCAACGAGCGACGTGATTCGAGATGGCATGATGGCGACACCTTCCGGCGTAAGAACTCCTCCGTCTTAATAGTATCAGATTTGCAGCCCCGTCGAGATCAATCTGACTCTTAATCAGCCAGTGGATGTGGAAGATTTTTAGCTGAAGATGCGGGAGAATCGACATTGGAAGCCGTTTGTGGCGGGAGAGAATCGACGGAGTCGATCGGTCGAGATGCGAGAACGTTCGCTGGCTGAAGCCCGAGAGGATGCTCGCCAACCCCGACTTCCGGTGGCATCGTCGGAGGCATTGTCGGGGCCAAATCCTCTTCCGGACGAGCAGCTTGCACGGCGGCTTGACGCAGGCTCTCCCGGTGTTGACTTCCGCTGCGACCGGTTTGCATTTGCCCCAATGAAATCCCCGGAGTCGGATTCTTCACAGAGTTCGCCACAGCTTGCGGGTCATTGACCAATTGCGACCAGTCGGAGGTGACGACTCCCTGCCCCGCTCCATCCTTCGTCTGTCCAGCAGCTGTGATGACGTGCCTGTCCTGGGAGTTTTGGGTCGCTGATTCCGCCTCGGCACCGAGCCCACCCAGTTCTACCGTGGCCATCTTGGAATAGGTCGGCAATCCGCCCTCGGGCGTGAGTCGTACGCGCAGCGAGCAGGAGGCGCTGTTCTGTCCTTTGCGTGTGTATGGAATGAAGATCTGGTAGGTCGCCCCCAAGTTCGAAGGAGCCAGGAATGAATTCCAAGCCGCAGACGGGAAGTCAAACTGATGCAGTGGGAGCGAGGCGTCTCCATTCGACCCGTGTTCATCGAACACATAGATCCGGACATCTCCCGACGCGATCACAGGTTCTTTGTAGCCTTTCGCGAAGAACATGATCTGTCCTCCGAATCCCCGGCAAGGAAGATTGTCCGGTCCACGTCCCTCAGCGGCTTCCCAAACACAGAGGATCTCCCCGACGGGATGATCGTCGTCTGCCTTGTGGAATTTGTTCAGCGAGAAGAGTGGAACCGTGCTACACCCCGCAGCGAGCAGTACGGTCAGAACGAGCCAGGCGAGGAGTGGTGTTCGGAACATGGAAGCCGGAGGGGTGAAGGGTGCCAGCTGTCAGCGATCAGCTGTCAGCTGTCAGCCAGCAAGAGCATGGCTGATGGGTTGAGCGGAAGAAGTGAGTCTGTCGTTGATCGACGCGAATTGTGAGTTGATTCTTTCGCTCAACGCTCAACCCTCATCGCTCTTCTACTTCGTCGCTTTCGAGGTCTTCTTGAACAACGATCGCGATTTCCGTTGAGGTGTTTGTTCGGGGATTTCGGCATTCATCTGCTGGATCAGCCGGGGAGCATTCTCCTCGAAAATCGGCGTTGGTTCCGGAACTGGCGTCCCGTTCAACAAGGGAGCAGGTGCCGGAGCCAGAGACTGGGCGGGAGTGAGCGGAGGATTGGCTTGCAGCGGAACAGCTGTGGCCGTGGCTCCCCAGGTCGGCTCGCCGTCAGCGGGAGCGGGGTAGTAACCATCGCTCTCTCCCGGAACCGCGAAGAGCGGTCCGTGGATTTGCTCGGCTTCCTCTTCGAAGTAGTGCAACCGCTGCGCTTCGATCTGCTTGATGTTCTCCGCGTCTTGATCGCAGCGGATCACATGCGGGGTCAGAAAGATCAGAAGTTCTGTCCGACGATGGGCGTGGGAATCGAAGCGGAAACCAGACCCGATGATCGGGATATCCCCCAGCCAGGGAACCTTGCGCTCCACGGTGTCATCGGTGTTGGTAATCATTCCGCCGAGGACAATCGTCTGTCCATCGGGCACCTTCACCACTGTGCGGGCCGTGGTAATGTCCTTGATCGGCGAGGTCACTGTGGTGCCGTTGGTGTTCGTGAGGATTGGGACACCCGCGCCGTTGTAGTTGCTCTTCTCCGCGGCGACTTCCATCACGACCTTGCCCTCTTGGCTGATTCGTGGAGTCACCGTCAGGATAATCCCCGCATTATCACGGAGGACTGTTGTCGTTGTGCCTGTGGCAGTTGTGTTGGCACCGTTCGCGACGGGCACAATCTGACCGACTTGAATCTGGGCGAGTTGACTGTCCAGCACGGTCACCGATGGACGACTCAAGACCCGAATGTTCCGGCGAGCGGCCAGTGCCCGAATCAACACGTTGACCGAATTCGAACTGGCCGACAGGACCAGCCCACCGTAACCCAGCGTGTTGTCGGTTCGTCCGAGTGAGAAGTTGCTCAGGCCTTGCGTACCGACTTTGGATGGATTGATTGGCAGGTTGTTCCCGAGTGGCAGATTGTTGAACGGGAAGCCCGGAGTCCCCGACTGCGAGATGACCGTCTGGTTCGTGGTTTGGACTCCGGTGGTCGAGGTCGTCGTGGTTGAGATCGTTTGAGGAGCATCGCGGGTGCTGCGGTCAAACAGCAACGAATCCTGAAACCCCAGCTCGACGCCGAACTGGTCGTTGTCTTCCAGCGTCACTTCGACGAGCAGAGCCTGGATCGCGACCTGCTGCTGCTCGCGATCCAGCTGACTCGTCAGGTCCATGATTGAATCAAAGTACCGCGGCGTCGCGCTGATAATCAAACTGTTGCTCAGTGGCTCAGGCGTCACGATCACTTCTTGATCGAGCAACTGCGACGAACTCGTGCGGCTGGGGTCGATCTGGGCCAGATCGCGTTGCGATTGCAGGAACTGGTTGATCGCCGCCGCGATATCCGCAGCTGGGTTATTTCGCAGTTTGACGACCGAGGTCTTGCGGTTGCGGGCTTCGTTGTCATCCAGGCGGAACAGTACGGCCTCGACAATCCGCAGAGCGTCTCCGCCGCCCATGGCGATCACGCTGTTGGTCCGTCCGTCGGTCGAGAACTTCAAAGGAACCAGGTTGCTGCCCGCGTCCGATGTTCCGGCCAGCTGGACTCCAATCGCTCCCTGCTGGGCGTTGGCCGCCTCCGTGAACAGCGCGGTCAGCAGCGTCACGGCGTCCGCAGCGTCGGCGTTTTTGAGTTGGAAGACCTTGATCTCGGCCACAGCGGAACTCGGCATGTCGAGAACGCGGACGAGTTCTTCCATCAGAATCATGCTCTGCTTGGGAGCGGTGAGCAAGATGCTGTTCGTGCGGGGATCGGCGTTCACGCGCACATCGGTGAGCAGGCCCGAACGAATCATGTCCTGGGTGCTTTTGTCATGAGCGAGGAACTCGAGTACGACCGATTTCGTTTCTCGCAGTTGCTGGCTGTTTTGACCTCCACCGCCACCGCCGCCAGTGGTTGAAGTCTGACCGGTGAGAATGCTTTGCAGGGCCTCTTGCAAGAACGTGGCGAGCTCTTCCGCGTTCGCACTCTTGAGCTTGACGACCTTGACCTGGACAGCTGACCCGGCTTCGTCGCGGTCGATCTTCTTGATGACGGAGCGAACCTCCTCCATGTCGCGCGGAGTGGCTTGGATGATGACCGAGTTGGTCCGGGTGTCCGCGGAGATGCGGATGCGTGCGGAAAGTCCCGGACGCTGCGTGGCGTCGACGGGATAGAAATCTTCGATCGTGCTGACCACTTGCGAAGCGATGGCGAACTCGAGGGGGAAGACCTCGACCGTGTGCAGAGGGTCGACCTCTCGATCCAGTTCCTCGGTCAGTTGCAGGACCGACTCCAGCGCGTTCGCCGGTGCGAGGATCAGCACCGCGTTCGGTGTCACGACGGGGATCACCGCGATCTGAGCTTCGCTCTTCTGAGCGGTGGTGCCACGGAGCGTAATCATCCGGTCGTAGACCTGGGTCAGCAGGGTCGAGAGTGACTGGGAATCGACATGCTCCAGCCGGCGGAGGTGAATCTCCGGCGTACTGCCCTCGGCCATCTGCTCGATCGTGCGGATGACCCGCATGACGGCTTCGACATCTTTCTCGTTGCCGCGCAGGATCAGCAAATCCAGATCGGGCATCGATTCGAGCGAGACATCGCCCTTGAGAGTATCGAGGAGGGCCGGCAACTGATCCTGTGGGGACTGGTTGCCTGGACCCTCCTCGCTCATCGCCCCCGGCTGAGGCCCCTCGGCCTCCTTCGTGGACTTGTTTCCTCGGTTGAACAGTTCTTCAGCGGTCCCCACTTCAGGAGAGAGGTCGGTCGACTCGGACTCGATTTGAGCCATGTCCGGTCCACGGCGGGTGGGCGGCTTCGCTCTGACCGCCTGTTTGTCGGCGACCAACTGAGACAACTCAGGTTGCAGCTTTTCGGCAACAGCAGCAGCGTTCCCGGCGACCAGTTCCTGCTTCTGCCCCTTGGCCGTCGGGGCCTTGTCCAACATGCGGATCAAGCTCTCCAGATTGCCGACCATCGCTTCGCTGGCGGTCAGGATCAGCTCATTGCGGTCGGCGTCGATCTCAACCGTAAAGTGTGGCTGGAGTGGGTGTCCGGTGTCCTGTACGTCTTTCACCTGCGGGTGAGAAACGATGAACGCGGGGAGGTCATGCGGACCGGCATCCGACAGTAGGGATCGATCCCCGAAGGCGGCGTGAATTTGCTTGGCGATGTCGGCGGCGCGGCGCTTGGTGGGCTTGATGGTGACGGAGGTGAGTTCTTCGGCAGCGGCCTTGGGAGCGGTGACTTTCGGCTCGGTGGACGGGGTGGCCCCCTCTTCCGCATCGACGTGCTGAATCTGAGTGACCCGGTTGTCGCGGGAATGACGAGCGGGTTGAATCGTGGTGGATCGGGGGACAGACGGACGAGCCTTGGCTGGCGCGGTATGCTGGACGACTTGGATTTCCTCCGACGGCTCCGCAGTGACAGAGTCGAGCGGTAACTGCTCCTTCACGACGACGGGGGCCCGGCGTTCACCGACCACGGGACGCTCGTAATCAACATGGGCCTGCTGCACCTCAATGACGGTGAGGAACTGCCCCTTCTCCAGAATGCGATACCCGAGTTTTTCCAGATCGCGGTTCAGAATCCGCACCGCTTCCGTCCGTGTGTGCTTGTGCCAATCGTGTCGGCTAAACCGTCCCGTCGGAGCATCCTGCATCACCAGCGTCGACTGGGTTCCATCGGCCAGATCTTGCAGCACCTTCGTCCACGGAGCTGAGATGTGATTCAGCTTCACCGTGCTTTCCGGTGTCGCGGGCTGAGTTTCTTGCGGCTTCGAGCTAGCGGCATCCGGCTCCTCGGGCGGAGCGGCCAGAGCGTTCCATTCGAAGGCCGGGACCAGCAACGCTGCTGCCAACGTACCCGCGAGGGACCAAGAATGGCGACGAATGAAGTCGGGGCGACCAAACATGGAAGGGGTATCTTTCGTCAGAATGCGAGAGAGGGTTCCGCGCCTCCCGGAATGCCGCTCCACAGTAGTCCTTCCAGTCGGTTGCCCCCCGAAACTGAAAAAACCGCGCAGTGCGGCACACACATTCGGAGTTATCGGCAAAGTCGCTCCAGCTTGTGCAGCTTTTCAGAGATCGACACTCGCAAATCAAAGAACGCCGTAACCAATTACTGTGTATGTGAATGCGTTTTGGTCGTACGACGGATCATAATATGGAATGAGTTGATTTCTCGGAGACCGGCGTTTCCTGCGGGTTTGCAGGAATCGGAGCGAATTCCTCCAACACCTCTCCCGAGTTTGTCGTATCCCTCATATAACAGAGGTGTTGAGACCGGCCACAGACTCCACAGGAGCCGGACATGAAGACCGATCAGCGGCGAATGATGGTTCCAGATGAGACGACTATCGAGGGGGACGACCGGGCGGGGGATGCCCGACTGGTCGAGGAGACCCGGCGCGGGAAGCGCGACTCGTTTGGGACACTGGTCAAGAGATATGAGCGGCGTCTACTGCGCGTGATTGGACGCTTTATCCGCGACCCGGATGTGGCCGAAGACCTGGCTCAAGAGACCTTCCTGCGGGTCTACGAGCGGATCGCCCAGTTCGACCCGTCTCGCCGGTTTGCTCCGTGGCTGTTTCAGATTGGAGTGAATCTCACTCTGGATTACCATCGACGACAGAAACGGCGGCGGCGAATCTGGTCGTTCTTCTTCACCGACTACTCGGGAGACTGCTCCCCCGATCCGTCGACGGCGGACCCGAAAGTCCAGCAGGAACTCCACGAAGAGATTCGCCATGTCATCGACCAGATCCCCGAACAGTTTCGCACAGTGCTGATCCTGCGAGATCTGGAGGGGTTCTCTTCCAGCGAGATCGCCGCGATTCTCGACCGCAAAGAAGCCACCATCCGCTGGCGATTGGCCGAAGCTCGAAACCGATTCCAGGAAGCCTGGACCCGGCGACAACCGAAGAGTTAAGCGATCAGCTGTCACCCAAAAACGCCCACCGGTTGCAACCGGTGGGCTTCACCACTCACCACTCACCACTCACCACTCACCACTCACCACTCGACGGCTCCCCCAGAATGTATTGCGACGAAGTCAGACTCGAATTAGCGCTGTGGGTCGGGAACGATCTCGACAATCCCGCGCGCATCGAGGAACTGCGTCGCCATATCGCCACCTGTCCGGATTGTCGCTTGAAGGCCAAATCGTTGCAGTCGTCGATGGTCCTGCTGGGAGCCTCCGATCCCGACCCGACGTTCGATCTCCCGGAGAGTCTGTGGCCCGAGCTGAATGCCCGGATCGAGTATCTCGAAAAGATGCCGAAGAGTCCTCCTCCGTACGGCTCATGGACGCTGGCGGCCATCTGCGGCGTCGCAGTCTGCGGCGGGACATGGGCTTGGATGAATCGCCAGACGCCCTCCAGTCCGCCGCCAACTCCCTCGACGGCTGCCTCGCTGGTCACTCCTCACAGCCCCGGTCACTCACCCGGGAACGGGCCCGTACCAAATCCGTAGTGCCATCGCAGATTTGGCGTGAAGTATCCCCTGACGCGGTCCTACTTCTTCGGCTTGGTCGGCTTACCCTTCTTGTCGGGCTTGGCGGATTTGACATGCCCTTTGATCAATGAGCCAGCGTCTGCGAACCGTTCCGGCAGGCGTTCGCGATGTTCGACATCGCTCAGCTCTTCAGCCTCGCGGATGACATCGACTTCTCCATTGTCCCCCACCATCACGATCGCGGGGCGGTACTCAATGAACTGCATCCACTGGGTGTTGTTGTAGGCTCCCACCGGCGAGATCACCAGTTGCTGACCTCGGCTGAGCGGGGGGAGTTGCAGGTAGTCATCGACGACATCAATGTTCATGCACAGTGGACCGTACAGCACACAGGGCTCGGTTAAACCGCTCTGCTCTTCAACGGTTTCGATCTGAAATTTGTACCACGTGGCGGTGTACAACTTCGAGGTGCGCCGCCTGCGTGGTGTCGCCGTACGACTCGAGGCGAGTGAGGATCGCCATGCGTGGATCGCGCGACGTGTCCTTGTGTTCTTTGGTGATGCGGGCGAGTGCGGTCAGCAGTGGTGACGTGGCTTTCGGCGCATTCCACTTGTCTTCGAGCGCGCGCGCGGCGGTGATGATTAATTGATAATCCGGTCGTGACAACTGGCCGATCGCGACCGCAGCGGCCTCCGGCCGTTTCAGATCGATCATCGAGGCGAGCGCCGCCTCGCGCACGTTGTCGTTGGCATCGGCCGAAAGCGCGGTCAACGTATCGATCGACCCGAGCACGCCCGCGGCCCGCGCGGCATACATGCGGACCTGCCAGGTCGGGTGCTGCACCAGTCGCGGCAGTGCGGCACGGGCGGCCTCGGGTTGGATGTGGGCCAGCGAGACGATCGCGTGCGCCGGCGCATGCCAGGTACGTGGCGCATTGCCCAGTGCATTGACGATTGCCGCCAACTCGACGGCGACCGGTTCACTCGCGGGACAGGCCGCGCCGAGCTGATCAATCGCCTGAAGCCGCACGTGCGGGTTCGCGTCTGCGAGCGCGGCCCGAATCGGCGCGCAGTTGGTGTTCTGCAGGTGGCGGCCCCAGGCGCGCAGCGCTTCGAGGCGGACCCGCGGCTCCCTGTCAGCAAGCGCAATCTTGAGGAGGCGCTGGCGGTCCTCGATGCGAGCGTCGCCGGCCGCCGCGGCAGCGGCCAATCGCCGCACTTCCGCGTCGGAATCATTCAAGCCG
>JAYTCW010000202.1:0-2575 GCA_043736295.1 Planctomycetota bacterium | reverse complement strand
CCCGTCCTTGCAAGAATAATCGAACGCCTTTTTTCCCGCACCGTGCCACATTCTCCGCCGCATCAAGTTCACCCCCTGATAGACCTCTTCTTGCATTCGTTCACCGTTGCTGTACCGAATCGACCGGTAGGTGCCATTCGACTCATACACCTGCATGCTCGTCAGGAGACCATCATCATCCCAACTGGCGTGTACGCCTTCCGGCTCACCGTTTCGATAGTGTGCTGAATGATGAATTTCTCCGTTGGCATGCCAGCTTTGTGCCAAACCGTGCCTGGCCCCCTCCTTATAGGTGACCTCCGACTTCGCTCCACTTTTCTCGGTCACGACCCACACTCCGGAATAGTTTTCAGGCGGGGGATTGGCCTCGTCACCGTCATCCGCTCCTCGGCACGGCAGATCGAATCCGAGGAAGACGGCCATGAGAGCCACCTGAAAAACAAGGGGCGATTGCCTGTTCACGAACATCTCCATCCGCATCGGAATCATCAAACTGGGAATCTGTTCTCCCCCAGAGAGACGGGGACCCACTCGCGAAGTTCCCAGAGTTTGCGACTGTTCTCAGGTATTTGATCGAGAAATCCGGATCAGGGCCGCATGTGCGAGCCGAGCGACTTCGGGGTCGGCGTCAGTGGCCAGGACTTCAAGATCCGAACGCGTCGAAGCGGGAGCGAGGTCGGCCACAATCGCCATTGCTCGGTGCCGCAGTTCGGGACGGGTTCGGGACTCCGGCGACCGCACAAAGGCGATCAGCGGCAGCGTCCCTGCCGGGCCGAGACTGCGGATTTGGGAGGAGTCGAACGAACTGACTTTGGTCATCCCGACCTCGGCCAATAGGCCCTGCAACATCCCCTGCAAATCGGGATCGTGGGGCGGACGCGTGTTCAACAGTGGCAACTGCCAGCTCGTGGCTTGGAGTCGGTCGTAGTAGCCGCTCAGTTCGTGATGGCCACCGGGGGTGCAGGCCATCGACTGGCCGGGGGGGATCGTCCAGGTCTGGTCCGCACCGCCTCGCAACTCGGTGGGTTGATCTGAAACAGCGATACAGCGGCCCACTTGGTCGTCGATTCTCCACAAGGTTTCAGAGCTTGACGGACAGGTGAATAGACACATTTCGGAGTGACCGCTGATGGCCGAGGGCTCCACGTTCGCCTTGCCGGGAACGCTGACCATGAGTGGAGTCTGAGCGGCAGCCCGGCACCAGAACTGACCGTTGACCAGCTCGATCTCCTCGGGGCGATGAACGATGAACTCGGTCTGTTGGTTGACACGAACTAGACCCTGCGAAGGGGTAGTGACTTCGCACAAACTCTCCGCCGGGGTCCGGACATGGGCACCCGCCGCGAGTGCGAGATTGTGCGGCTGGGCGACGCGGGTCCATTCGGTTTCCGTGGACTGGCGGACTTCCACGGGACCGGTGGCGTGTGTGAGAGTTGCCACGCTGGCCACAGCGGGGTTCCCTTCGGAGTGCAGTAGCACCATCGCCAGCAGCAGACAGGCCGCGACCGTCAGGAGTGCAACGAGGGGACGCCTCGTCAGACTGCCGTTCCGGGAAGCACGCCCCTCTGGCTCCCCTCTCCCCCCGGGAGAGGGGCTGGGGGTGAGGGCCGTGTGTCGAGACGAGCTTCGCTCCAGAAACGCAGTTTCATCCCATGTCGGTACCGGAAGCGCCGCCCGCAACTGAACGTCCAAATCGCGCGCCTCGACCCACTCGTGCATAGCCACTGGATCGGACTGCAACCGCATCTCGGCCACCGCGCGTTCCTCGGGACTCAGTTCTCCGTCGAGCCACAAAGCGATCCAATCGGCGGGCAGTTTATCGTGCATCGGCCCGCCCTCCGCTGGATGAAAGCCTGACCCGCAGCAGGCCGCGGGCTTTGGCCAGTCGTTCATTCACGGTCGCCCGGGCCACACCCAGCCAACTGGCCATCTCGTCGTAGGACATCTGATCGTAGTAGTGCAGGTACAACACCTCTTGCAGCTCCGGGGGAAGCTCCTGAATCTGCTGACGGAGTTGTTCGTTCTCGTCAGCGGTCGCGGCGAGTTGGGCCGGATCAGAAGCGGTTCTGTCCAATGACGTATCGAGCGGCAGCCGCTTGTCCCGCCCGCGCCCGCGATGCCAGTCGAGGCACAGATGCACGGCAATCCCTCGCAGCCACGCATCAAAGCTCTCGACAGCGGCCAGTTGAGAGAGACTGCGGATGGCGCGGAGTAGTGCTTCCTGAGCGAGTTCCTCGGCATCAGCCCGCTGGCCGACTCGCGACTGGCAGAGTGCCACCAGACGAGCAAACGATCCGCGCGCGAGAGCCCCCTGAGCTGCGCGGTCACCCGCGACAGCCCGGCGGACTACCGCAGGGTCGTTGATCGCCATCAAGAGTCCATGCCAGGAATGCCGGAGAGCGGGTCGTCGCTCAACCGGCCAGAGAGAGTCGTTGGCCGCGATCGGCTGGACTGGCCCAATCCGTTGATCTAAGGATCGTTCGAGGAATAACTGTCTGATTGTCGCCTTTCGCTCCGCGAAAGGCCGGTCTTTCGCGGAGCGAAAGACGACTCTTGTTTCTCGAACGATGCTAAG
>JAYTCW010000201.1:0-4463 GCA_043736295.1 Planctomycetota bacterium | reverse complement strand
ACCTCCATCGCCAAACTCCAAGCCGCCGCCACCAAACCCAACGCGCCGAAGCCTTCCCAGTGAGCCACCGCTGGACCACAATCATGTTCACAGCACTGGGGCGAGGCTCCTGCCGAGCTGTTCTCGCAAGTCGACGTGTCCTCTCGCTCGCGGCTCAGCAGGAGCTTCGCCCTCCCGAGAGAGGCAAACCCCAAAATCAAGCCTTGACGGGGCACTCGGTTGAATCAGACCACACGGCTCACAGTGAGATATTCCGAAGTAGCCACGTTTCGCCAGAACGTGGGCGAACTGGCTCGCAGGCCCGCCCTCTGGTGAGGAGCAGTTACGGCTCATTCCGACACAGCACATTCAAGTTGAATCTGACTGTCGGGCCTTCGATGGCTCATCAAACGTTGACCTGACTGGCATTGAATCCTCAGAAACGATTAAGCGAATTCTTCACCGGACCCGAGCGGAATTCGGTCGAGCAGTTTCTGAACAACCCGGTTCAGTGGGCCTGAGAGTGGCCGCCCATCGTTCCGAAATGCCCCCGAGGGAAAGGCCCCGAGTTGAGCCTTCAGCACATCCGAGTGGCTCCTCGCACACTCCTCGGAAAACTCCGGTGTCGTCGAGAAACTGCGAGTCAAACCCGCGATCGTTAAGGGCCAGACCGCCTCAGCTGTGGGGGAATCCTGCATCGATTCCGCGTTGTTGCGACAGCGATCGGAGTCGAAGGCCAGATTGAGGGCCACACCATGCCGAGTGATGGTGCCGATCAAGAAATCGGTCCAGCGCTCGACGCGTCGGCGAACGCGATCCAACCGGAGCAGGCCGCTGAGTTCGGTCCGATTGTAGGTATCTATCATATTCTGGAGGGTCGATTGTCGAACTTCGACATGCCAGCGCAGAGTCTGCCGTACTAAACGCAACCCGTCCTGATTCCGGTGGTTCAAGCAATGCACATAGTAAACCGCCGTCCAAACTCGGGCGGGCATCTCCGAGACCATCATCTCCTCAGCGAGCTGAGAGAGTTCGCAGAAGCTCGCGTCTGGCTGCTCCCTCGACTTCCAATTCTTGAGTCGACGGCGACACGCCACCCAGTACTCCTCGATCAGCTCAGTGCTGAGAGGCCGGTCGCAGTCGATAATCAGATCCGCATGCCGGGCAATGACAGCTGCGGATTCGGCGATGTCACGTGGATTCACCGAGTACGTCCTGACGGGATTTCATGGGAAACGGAGATCGACGGCCACCGAACTGATGGCTGTGATGCAAATCAAGCGCCCAGCCAGAGTTTCGAAGGGGACGATGCGAGGAATCGACCAATCGACAAGCCACATTCCATTGCCTCATAACACCTTACGCTGCCGAGACACTGATCCTCCCAGGCGGGCCGAGCGACAACCCGGCACTCGCAGCGTCGCCTGAAGGCAACTGTGCAGCGGCCAATGTTGCCGATTCTCAACAGTCAAAGCGACAGGCAGCGTCCCCTGCCGCTCGTTTCTTGAGACATTTTTGCACAATTCCGCCTACAGCCGTTTCCACCGGTCAGGTCATCTTGCGGTCCTCCGAAACCCGTGCCTATAAGTCCCAATCTCCTGCCGCCGGTTCACTCCAGAACTGGCGGCCCCTCCCTTCCCCTCGCGCTCGGCGGCCTCTCCACGGCAGTTCCGCGTCAGGAATAGAGCACTATGCGAACTTCTTCATTGCAGACCAGTCGAATCACCACCACCTCTGTCATCCGAGCCGTATCCCGGTGGGGGATGGGCATTGCTGGCATTCTATGGGTGGCGATTGCCGCATCATTCTGCGGGTGCAGTCCGGTCAGCCCCGTCAACGGCTGGGTGATGAACGAGTCGGGCCAAGCCTACTACGAACGGGGCGAATATGCGCTCGCTCGTGGGGAGTTCGAAAGGGCTCTCATGGACCGCCCGGAGAGTCCGGATTACGCCTTCAATGTGGCGGCAGCGATGGACCAGCAAGGGGACCATATCGCGGCAGAAAAGATGTACCGACATGCAATGACGCTCGACCCCGGGCATCAGCCCGCCTACCACGGCATGGCCGCCATGATGCTGGAAGATGGCCGAACCGCCGAGGCGAACGACCTGATCAACACTTGGGCGGCGACCCAACCGTACTCTCCCGAAGCGGCCACGGAACTGGGCTGGCTCAAAGGAGAGCAGGGTGACCTGGAAGGAGCTGACCGCGAACTCCGCCGAGCCCTTCGCGAGAACCCTCGTCACACCCGCGCGATGACCCAACTCGGTCGTATTCATGGCAAGTCGGGACGCCGTAGCGATGCCGCTGCCGAATACGCCCGTTCACTGTTCATGGACCCGACTCAGTCCGATGCTCGCACCGAACTCGCTTCGTTGAACAGCGATGCCTACGGCACGTCCGCCCTCCAAATGGCGGCCACCATGCCAATGTACGACCCAGCTCTGCCAGCCGGTGCCCCCCCACTCTTCACCGCACCGCAGGCACAAATGGCCAGCAATCCCGGTTGGACCACCGTCCCAGCCGGAATGCAGGCGCCCACCGCTCCGATGGGCTACAGCATGTCTCACACCTCGGGAATGGTGTACTCACCGCCGACCAGTCAGGCCAACTGGTCGCAGTCGCCCATGCCCACTCAGATGCAATATATGAGCGGCCAGCAGACGTATCAGGCTTCCGCGTATCCGGAAGCGGTCTCCTACGCCCCGATGCCTCAACCCGACCACACAAATCGCCCCACTCCGTCATTCTTCCAGCCGCAGCAGTCCTTCCAGGGGACGACGCCCCAGCCAGTGATGTCGACAACTCAGTTGCCTCCGTCGGGCATGGTGCCAGCGAATCCAACACCGGCGACATGGAATGACGCACCGACATGGAGTTCCGGCCAGCCAACGCCGATGTTCGTGCCTGCCTCCGGTGTCAACACGCCGCCTGCGATGAACGCCTCCTTCGGGAACGCCATCCCTGCAGAGCAGATCACATCCGCCCCGGTTGTGCCCGCGTTCTAAGGCGAGCCGCAGACAATCAAGTCACTGTCGGATGGCCTTTCCAGGCCGTCCTCCGGTCACCGCTAATTCTGTTCAAAACAAATCGGGATGTTGTTTTGCATTAGTTCCTGATGCGAACTTTGAAGTCGCTGGTTTCTTGATTGGTATCGATCAGGCGTGCGGCCAGTGGAAACCGACCCGTCAGACTTCCGAAGTCTCCGAAGACTTCGGAAGTTTTTTGCTACGCGAAGTCTGGCCGGTCGCCTTACTCCACAACCCTATCACCGGTCTACGAAGAAGTTGCCGCCGGGGGGGCGGATCAAGATGGGGGCAGATGATGGCGAATCAAGGTTCCTGCCCACCTTGATCCCCGCCCATTCTGGTACGGGAATCCTTCATCGAAATAAGCGGAACGTCGAGCCGAGCCGAATTCGTCGATATCAGCCAGACGATTCATTGTCGTAATCGAGTGACTCGCGCGTTTTTCATCGCCACCCGTCTCCGATATCATGCCCCCTCACTCTGGCTAAACGCTGACGGCTGACGGCTGACGGATGACCGCTGACAGCTCCCCCTCTCTCCTCGACTCCCAAATCCACCATGTCTGAACGTGTCTATCTGGCGGTTGATCTCGGTGCTGAAAGCGGTCGCGTCATTGCGGGCAAGCTCGCGGGGGGGCGCGTCAGCTTGGAAGAAGTCCACCGGTTTCCCAACGGACCGGTCAATATGGCGGGGACGCGCAGGTGGGATGTCCTGCGGCTCTGGTCGGATATTCAAGACGGCCTAACGCTCGCCGCCCGTAAGTACGGCGACAGCATTGTCTCGGTCGGTGTCGATACCTGGGGCGTCGACTACGTCCTTCTCTCCAAGAGCGGAGAGGTTCTCGGCCAGCCGTACAACTACCGCGACCCGCGCACTACCGGCATGCTCGACCATGCGATGTCGAAAGTCCCCAAGGCCGAGATCTTCGCCCAGTCTGGCGTCCAGTTCATGGAGATCAATACCCTCTACCAAGTCATCGCGATGCAGCTGCAAGACCCGGAGCTGATGGCTCATGCGGACCGGTTCCTGCTGATGCCCGACTTCTTCCACTGGCTACTCTGCGGCAGTCGCGTCGTTGAGTTCACGAACGCCACGACCACGCAGTTCTTCCATCCGACGAACCGTGACTGGGCCTTCGACATGCTGCGGAAGTTCGACATTCCGACGCACATTTTCCCCGAGGTCGTCCCGCCCGGCACCAAGCTGGGCAAGCTCCGCGATGATGTGATACTGCGTACGGGGCTGAAGAAGATCGATGTCGTCGCCCCTCCCACACACGATACCGGGGCTGCAGTCGCAGCTGTGCCGACCAAGAACACCGGGCGGGCGAACTGGGCCTACATTAGCTCGGGGACATGGTCGCTGATCGGCGTCGAGGTGCAGGACGCTGTGCTCGGCCCGGCAGCTCTCGAACTGAACGTGACGAACGAGGGTGGCGTCGATGGAACGTACCGG
>JAYTCW010000200.1:0-11568 GCA_043736295.1 Planctomycetota bacterium | reverse complement strand
TGAACTCTCCGATAGGGGGGCATTAAAGGTGTCAGGAACCTATGATTGTCATTCTGAGGGGGGGGGATTAGATCGGAAACGGTTCCTGACACCTTTGTTTTTCCCACCTTTGTTTTTCCCTTTGTCCGGTTCCTGACACCTTTGTTCTTTGTCTTCCACCTTTGTTCTTCTTGTCCCTTTGTTCTTCCCCAACACCGCGAACCCAAGCGAGATCGTCTGCACCACCCGCCTCGGTGGGCTGTTGAACTCGTACGCCCGCCGAGCCGCGTGAAGCGGAACAACCGCTCGACCATCGCGCGATTGAAATGCCTTCATCCCAAGGCCCCGCTATCGGTTCGTACCGTGACCGCTGTTCACGGGGAAACTCCGGCGGCCCGGTCGAAAATGCCCCATTGACAAACGCCATTTTGGGTCTCACCGTTCTCATCCCCGCCATCGGTTAGTGAACACCCCGCCAGAATATTGCCTCACGGATCGTGTGCAGAGTTTTCACACCTCGCGCTATCTGGCCTTGTCGCAAACCCTGCCAAATCAGGCCGTTACGCGGAAAAACGCTGGCCGCTCTCACGACCAGCGTTTTTGTTCACCAGTGGGTCACGAGTTTCGCGACCGCTTGAAAAGGCTCCCCGGTGAGGACTCGAACCTCAAACCTAGCGGTTAACAGCCGCTCGCTCTACCATTGAGCTACCAGGGAGTGTGTCGTACCGCAGCACGACGCATCTGGATTTTTGCAGACACGTGCAATCGATGCAATGCCAGCTGTGGTCAATTTTGGGGAGTGAGCGGTCAGTTTTCCGGGATCATCCGACTATTTTTGGGGTGGCCCGTGACCGGGAGGATTTTCTGAGGCATGTCTCCGATGTCTTGGCTTGCAGGGAGATCCGTCATTCTGCTGCCATGAGCCTGCGAGGAGCCGCGAAGGCGGGCTCTGCTGGGAAGCCAGCATTCCAAGAATATCCTGGTCTCTGATGCGCCCCGAGCGTGTCTGCCTCTGGCCGAGGTTTTCAGCCAGGTGCCCCGTCAAGTCTTGATTTTGGGATACGCCACCCTCGGGAGGGCGAGGCTCCTGCCGAGCCGTTGACGCGAGTGGGCGTGTCCCCTGGCTCTGCGGCTCAGCACTGGCTTCGCCCTCCCGGGCGGGACTGGCTCAACCCTAAATCCGAGCGTTGACAAGGCACCGAGGGCCTTTTGGAACCCTGGCTCAGGACGCATGGGATCCATGCCTCCGTAAATCCCGATGCCGTCAGGCATTTCGAAATTCCCGCAACCGTCGGATGAACCGATTGATACTTCACGCGGGGCGAAATGAGTCGTCGCTGTCCCTCGCCAGAGGGCGAGCCCGCGAGCCAATTCGCTCACGTTCTGGCGAAACGTGGCGACGCCGAAATGTTGCCGAACACATTTTCTGGCACACACTCCGAGATGGCAGTCGGCTTCTGCCTTCATTGAGTTTTGCCCTCGTCATCCCTCACAATAGGGGGCCCCAGTCGAGTCCGAATGGACTCGATCATCTGGTCCGCTCTGGGAGAACTTCGTGAGTTTCGTGATTGGCTCGCTGGAATACATCTTCTACGTCGGCGTGATCTCGCTGGTGCTGGGGGTGGCGATCGCACTGATTCAGTTCGTGGCTGTCCGCATTTTCCGTGCCTCTCAGGAGCGAGTCTGGACGCTGAAGATCTGGCCCGCGGTCCTGATCTCTCTGGCGATCATCTGTCTGACTCTCCCCGCAGCTGTGACGCGATTCGCACCGGTGGATCTGGGTCCGCATGATGTTCAGGTAGATGGAGAGCGGCACGTGACCCTGACGAAGTGGGACCAGAAGGATTACTCGGTGCTTTCGAGAATCCCGGATGCGGTGGTGTTGCAGATGGCCAATGAGGACGTGACCGATGCAACGCTGAAGCATCTCACCGGAATGAAGTCGCTACGCGAGCTGGATGTGGCAGGATCGCAGATCAGCGATGCGGGGCTGAAGGAACTCGAAGGGCTGGTCACTCTGAAAAAGCTCACGCTCTCCCGCACCAAGATCACCGACGCCGGGTTGAAACCACTGCTGGAGAAGCTGCCGAAGCTGAAGCTGTTGGATGTGCGAGAGACCGGGGTCACGCCTGCGGTGCTGAGGCCGTGGGTGAAGGGGATGGCTGGGCGGCGGGTCTTGCCGCGTGTGCCCGCCGAGGAGCCCGTGGCAGCGCCAGCAACGGAATCTCGGGAAGGACAGTCGTCGTGAGTCGCTCTGCCTTCTGGCTGAGAACTGACGACTGACGACTGATCACTCCCCCAATATGAAACACTGCGGTGTCCGGACGTAATACTTCGCCCCAGTGTGCTGAAAAAAGAGAGATCGCTAGAATGAAGTCCGAGAATGCCTGCCTCAGTGACTCGCATCTCGGAAGCCACACGTCTGAAGTTGAATGACAGGTCGAGAGCATGTCCCCGCAAGAACGTACACAGCCTCCCAAACCCGTAGTCCTCATCATTCGTGATGGTTGGGGGGCGAGTCCGCTGCCCACGACACTGGACATCGCGGAAGGCAACGCCGTCCGTTTGGCGGAAACTCCGGTTCACGATGTGCTTCGTGTGAAGTACCCACTGGCGCTGGTGGAAACCTCTGGCGAAAATGTCGGGCTGCCAGCGGGACAGATGGGTAACTCAGAGGTGGGGCATCTCAACCTCGGTGCTGGCCGGATTGTGTACCAAGACCTCACGCGGATCAATAAGTCGATCAAGGATGGCGACTTTTTTCGGACGCCCGCTTTCCTCGATGCCATTGCACACGTCAAGGCCCGCAAATCCCGCCTGCACCTCGTGGGGCTCTGTTCCGACGGAGGCGTTCACAGCCACCTGAATCATCTTCTGGCCTTGCTCGAACTCGCTTCGCGGGAGCATGTGAACGAGGTTTTCGTCCATTGCTTTACCGATGGTCGCGACACAGCTCCGCACTCGGGGGCGGACTTTCTGAAACAACTCGACGAGCAGATTTCGGCTACGGGTGTCGGAAAGATTGCGAGCGTCGTGGGCCGTTATTACGCGATGGATCGTGACAATCGGTGGGAACGGGTGCAACGGGCTTATGACTGCTTGGTGCATGGAACCGGTGAAATCTTCGGTGATGCCCAGGCAGCGATGCAGCATTCTTATGCGGCAGGCGTGACCGATGAGTTTGTGCCCGCATCCGTCATCGCGAAGTCGAGAGAAGAAGTCGCCCACAGTCGCATCGCCAGTGGCGATGCGGTGATCTTCTTCAACTACCGATCGGATCGGGCGCGAGAGATCACCCGCGCGTTCACGGACCCCCAGTTTCAGGGGTTTCCTCGCCAAATCATTCCCGATCTGCATTACGTGTGCATGACCGAGTACGACGAGACCTTCTCTCTGCCGATGGCCTTTCCCCCGGATCGTCTGAACCGCATGTTGGGACAAGTCTTGGCCGATGCGGGACTGCGTCAACTACGCATCGCGGAAACGGAAAAATATCCGCACGTCACGTTCTTCTTTAACGGAGGGATCGAAACACCACTTCCCGGGGAAGATCGTGTCCTCATTCCATCTCCCAAGGTGGCCACGTACGACTTACAGCCCGAGATGAACGCTCCGTCGGTCACCGAAGCTGTGGTGGAACGAATCCGTGACCAGAAATACGACGCCATCATTCTCAACTATGCCAACGTCGACATGGTGGGGCACACGGGCAGCATTCCAGCTGCCATCAAGGCTGTCGAAACCATCGACAATTGTGTTGGCGAAGTCGTGGAGGCGGTTCTCGCCGTGGGGGGAGCGGTCCTCGTGACAGCGGATCATGGGAATGCCGAAAAGATGCTCGACGAGAAAGGGCAACCCTTCACGGCGCACACGACCTATCCCGTCGAGATGATCTATGTCGCGAACGATGCCGCACAGGTCACAGTCCGGCCCGGCATCCTGGCCGACATCGCGCCGACGATCCTCGACCTGTTGCACATCTCGGCTCCTGCGGAAATGACGGGGCGATCCTTGCTCGTCAGGAACCATTGAGTTCACCAAGGCCAAGTCCATGGGCACTCCGACTCTCGATCCACTTTCGGTCGCTGAGTCAGGGAGGTTGACCCAGGAATCTGCATTCACCGGGAAGCCCCAGGCTGCCCAGCGCTCGCTCGATTGGTCGTGCCAGATCGGTCTTCTCCCCACAGTCATATCCATGCCGAAAGTGATGCCGCCAGTCGGGTGAGGAGACCGAGGAAACCGGCAGTCGACTTTTCTGATGCACTCCGCCCCATGCCGTAGATCGGATTGCGCTGGTATGTCCGCTCTCCATCAGGAACAATGTCCTGTTCCAACATTGGCATGACCGGGCTCGCTTGAAAAGGTTGTTCGCGTGACGGAATGGGACTCAGCCGAACGGGATCGACTGCTTCGCCAGTACGCGGAAATCGCGACACTGGCCGGTGGGCTGGCTCATGAGGTTCGTAATCCGCTTTCGACCATTCAGATGAATCTCGAACTGTTGGCCGAGGATCTGGAGGGAGCCACTGATCCGAATCTGGGGCGGATGCGGCGGAAGCTCGAAACGATGCGCCGTGAGTGTACGCATCTGGAGAGCATCCTCAACGCCTTCCTCCAGTTCGCCCGCGCTGGAGAGATGCAGCGGGCCGAGACTTCACTCAACCGGATCGTGACGGAGTTCCTCGACTTCTACCGACCCGAGGCCCAGGCCAGCGGCATCGACCTCTCGCCGCACCTCGCCCCCGATCTGCCCCTCGTGTCCGTCGATGAGACGCTCATCCGGCAGGTACTCGCCAACCTCGTTCGCAATTCGCAACAGGCCATGCCCGATGGCGGGCAGATCGACATCCAGACCTCCACCACAACTGGTCGCGTGACCCTGGCCGTCATTGACACCGGCAAGGGGATGGACGAACGCGCACGTAAGAAAGCCTTCGAGCCGTTCTTCTCGACGAAGTCCAACGGCAGCGGACTCGGACTGCCGACCGTACGAAAAATCATTGAGGCCCACGGGGGCACCATCGCCTGCGAAAGCGAACCGGGCCGCGGAACCAAGTTCACCATCGAACTTCCGGGTGAATCACCCGACGCGTCAGCGAGGGCAGGGACCAACTCGCGTTCCACTTCAGAGTGAAGCCCACGCCCCCCCCCTCCTCTCTCACCACCTCAACTGCACTCTGTCTTTCTCTCCCGATTCGCTATCCTTTTAGCGATCATCCGCGCGGGTCGGAAACGACCTGCACACCTCAGCTTCCAGGGAACAGTCCGAATGAAGGTCTCGATTATCGGCGGCGGCGGTCTCGTGGGTTCCAGTGCGGGGTTCGCGCTCCAAACGGGTGGCATCGTTCGCGACATCTGTCTGGTCGACGTGAACCCGGAACTGGCCGAGGGGCAGGCCCTCGATCTGCTGCACGGTGCCGCCCTGCTCCACGACCAGCGGATCACCTCCGGCGGCACCGACAAGTGTTCCGATGCCGATGTCATCTGCATCACAGCTGGGCTTCGCCGTAAGCCGGATGAGAGCCGTCTCGATCTGATCAACCGCAACGTGACGCTGTTCCGGTCGATCCTCACGGACCTCAAGAAGGTCGGTATTCGCAAAGACGCGATCATCTTCGTCGTCTCGAATCCGGTCGACGTGCTGACCTACCTCGCGGCGGAAGAACTCGGCCTCCCCGCGCAGCAGGTGATCGGCCTGGGAACGGTCCTCGATACAACCCGCTTGCGCAGCCTCCTTGCCCAGCAGTTCAATGCCCCGCCGACGCAGGTCTCCGCGACGATCCTTGGCGAACATGGCGACAGCATGGTCCCGATCTGGTCAGCTGCCCAGATCGCTGGAGTGCCGATCGAGAAGTGGCCGGGCGTGACACAGGCTCTACTCGCCGAAGTCGAGAAGCGGACGCGCGGGTCGGGGGCCGAGGTCATCAAGAAGAAGGGCGGCGCAGGGTTCGCGGTCGGCGTCTCGATCGCCGACGTGATCCACGACATCGCCCTCGACCGGCATCGCATCCAACCAGTCTCGACCGTCCAAAACGGAGCCTACGGCCTGCACGACGTGGCGATCTCCGTCCCGACCATTGTCGGCCGTAAGGGAGCCATCCAGCACATCGAGATCGAGATGTGGCCCAAGGAGAAGGCTGCCTTGCAGAAGTCGGCGGGGGTGCTGCGCGAGACGATCGACAAGGTGCTGGGGAAGTAGAACGGAATTCATTCCGTTCCGGCAGTAGCCCGCCACTGCCCCCCGCGACCTCACGACAACCAACCCTCAATGCGTAAGCCGGGAATCCGGTTGAAGACGTTGGTGTTGCGAGTCAGCAGGGTGGCGTCGTTGGCCAGGACGATACTGGCGATCTTCAAGTCCATCGTGCCGACGCGGATACCCGCTTGTTTCAAGGACTCGAACTCGTCCACGACGGCAGCATTCCAAGCGAGGATGTTCCATGTGGCGTGGAGTGGAAGAGTCGTTGAAAACGACTGTATCCGTCGATTTGGCGAAGCGGATTGTGGGTCCGACGAATCGCCGCCATCCAGCCGCGCATGTTCTCTTCGACGGTAATGATCGTCGTGGCGTAGGGTTCTGCCGCTGCGTCGAGCCTTTGCTTTAGCCGCTGTGCCGCAGCCGATGTCCCCCTCTGGTACTCGCTCACATGGTCGGTATCGAGGACGAGCATCAGGGTTCCTCGGCGTTGACTTGATCGCGGTACTCACGGCCCATCCGGACGACATCCTCGAACTCCGGGTCGTCGGCAAACATGCCGAACGTGTCCGGCACGCTCCGCAATGGACGAAGCGGCCTGATCTCACGTCGCAGTTCGGCGACTTCACGCTCCAGCTCTTCCAACCTCTGCTCCAATTGCTGTTGCGTCATGGCGGGTCGCTCCCGAGAAATGGTGGATTCGAGTCAGGGCGGGGTGGGCCAGACATCCCAAGCGATGCCTGGGCCAACCCTCCGCTCAACCAGTGGAGTGTGACTTCGGAGAGATCACTCGTTGTGGTCAGATGATTCCGGAACACTTTGGAGTTCAAACCTTTCACCAGTAACCCATTTCAAACTCGTTTGATGTAACCGCAGCAGACGTGTTCCGATCAGAGGCTCGTCGAGCACCTGTGCCCGGATGACTCGGGGCTGGTCGTGCCAGAGAATGCAGACATCCACCGTCTCGAAATAGCTCACACGGCCATCCGCAGTCATCCCGCGTTGAATGTCGATGACGCTTAAATCGAGCTTTTGAACCCACTCTGGCGACAGAGACAAGAAGCCGGTGAATCCCGTATCGATCAGAAAGTCGATGTTTTCATTGCGATCTTTCTGGTGGCCGTGCCTGGCGATCAGGGGCACGATGGCTTGCCAGTCCTCATCGATATGCCCCGCGATCATCGTGGCGTTCCCACTCGACGAACGCGGAATGCCGCCGGGTATCCGATTCTCTCGACCAACATTTGAGCCGAGGGGCGACGCTGGTGGAGGCGATCACTGGCCTCGTGAGCTTCATCGGCCACTTCGTAGTCCTCGGACTCGACATCAATCGCCACGAACTGACCGCGATGCTGGGGTTCCAAAATCATGCGCAGCTGAGAGGCGTAGATCGCCTCGCCGCGTACACCGATCTCCTGGGGAGCCAATCTGAGAACTGACATCACGGGACTCCCTGGTCCATGGAATCGAAACACACCGGTGTGCCTCGGATGTTGCTTTGAGGCAGCAACCCCAAGCCCCGACCAGCCACACTCAGCATACAAAGCTCTTGTTCCTGCGTCACCCAGACGCTCAAAGCACCGCCTGGGGCACCACGCCAAGGACCGAGCATTAACAATCACGTGGGTGGCGGGGTCAGGAGGCTTTACGGATGGCCCCGGCGGGGGGCGACGTGACCTGCCTCCTGCCCTCAGTTCCGTTCGCTTGCTACAACATCGAAAACCCCGCCGTGCCGTGTCCACCCTGATCGGGGCCATCCGCAAAGCCTCCTGACCCCACCACCCGATGCCCCATCCCATTGGCCCGGCCACCCCGCCGACGCTCAAAGCAGCGTCTGGGCACCCCGCCAGTGTCTTTTTCAATTTGTGTGGGTTTTTCGTACGATTGAACTGCTGCAATGCGGACAGCATTCAAGTTTGCTTTAAGATAGGCCGATGGCGATGATGGCGATGACATCCGATGGGAGGAATACCGTGGCAGGCCACGAATTTTCACAGGAACTGGCAAATGCCTTGATCCAGATGCCGAAGGTGCGGAGCGACGAGGATTCGCATATTTATCCGATCAAAGACCGGACACTCATCGTACCCCTCCAATCTGAAGACGGTCGGGAGAGCTTTTTTCTTGACCTTCACTCGGGGCGGCTTAATCTGGTGAAGGCGACACTTCAGAACCGTGCGAGGCAGATTGTCATCCTAGTTCGACTGGACTTGGGCGGGTCTCCCCATCGCAATCCCGACGGCCAAGAGATTCCCTGTCCACACCTGCATGAGTACCGTGAGGGATTCGGCGACAAGTGGGCCTCTCCCGTTCCCACAACCCACTTTCAGAACCTGGTCGACTCGTGGCAAACTCTTCAGGACTTCATGACCTACTGCCATATCATCGAACCGCCGAAGTTCCAGAGGGGGCTGCTGCCATGATTCAGGAAATTGGCGACTTGATGGATTCGCATTGGAAATGGCTGCGAGACAAAACCGCGATCCGCAGTCTCGACGGCGGAGTCGTCGAGATCACGACTCCCTATCTCGACCGCCACAACGACATGCTACAAATCTACGCACGTCGAGACGATCACGGGGTGGTGCTGACGGATGACGGGTACACACTTCAGGATTTAGAGATTTCTGGCTGCAAGCTCGACTCCCCCAAACGCAAGAGCCTGCTCCAGCAGACACTGGCAGGTTTTGGAGTCGAACTCCATGATAAAGCGATCGAAATCCGGACCTCGACGGAGAACTTCCCGCTTCGGAAGCATTCGTTGATTCAGGCGATGCTGGCAGTGAATGATCTGTTCTTCCTATCGCATCCATACGTCTCGTCGCTGTTTCTGGAAGACGTTCAGGCTTGGCTCGATGCCGAGGACATCCGATATACGCCAAAAGTAAAACTGAGTGGAAAGAGCGGGTTTGATCACCTGTTTGAATTTGTGATCCCGAAGTCAAAGACACAGCCGGAGCGGCTTCTGCAGGCGATCAACTCACCAAGCCGGGACACAGCCGAGACCCTCGCCTTTAAGTGGGTGGACACCAAGGAAGTGAGGCCACCAAATTCGATGGCGTACGCCATTTTGAATGATGCCGATCATCCTGTCTCGTCAGTCGTCCAAGATGCGCTGCTCAGTTATGACATCCATCCAGTCCTGTGGGGTAAGAGATCGGAATATCGAGACCGACTCGCGGCGTGACCGTGGACCGGGTGTGCCACCTGAACCCTGACCATCCGGCTGAGGCCAGACGCTCGCCGTTAGTATAACCCCAGCGCCTCGACCCAGTCGGTCATGACGCGGCGGCAGTCGGTGCGGTCGGTGGGGAGAGCCAGCGGGCGGCCTCGGGTGTCGAGGATCAGGCCGACGAGACCGCCTCGGACTTCGCGCTCCACAGGTTGATCGGGGCCGTTCCCGAGGTCGAAGCCTCGGGCCGGTTTCGCCACGACGCGGGCGGTTTGGCCGAGGGGCAGGGGGTAACGCCGGAGTTCGCCGTAGACCAATGAACCCTTGTCGGTGAGGCCGGGGGCGGTGATCTCGTACTCGATACAGGGCTGGCCCGCCTTGCCCGTGCCGCGCGGGGCGATGACGGTGCCCAAGGCGATCAGGCAGTCTCGCTCAAACACCTCCAGTGCAGCCCTCGGATGCACGCTGGCCAGGACTCCGAGATGCGGCATCATGAAGATGCTGTCCTTGGCGATCTCCGTGAACCCCTCCGGCTCGAAGGCGTCGATCATCATCAGGGCTGTCTGCTCCATCCGCGGGGCATGCGACAGGACCCCGCCCGAGGCGACGAGCAGGTCCAACTTCATGTTGTCGATGATCGACCCGCCGCCCGCGGATTGCGAGAACGTGTCGGCGATTGTCCGCTGCTGCTGGACTCCCTTGAGCGTGGTGGCGAATGCCTTGTGCTGGATGTAGGCCAGCCGCAGGGCCTCGCGCGACACAGCTTGCTCGAAGATCAACGCCTCCATCGTCTGCGGGATCGTCGTCGGGCGGATCATCTTGTTCTTGACCCGGTTCCGCAGCTCCCGCTCGTCCATGTCGACATGCACCCAGCGGAGGACATTGGCCATCCCGGTCTCGGCACAGACGTTCGAGATGGAGTAACTCATCCCGAGGTTCGCACTCACCGTGCGGTTAAAGACCGGCAGGCCATCGGCCCCGGTGAAGACGCTGAACACATCGGTCGTGGCCCCACCGATGTCGACGCCGACGCAGTTGATGCCCCGCGTCTTGGCGATCTGTTGCAGGATCTCGCCGACCGCTCCAGGCGTCGGCATGATCGGAGCATCGGCCCACTCGATCAGCTTGTCGTACCCCGGTGCATGGGCCATGACGTGTTCGAGGAACAGGTCGTGGATCATGTCCCGCGCGGGTGCCAGGTTCTCCCGCTCCAGCACCGGGCGGACGTTGTCGACGATGGAGAGCGTGATCGAGTCATCGAACGTCTTCGCCACCAAGGCGGCTGCGTCTTTGTTGCCCGCGAAGATCACGGGGAGCTTGTAGTTACCGCCGAAGCGCGGGCGGGGCTTGGCCGGGGCGATCAGTTCCGCAATTTGCAGGACGTGCTTCTGCGTCCCGCCATCCGTCCCACCCGCCATGACCACCATGTCGGGCCGCAGCTCGCGAATGCGGGCGATCTGCTCATGCGGACGCCGCCGATCATTCGAGGCAATCACATCCAGCACGATCGCCCCAGCCCCCAGCGAGGCCCGCTCGGCACTGGCCGCCGACATCTCGCGGACAACCCCGGTGACGAGGATCTGAAGTCCCCCGCCCGCGCTCGAGGTCGAGATATAGATGTCGCACCCATCCGGCCCCTGCGCCGGTCGGATGAGCAATCCGTTGTCATCAACCAGCCGCCGCCCCGCGAGTTCGCCGACCTCGATGGCTGCGTTGACGACCCCGGCGGTGACATCGGCGACCGGCTGCTCAACAGTCGTCGGTGCCTCCCCGCGATGAGTCTGGCGGTAGACCCCGTCGACCTTCTCAATGAGGATCGCCTTGGTCGTCGTGCTGCCGCAGTCGGTGGCCAGGATGACGTTCAGGTCATCCGGGTTGATGGGGCGTCGAGGAGAGGGAGGTGCGATCACGGGGTGCTCGGTTGAGAGAAGTGGGAATTCACCACGGAGACACGGAGAGGATAGGGAAAAGCAAATTTATGGGGGAGGGTCAGATGGGATTGCCCCGGCGGTACACTCAACAATCGCACACCGATTCATCGGTGGGTCCAAGGCACGCAGTACACGCCCAGCCCGTGAGGGACGAAAGACGGTTCATCCGACTATTTGGGGGGATGGCCACTGCGAGCTTTATGCTCCACCTGTTTCTGACCATCGGTGTCTACCAGGAAGCCAGTAACCGCTCGACAAATAATAGTCGCCTTTCGCTCCGCGAAAGAGGC
>JAYTCW010000199.1:0-2637 GCA_043736295.1 Planctomycetota bacterium | reverse complement strand
CCAGATGCCGCCAAAGCCATGCGCACCCTTGACGTGACCCGCGTTATACAGGCTTTCGGTGATCATGCACCACTGCACCGTCAGGTTCTCGCAGTGGTAAAGCGACATCGTCTCGTCAATGCTCCAACTCGCCGACACGTGATCCACGATGACGTTCTTCTGCCCCCGACCGCCGACGGTATCGTAGTCGTTCCCTGATGCCTGGCCCATTCTCACCCGCAAATAGCGGACGATGACTTCGCTGGCATCGATGCTCAGAGGATAATCTTTGAGGCAGATGCCGTCTCCGGGGGCGGTTTGCCCGGCGATGGTGATGTAAGGATTGCTGATCTTGAGGGGACTTTTGAGCGTGATGGTGCCCGACACACGAAACACCACAATGCGCGGCTCCTTGCTCGTGCAGGCTTCGCGCAAGCTGCCCGGCCCCGCCTCGTTCAGGTTCGTGACAACGATCACTTGGCCGCCACGTCCTCCGATTGCCACTGAGCCGTAGCCTTCGGCACCGGGGAACGCTGGCACCTTCGCTGCCGATGCATCTGACGGGCTTTCCTGCGCCCTGGAGACAAACGCCGTTACGGCCATCAAGCCAATAACCGCAAGGAGGCCAATTATTGTGGATTGGTTCAGATTAGGTCTCATAGTCTTCGACATAGGTTTGTGCGCTCGCGTCTTTTCGCCTAACAGGTATTCGACCGTAGAAGTGCGGTCGAAGAATGCCGTGATTGTATGATCGAGCATGGACTTGTCCACTCCGATGTGTCACGGTGTAGAACGAGTCATGACTGACTTTTCAGTTCAGATTCCCTGCTACGCCGCACTGGGGGCCATGCGATGCCGCAGGATCCACCTCAGTCCCTGGACCCTCCGCCATCGTCGCCTGCGACCGTTCAGCCCGGGGAACCCCGCATTCTGGTCCAAGTGGCGAATGCGTGTCGGGTGCGGCATTTGGCGTACAGCACCGAGCAGTCGTACGTCCCGTGGGTCAAACGCTTCATCCTGTTTCATAACATGCGGCACCCCCGCGACATGTGGCCAAGTGAAGTGCGAGCGGATCATCAACTGCCAACTCAGCCAAAAGCCCGAGCCGTGTGCTGCCTGAGCCAAGGCAGGTGGGCGATAATAATCCCCCCGCCACCCCGCTCGTCGGGGTGGTTCCCGCGCTCGTGCGCTACCGTAGCGCACAAGCGCGGGAACCACGGGGACAAGCCCCAGTGGCGGGTCAGATATTTCCACCCACTTGCCCACGGTCGATCTCGACGATGTGCCGTTCTGAGGATCAGTTCGATTCAATCCGGTCGATCCAATACCCCGGTCGACGATTGGCGTGTTGAACTGCGATGACTTGAATCTGCTCTTCAACGAGTCTGTACACGATGAAATAGGGAAACCGGTGCAGCAGGAATGCCCGTGTCCCATGCAGGTGTCTGGCCCAGCGTCCGGGGGCAGCAGCCACACGTTCAATGGCCCGATCGAGTTCAGCTTCAAACTCTTCGGCCAGCGACGGCCTGATTTCGAAGTACCACTCTTTGGCTGCGACAGCTTCGTCCGCAGCCAGTGGGTGAAAATCAACTTGCGGGGGCATCCTGTCCTCGAAGTCTCTTGCGAACTTCAGACCAGGGGATCATCTGCACACGACCTTCATCGATGTCTTGCACACGTTGACTGATCTCCTCTGACCACGCCTCGTCTGCACCCTTATCGACATCGGACTCCAGACTCTCAATCAGGAGTGCCGCCATCTTTCCGCGATCCGCCAAGGGCATCTTGAGGGCTTCGGTCAGTAGTTGCTGAGGTGATTGGCTCATGCGTTGTCTCCTGTGACTGGAGTAGTCTACCACGGATCGTCACACGGGGAAACTGGCATTCCGGGCAAATTGCGAAGGACCATCAATGCCCAACCCATACGGAACGCTTCTCTGGAGTACGCCAAGGCCCGGCGACAGGTCGCCACTCTGACCAAAGCATTTCCCAAAGGCCGACTGGTTGATCGGGAACCACGATGCTCTCACTGAGCGGCAAGCTGTCACAGCCGGGCTCCCGCCTGAACTACTGAAGGACTACGCCGACATGTGGAGCGTCGGCTGGTCGATCTATCCCCGGTTCTCGAAGCTGATCATCGACGGCGTGATCTACTCGCACGGCGACAGCGGTCGAGCGAACCAAGATGCAGCCTTTCAACAGGCCAAAGACAACTTCCGCTCCACCGTCATCGGCCACTTCCACAGCCAAGCCGGTGTCCGCTGGTGGGCCAATCCCGAGTTCCGCGTCTTCGGTCTCTCGGTCGGCTGCGGCATCAACGCCAGCCGATTGCAGTTCGACTACGGCCGCCGGTTCGCCCACAAACCCATCCTCGGCTGCGGCGTCGTCATCGGCGGCAAGCAGGCCTACTTCGAACCCTGGCTGCTCCGCAGTCGGTAACTCTCACCCTTTGAATAGGAGCCCCATGAGCCTGCTTGATGCCCTGACCAAACTCGTCGATGACCAACTCGCCCAGGAAGGGATCACTCCCCAACTGCTGGCGATGATCGATCTGTCCGTTGCTTACAGCCCCGTGCTCCCGTTCGCGGGCGGGACTCTCGAAAACGCTGTCGATGTCCGAGCGTGGGGCTTTGTCCCCGATGACGATACGCCCAGCCG
>JAYTCW010000198.1:0-2875 GCA_043736295.1 Planctomycetota bacterium | reverse complement strand
CGCGGAGCGAAAGGCGACCATGATTTCTCCAAGCATGCTCAGCCTAACCCCTTCACCCACCTCTTCCCTCTGACCACTCACCATGCTCCTCACCATCACCCGCAACTTCCACACCACCCGCCAACGCGACGGCCGCCAACAACTCCGCCCCGGCCCCGCTCCCGATACTCCGCAGGGCAAAATCCCCCGCCTCAGCCGCCTCATGGCGTTGGCCATCCACTGCCACGAACTCCTCCGCACCGGCCAAACCACCAACCAATCCGAACTCGCCCGCTACGCGAACATCACGCCAGCTCGCCTGACACAGATCCTCACACTCCTGAACCTGGCTCCCGACATTCAGGAAGACATCCTGTTCCTGCTACGGACAATGGAAGGCCGTGGGGAGATACAGGAGAAACATGTCCGGCGGATTGCGATGGAACTGGATTGGCACAATCAACGGGAGATATGGTCAAAGGTGCAGAGGGAGTAGGCAATGGGGCCGGGCTGATTCAGCCCGGAGGACCACATATTACCTCACTCTGCCCCAAGCCTGCCTGACACGACTGCGGGTACTGGCGAATCCGGGATAAGAACATCCGTTGACTTCTTCTGACCACATACCGATTGCTACATTGCGATGGACGAAGACCTTACACGTTGTTCGGTAAGGTCCATGATCATGATGCTCTGGTGCGGGAACTGTCTCCTGCGAAGAGGACCGTCGCTGATCGTCGCTCATGTACCATCAACCAAATCATTTCACATTCCGGGAGGCGAACTCAAGATGAGTGCGATCAAGACCGGTGTTTCCACATCTCGTTCACTCAAGATGCAGCGGACACTCGCGTTCGAACCCGTTCTGATTCCTCTCCCTAGACGGACGATGTCGAGGGTTTCTCCACTTTCCGTGCTCAAGCCAACCGTTGTGTTCGATTCCTACTGGCGGTTCGCAGCTGAACGCCAGGAGATATTCCACCGGCGAGCCAATGGGGCACCAATGCCGTGGACGGAAGATCCGATTCTCTGCGAGTATCGGTTTACCAACGTGTACCGAGCCAGTGACCGCGTGAGCCAGTACCTCATTCGGAATGTCATCTACGCTGGCGATCAATCGCCGCAGGAAGTGTTTTTCCGAACGATGCTGTTCAAGATCTTCAACAAGATCGAAACTTGGCAGCTCCTCGTTCGTCACGTCGGTATCCCATGTTCAACCAGTTTCGACATCAATGAATACAGCCGCGTTCTCTCGCAAGCGATCGATTCTGGTACCGCGATCTACTCTGCGGCGTACATCATGCCGTCTGGGCCGAAAGCCTTCCATCAAGGGCGCAAGCACCAGTTCCATTTGTCCTTGATTGCTCAGTTGCTGAGGGAGGGTTTGCCAGAGCGGATCGAGGAATCGCAGAGCCTTCGAGCCACCTATGAACTCTTACTGACTTACCCCAGCATCGGGCCGTTCTTGGCCTACCAGTTCACCATTGACTTGAACTATAGCAACGTCTTGCAGGCCGACGAGATGGAGTTTGTCGTCCCTGGGCCTGGCGCGCTCGACGGAATCTCGAAGTGCTTTGCAGCTGCCTCTAAATTCGAGCCAGCGAAAATCATTCGAATGGTAACTGAACAGCAAGACGTCGAGTTTGAACGACTGGACTTGAACTTTCGCAATCTGTGGGGCCGACCGCTACAACTGATCGACTGCCAGAACATATTCTGTGAGATCAGTAAGTATGCCCGTGTCCGTCACCCAGAGTTTGCAGGAGTGGCGAATCGAACTCGGATTAAGCAGAAGTACAGGCCATCAGGCATAGGTGTGGACTATTGGTTCCCGCCAAAATGGAGGTTGAATGAAGCAATTGAGGCATGGGGGAGATGATGGCTGAACAAGACCAATCCGTATCGAATGGTGCCTCAGAGGGCTGGTCCCTGGAGGTTGAGTATCTCGGGGTGGACAAACCTCGCTTGGATGCAATTCAGCAATCAGCAAAGCACTTGCTTGCATCAATGTTCTCTGAGACACAAGGTAATTGCGATTGTGTGTGGCCTCTGATCGATGCAGTCTGGCCGGCTCGATCGACAGACCCCTTCCGGCACCTTCCTAAAGATCGGATCAGACTGACTCTCGAACCCCTGAGTCGAATTGGGCAGATGGAGGGTAAGAGCGGCAGCGTGGTACTGATCGGGTGTTTTCGTGACACCCAAGATGGCAATATCCCGGAATCCCATCCTGTTGTCGTAAAGACAGCTCCCATTTCTTCGGGTAAGTTGAAAGGTGAGTACGACAACGCATTGACGATTCGGCCCTTCGCCTACCAGCACAAGGACGTGTTTTCGATCCCCTTTCGGAAGGACGAGAAAGGAGGGTTTGACGTACTTTGGTCACTCCTGTCCTCTAGCTCTCCTTTGTGGCAAGCTCAACCTCAGGCGACTCCACCCCAACGCCAATGGACAGTTAATGATCTGCGGACCCCGATACAGAGGAATGACGTAGAGACCGTTTCGCAGGTCTTGCAACGTGCCTATTCAACAATGCATAACCTCCATATGCCGTTTGGGCGAAGAACACTGCGTAGCCTCAACGCCATCGGCGAATACGACTGGTATTTGCGTGATTATGGCAAGAAATGGGGTGAAGAATGGGAGCCCGTGTTTGGACCAAAATTGTCCCCAATCACACGATTTGCGGAATCGGATTGGGCGAATCCGCTTTGGATTGTTGAACAGTTGAAAGAAGTGACTTGCGACTTCACGCTCGGAGCCATCCACGGAGATCTCCATCCCGGAAATGTCGTCATTGGACTTCCCCACGATTCGTGGGCGCGGGAAATGGGTTACAGGGCTTCGGCGAATTGAACGGGCGAGACGTAGCCCAGGGCGGAGTGGCTGCGTTGGC
>JAYTCW010000197.1:0-17699 GCA_043736295.1 Planctomycetota bacterium | reverse complement strand
CTCCCGGCGAGTTGAAACCCTTGCTCTCACGCGGTAAAAACCTGTTTCTCGGCTGTGGGATCGGCGCTGTCGGTCCGTTCACAGGTCGGGTGTTCGTGTCCCTTTTTCAGCAGTCGCAACGTTATGGCTACGCACGATATCGGTTTGATTGGCCTGGCCGTCATGGGCCAGAATCTGGTCCTCAACATGGCCAATCATGGCTTCTCCGTGGCGGTCTATAACCGCACGACGGCCACGACGGACGAGTTCGTCAAAGGGCTGAAGAACGAGCCGATCGACAAGGTTTGGGCGGGAACTGCGGATCGAATCGCCGGATACCCCACCCTCGAAGGGTTCGTGAAGAGCCTCAAGCGCCCGCGCCGCATCATGATTATGGTCAAGGCCGGGGCACCCGTGGACGCAGTGATCGAGCAGCTCAAGCCGTTACTCGAGCCGGGCGACATCATTATCGACGGCGGCAACAGCTACTTCCCCGACACGAATCGCCGCGATGCTGATCTGCGGAAGGCCGGTCTGCGGTTCATCGGAACCGGCGTGTCCGGCGGCGAAGAGGGTGCCCTCAAGGGGCCGAGCATTATGCCCGGCGGGCACCACGATGCGTGGCCGTTCGTCAAGGACATCTTCCAGGCGATCTCCGCCAAGGTCGGCCCGAACAACGACATCCCCTGCTGCGACTGGGTCGGCGATGCCGGGGCTGGGCAGTACGTCAAAATGGTCCACAACGGGATCGAATACGGCGATATGCAGTTGATCTGCGAGGCGTACTTGATCCTCAAAGAAACGCTCGGCCTGACCAACGACGAGCTGCACCATGTCTTTAAGGAGTGGAACGAAGGGGAACTCGAAAGCTACCTGATCGAGATCACGCGCGACATCTTCACGGTCAAGGACTCGCTCGGCTCGGGTGACCTGATCGACAAGATCCTCGACACCGCGGGCCAGAAGGGGACCGGCAAATGGATGAGCCAGCACGCCCTCGACCTCGGCGTGCCGACGACCCTCATCACCGAGGCTGTCTACGCCCGCTGCCTGTCTGCACAGAAGGATGAGCGAGTTCGGGCGGAGCCCGTCCTCGTTGGCCCGCAGGACGCCCAGTTCACCGGCGACAAGAAGCAGTTCATCGAGGACGTAAAGCAGGCTCTCTACGCCAGCAAACTCTGCAGCTACGCCCAGGGGTATGTCCAGTTGAACGCCGCCGCCAAGGAGTTCGGCTGGAAGCTCAACAACGGGAACATCGCCCTGCTGTGGCGCGGCGGGTGCATCATTCGCAGCCGCTTCCTGGGTGATATCAAGGCGGCGTTCGACAAGAACCCCGGTTTGGAGAACCTGCTGCTGGACGACTTCTTCAAGGCCGCCATCCAGAAGGCCCAACCGAGCTGGCGCCGCGTGATCCAAACCGCCGTGCAGCTCGGCCTGCCGACCCCGGTCTTCAGCGCCGCCCTGAACTACTTCGACGGCTACCGCCGAGGCCGCCTCCCCGCCAACCTGCTGCAAGCCCAGCGCGATTACTTCGGGGCGCACACCTACGAACGCCTCGACAAGCCGCGCGGCGAGATGTTCCACACCGATTGGATTCGGGAACGGACGGTGTAGTCCGCGCGAAGCCCTAACTCCTGACCTTCAAACGCGTCTCCTCGCTTCACTGCCCCCCTCTGGTTTGGGATGTCTGTTCAGCAGTTCAGGCTCTGCCTGACTCTTCGTGGTGGGTGGATGACCATACTCCCAAGAAAGATCAGGCACAACCTGGCCGGACGAGAGCCTCGTCAATACTTGGAATTGGGGTTGAGCCCGGCAAGTCCGGGAGGGCGAAGCTCCTGCTGAGCCGCGAGCCTGGGGAAATGTCAACTCGCAGTAGCGGCTCGGCAGGAGCCTCGCCCTCCCGAGAGAGGCGAACCCCAAAATCAAGCCTTGACGGGCCACTAGCTGGCTTGACGCTCGTCAGGGCGTGGTCGCAGGGGGAGGAAGCGTGTTCCGGCTCCCCACGTTCTGGCGAACGTGGCTACGGCACTTGGGCCACGGTGGTCGTGGCTGCATCCCCGCGACGTTTGCGGAAGGGGTCGCTGTTGACCACGCCTTTGATCACTGCGGTCAGACGGTACTGGTCGCTCTCGACGTTCTTCACAATCGCATCGACGGCGCACTTGTCGTAATACTCCAGCCCCCGACCCAGAGCGAACGTCAGCATCTTCTCCGACAGGCAACGGGCGAACTCACCTTGGCGGGCCTTGAGGATCGTGACCAGCTCGATCGGGCCGTTGAACTTCTGCCCGCTCGGCAGCGTGCCCGAGGAATCGACCGGGTGCTCTCCGTCCTGCTCTCGCCACCTTCCAATCGCGTCGAAGTTCTCGAAACCGAAGCCCAGATCGTCCATCTGATTGTGGCACGAGGCACAGCCGGGGTCTTTGCGGTGAAGTTCCAGCTGTTGCCGGAATGTGAGATTCGGGTTGGACTTTTGCGTCTCTTCCAGAGCCGGAACCACGGGCGGCGGCGGGGGTGGTTCATCGCCGAGAATGTTGGCCAGAATCCACTCGCCACGCTTCACCGGCGAGGTCCGCGTCGGATACGAGGTCAGGGTCAGTACGCTGGCCTGGGTCAGCACTCCGGCATGGCGGCCATCGGTGAACTCGACGCGGCGGAACTCGTCCCCCATGATGTTCGGGAGGCCGTACAGCTTGGCCAGTCGTTCGTTGACGAAGGAGTACTTGGCATCGATCAAGTCGACCAGGCTGCGGTTCTCTTTGAGGACCGAGCCGAAGAACATCTTGGTCTCAGTGGCCATGTCGGCCCGCAGCTGGTTATTGAAGTCAGGAAACTTGTCGGGGTCGGGCGAGACCTCTTCGGAGAAGAGCTTGCGTAAGGCCAGCCACTGCCCGGCGAAGTTCTCGACGAGAGCGGTCGACTTGGGGTCGGCCAGCATGCGGTCGACCTGAGCAGTGAGGATTTCGTCCTGGTGCAGTTGGCCCTGATTGGCGAGTTTGAAAAGTTCCTCATCCGGCATGCTGCTCCAGAGGAAGTAGGAGAGCCGCACCGCCAATTCATGGTCATTGATGGCGCGAGCAGCGGGTCCGGGGGAGGTTGGGTCTTCAGTCCGGAATAAGAACTGCGGTGAGACGAGAACCGCTTGCAGGGCGATCTGCATGGCTCGTTCGAACGACTCTTTGCGGTCCTGGGCGATCTTGGCGAAGCGGACAAAGCGTTCGACCTCGCCGTCGTTGACCGGGCGGCGAAACGCTCTTCTCAAGAGCGGTTTGAGGTTCTGGCGAGCGGCGTCTTCGTAGCTGCCGTCTTGGGCGGGGCGATGAGCGATGAGGGCTTTTTGCAATGGCGGCAGATCATGGGGAGTGAACTTTGGTCCGGTGATTTTCAGTCGCTCGACAATTAAGTTTCGGTCGTAAGTCTTCTTCCCCTCCTGAGCGTACTCGTCGTTGGTGAACGCCAGCACGAGTTCGTGTTTGCCCTTCGTCAGCTCCATCTTCAGCGAGTTCGCCTGCGTCTTATCTCGCGTCGCATTGACTTCAATCTCGCGCAGCTTCTTCCCATCCAGCCGGACCTCCATCTTGGCCCCGCCGGTGTTCGGCTTGAAAGGGGTGGCTCCCGAACGAATCTCGACGGTGTACTCGCCTGCACGGGTAATCTGGAGTTCGGTCGAGACCGAGCAAGCGGTGATTAAAATCACCGCATCATTTGGCAGGTCGTTGACGGTGACTTTGTTGCTGGGCTGCATCTGCTGGCCGGTGATGGTCTTGTCGAGGCTGTCTGGGGATGAGGTCGGGATCGCGCGCTCGGCGATCTGCTCGGCGGCGTTGAGATACTTCTCGACGAGCAGAGGTTGAATCGAGAGGACATCGCCGTTGTTATCGAATCCGTAGCCGACATCGTCGGCGGGAAAGTCCTTGGCCGGATCGAAGTCGACACCGACCAGATCGCGAATCGTGTTGTTGTACTCGGCTCGATTGAGGCGGCGGATCGTCACGCGGCCCGGATCGGCTCCCCCCGTGCAGTCGACGAAGTGCAGCGAGTGATCGAGCCAAGCGACGACCTTCTCGCGTTCCTCGACCTTCGGCTGGTCCGCAGAGGAGGGCGGCATCGCGCCGATCTTCACGTGCTGGTAGACCTTGTCCCACGTTTTGCGATTCTTGAGGATGTCGGCGAGGGCGACCTCTCGATGCAATTCGAGGCCCGCTTCCTGCGTGTCAGCCCCGTGGCAGTCGAAGCAATACTGCTTGAAGAACGGCTGGATTTCGGTTTGGTAATCGACTTGCGTCGCCTTCGCCGCCTCGTCCGTCGAGGCGAGTGACTGCCCGCCTCCGACTGGCCTCAACACCCAGGCGATGATCCCGACTGCCACGCACGCCATTGCCCCGGCTGCCCACCAAATGGGGGCCGACTTGTTCCGTTGCTTGGAGCGTTGGACACGTTTGGGCTTCTCGTTGCGTGCCGGTGGAGCGTCGAAGGCCTCGTCATCCTCCAGTAGGGCTTCGAGATCCCACTCGTCAACTGGGGGCTGGGGCTTCGCCGTCGGCTTGGCGACTCTCCTCAGACTTCCGAAGTCTTCCGAGACTTCGGAAGTCTTCCCCCTGTTCGCAGCTGTCTTGCCCGGTAGCACGGTCGGCTTGCGAACCGTATTCGGCAGAGGAGCGAGGTTCTGTACCGTTTCGGATGTCTCCGGCTCGGATCTTGTCGGAACGGTGAAGGTCTCTCCACACTCCGAATTGGGGCAAGCTCCCTTTTTTCCAGCTGCGTCCGCACGCACCTTAAAGGTGTGACCGCAATGACGGCAGCGCAGACGCAAGTGCATGAAGTCTCACCGCAGGGAAAATCTCACCGAGTTCCATTGGGTTTTAGTGTACCGACAAAGTGAAAGGGGTGTCCATTCGGCAGGTCGGACGGATCTCCGACGAGTGGGTCGGTCAGGCAGGCAGGATTGCGGCGTCTTGCCCAATAGATGTGGGTGACGGGGGCAGGGCTGAGCCTGCGGATTTCTCTCAGCAGGTGCTGACTTTCAAAGTTTGCAGTGCGGAGGTCCGGCGAGTCTCCCCGGAGGCGAGTGCTCCCCGAAGCCGCTACGTCGGAAATGATTCAAGCAACGGCGAGGAGGAAGAGAGTGTGACTGCCACTGGTAAAACCGTCGGCGGACTCTGCACATCTGCGCGAGCCCTCTGTTTCCGTTGACGCCTCGCACCAGAGTACCTTGAATTGTCATCGACTTTTGTGACCCACACTCCGGGGAGAATGTGGCTCCCGGAGCGAGAGGAATGTGGACGCTTGGTGGGTACGATCTCCTTGACGAGAGCGCTCTCCTCAGTTCCAACTCGGGTCGGCAGCCAGCATCGCCAGCCCACGAGCGAGTTCCCGGCGGTGGGACATGACACGCAGAACCGACCGGGGGCGCCCCGCTTCGTGTTCGATCTTCTCGGCGACAGCCAGGCATTCATCAGCAATCCGCCAGCGACCGCGATCACGTTGCAGGTGAGCGATATTCGTCAGCAGCACCGCACTGGCATGCAGATCCACTTCGGTCTGAGCCATCTCAAATGCCGCGTAGAATCTCTCTAGGGCCAGCGACTCGCGGCCCTGCCGGTAGGCAATCACCCCCGCATTCAGCGTCGCCGCGACCTCTTCGCTGCCGTCCGACTGAGCGGCCAGCAGCAGCTTCTCCGCAGCGACAGATTCGCGAGCTGCCAGATCGAGGGCTCGCCCCGCCAGCATGAACGCGGGCAACGGCTCTAGCGGGTCGACCTCCAACTGGGCACGGATCGCCTGCTGCTGGAAACTGTCCGCAGCTGTCGACACTCCCATCCGGCGATAGAGAGCGGCCAAGTTATGGCAGGCCAGTGCCCGAGCTGCGGGGAGACCCAACCGCTTGGCCATCTCCCACGCTTCAGTGAGTTGGTTCCGGGCGGCGACTTCCCGTTCACAATCGGCCAGGAACACCCCGTAGGCCATGTGAGCTACCGGAGTTAGGTCAGCTGCGACCGCTGCTCGGAAAAAGGCCGAGGCATGGTCGAACTGGCCATCCTCCGCGAATCGCTCCGCCCGATCAAGGAGAGCGACGACGACGGGCTTGGGTGCCAGCGTTGAAAGAGTAGTCAAACCCACAGCGAACTCCCCGACACAAGGTCGGGAGCCAGCGAGTGACTTGAGACAGCGAGTCTTGAGAGACAAACCCATGTTACCCATTGTTCCTGTTGTGTCAATTGTAATGATTGTAGAAATTATGTGTCGTTCCTTCATAAGGACACGGTTCAAAACAACTTCCCGGTTCGTCGTCTTTCGCTCCGCGAAAGAACGTCCTTTCGCGGAGCGAAAGGCGACTGTTGTTTCTGACCAGTGCCTAGCCAACCTTGGCTGGCGCAGCGGGCTGGACGATTTCCAAGTTCAAACACCGGCACAACCCGCGTCTCCCGCAGCGATTCCCTGACTGGACTGGCCCGCGCGAGTTCGCTCCCACGGATGAGAGAGCCCCTGTGGGCGGAGTCGCTGTCGGGACGGGGCCGCGTTAGACTGTTCGATTCTCCTTTTTCCTCCCAAACGGTGATCCGCCTCTCCAGCGAATCCGTTGCGGGGAGACCAGTTCGCTGCCCCCACACTCCCCGAGCGGGTGATGCGCAGCCGCTCTCTGAGTAGGTCCGATGGAACAGCAGCAGCAATCCCCTTTCGACCGTGGCCAGCTCACCAAGATGCTGATTCTCGGTGCCGTATTGATGGTTTGGATGCCACTGGCTCCGAGACTGTTTCCGGGGCTGTTTGGGGTCAAGCCACCGGCGGTGAAGGCACCGGTCGTCGACGACGGCGGGGAGAAGCCGAAACCCGCTGACGGCGCAGAGAAAGCCAATGGGGCTGCGGCTGTGCTTCCCGAGGTCAAGCCCGATCCAGGCATCGGCCCCGGCCCAGCTGCCCCGGCTGAGAAGACAGATGATCTCCCCAAGTTTGCGGAAGCACCGCCGACGCATCACACCCTGGGCGCGATCGAGCGCGAGAAGGGGTTCTTCCTGCAAGTCGAGTTGACCTCGAAGGGAGCTGCAGTCGAATGGGCCAAGCTCAACGATGAGCGTTACAGCGTGCTGGAAGACCGCAAGATTCCGTTGAAGATCCTGGGCAACCGCATCAAGGACGCCGACGGGACCGAGCCGGACTCCTTCCAGACGGCGATCGTCGAGATCGACGCACTACTCCAGAAACAGATGATGTCGACCCGCACGGCCCACTGGGAACTGCTGGCCGGTGCCACCAACGAGACGGCGACGTTCCAGCTTCTATATGGATCGGTGGCAGTCCGCAAAACGTACACCCTTAATCAGGGCAACGAACAAGATCGGGATGAAGACGCCCAGGGGTATCTGCTCGACCTCGACATCGAGATCGAAAACCTGACCGATGGCGAACTCAAGCAGACCTACAAGCTGCAAGGCCCGGTCGGCCTGCCGCTCGAAAACGTGGCCAATACCCGCAATTACATCGAGATCAAGGCCGAGACGCACGACGACCAGCTGGATGCAGGCGATGTGACGGCCATCACGCGCACAGCGGGCGAGATCCTCGGCCAGTTCGACAAGGCCGTGGCCAAGAATGACCCGAATCAGGTCGACACCTGGCGCGACCCGCTCCACTTCGTCGGCGTCGATGTCCAGTTCTTTATGGCTCTGATGAAGCCGAAGAGCGATCAATTGCTCGACGCGGGCAAGGACGGAAAGCCGGATACGTACCTGACGATGGTCCGTCCGATGATCATCACACGTGACAAGAAAAAAGCCCCGCGCAGCGATATCAGCGTGATGCTGACCTCGGCACCACTGGTGTTGCCGCCGAAAGGAACCATTAAGCATTCGTATGAGATCTTCCTGGGCCCCAAGCGGACTTCGCTCGCGCGGCCGCTCGGCGAGGAGTCGGCGCTCAACTTCGGTCGACTGGCGATCATCACGAAGACGATGGTCTGGATCCTGCAGTTCTTCCGCTACACGTGCCATCTGCCGTACGGGCTGGCCATCATTCTGCTGACGTTTACCGTCCGCATGTGCCTGTTGCCGATCACCAAGAAGCAGGTCTACGACGGCGAGAAGATGAAGCTCATCACGCCGGAGCTGACCAAGCTCAAGGCCAAGTACGCCAACGAACCCGAGAAGTTCGTCGGGGCCCAGCGCGAACTGATGCGGCGCTACAACCACAACATGTTCGGCGGCTGCCTGCCGCTGTTTTTGCAACTGCCGATCTTCATCAGCTTGTACAACGCGCTGTACACGGCGACCGACTTGCGGATGTCGCGGTTTCTGTGGATCGACAATCTGGCGGCACCGGATGCGCTGTTCGGACTCGGGATCGAGATCCCGTGGATCGGCTCGACGTTCAACCTGCTGCCGCTGCTGAATGTGTTTTTGTTCCTGTTCCAGCAGAAGCAGATGATGCCGCCTGCTCAGAACGAAGAAGAGGAGATGCGGAACAAAATGATGAGCTACATGACCGTGTTCATGGGGTTCATGTTCTATACCGTTCCCGCCGGGCTGTGCCTGTACTTCATCGCGTCGAGCTTGCTCGGCATGGGCGAACGGCACCTGCTGAAGAAGACCATGCCGCCGATCGTGCTGAAGCCCGAGAACTTGCCAGAGCTGATCGACCCCAACCGACCGAAGTCGTTCTGGGAGCGGATGCTGGCTGCCGCTGATGCCGCCAAGCAGCAGACCGAGGGGCAGGGCAACCGGCCCCGCAAGGGCAACTACGAGTACTGTAGGACCGTAGGGTGGGACAAGCTCGCTTTGGAGCGCAGGCCCACCATGCTCGACATCGTCTGGTGGGCAATGGTGGGCCTGCGCCCAAAGCGGCTGGTCCCACCCTACCACTACGACTCGATCCACCCCCAGGACCATCATGCCCCAACCCACGCGCGACCTGCTCGAGACCTTCGTCAACCCGTTCCCGCAGCGGGACTACATCGTCGACACGGTCTGTCCCGAGTTCACCTCCATGTGCCCCAAGACCGGCCAACCCGACTTCGGCACGATCACCATCTCCTACATCCCCGATCAGTTGTGCTATGAGCTGAAGTCGCTCAAATTGTACCTGCAGCAGTACCGCAATCACGGGGCGTTCTATGAGAACGTGACGAACACGATCCTCGACGACCTCGTCGCGGTGACCCAGCCGCGCTGGCTGAAAATCACCGCCGACTTCACTCCGCGCGGCGGCATCCGTACCACCGTGATTGTCGAGCATCCGCAGCGTGGCGCTCACTCCCGCTAAGATTTGAAGCAGGAGGACTGGCATTCGCCCGCCTCACCACAGCTGGAATTCCCTCCCCACAAGTCGCTAAGGACCGTTCGGCCAATAAGAGTCGCCTTTCGCTCCGCGAAAGAGCGCTCTTTCGTGGAGCGAAAGGCGACTCTGCATACGCGAACTCCTGCTCAACGATGGCCTGCGAGTCGCCGTTGATGCGGACCTGGTCTTCGCCGGTAACACGAGCGAACCACGGTAGGCGGAAATGGTACTTCGGCTGCCCTAGTTAAGCCTCGACAGCTTTTCGGCGAGCGGCCAGTGGAAAGCGATCCGTTAGACTTCCGAAGTCTCCGAAGACTTCGGAAGTCTAACGGGACGCGAAGCTTGGCCGGTCGCCTTATCACGGAGCACAGTGCGACAGCGATGCCCCAGCCACTCCAGAGGAACCTCCGTGAACGACGTACCGCCGTGCCCCCAATGCCGCTACGAGTACACCTACGACAATGGCAGTCTGTTCGTTTGCCCGGAATGCAACCACCAGTGGAGCGGCACGCCATCTCGGCACTTGCTGAAACGCGAGTCTGGAAGGACGCCTTTGGCCAGGAATTGAAGAACGGCGACTCGGTCATGGTGATCAAAGATCTCAACGTCCGCGGTGCTGCATCGACTCTGAAGGCGGGGACGAAAGTCAAGAATATCCGCCTCATCGAAAGCGATCACGACATCGACTGCAAAATCGACGGCTTCGGCGCGATGCAGCTGAAATCAGAGTTCGTGAAGAAGGTTTGAACCGGTTCTGCTGATGAGCAAGGTTGAGTGGATCAGCATCGCCTGATGTTCTCCTGCCGGGGGCATCGCTGCGTCACCCAGAGATCTAACGCGACAGCTGGACGACCCGGGGCGAACGGACACAGGGTTTGCGAGAGCCAGACACTTTCGCCTCCCCTTTGGTGAATTTCGTGCCTTTAGTGGTTCACCCTCTGACTGAACGACCTCCTGAACTGCTGTTTCAACCCGCCCAAAAGATCGCACGAGGAGTTTGAATGTGAGTACGGATCAGCGAGCAGGAGATTTGAACCACGAAATACACGAAAGCGGAGGAAAGCATCCGTCCTTTGAGTTGATGAACCAGTCCGGACTTTCATGTGTCACAATTTGATGGATAGTCTTGACGGGTATCTGACGGTTGATACCTTCAGTCCTTCTGTGGAACAAACAGTGAACGGAGTCGCCCAATGAGCCCTGACCCAGGTTTTGATCGTTTTTATGACTTCTTTACCACGAATCTCGGACTCACCGTTGAAGTGATCAAGCGGACGAAGGAGAAATCGGCTGACGCGTTTGTGAATGGTGAGAGACCTGGGTATGCCGTCGAACTCAAAGCGAGGTGTAACCGCGACAACTTCACCAGTGAGATTGCCAGCGGAAAGCCTGTGCTTGTTGTCGAGAAATCCGATTTTGACCACTGGGTGATCAATCAAGCACGGGACGCCCTGAAGCAGCTGCAATCGAACGATCCGCAGCAAGAACGCATCTGGGTCTTGTGGATTGACACGACCAATAGGACCGAGACGGGGTTGGGGTTTGAGCAGGTACTGGGTACTGTATTTGGGGTAGAGAAGTACATTGACGACAAGTTCAACGGCTACAAGTGCCTACAATCTCAGCCCAGTTTGTTTGAGCGGTTCCCCAAACTTGACCTCGTCGTCGTGCGTGATGAGGACGAGGGAATCGCATTGTGTGCCAACGAAGCGAGCGGGCGGTTCGAGATCGTTTCTTCGTCTGGTATGTTTAAATACTTTAAGGTTCATGTCGGTGTTTGCACGGTCAGTTCACTGCAAGGAAGCGGTTTTCTGGCCATTGATCCAGAAGCCGTCGACCGACAGTCCGAGCTTGCAGTCTCGAAGTACTTGGAGAAAAAGTACGGGCTTCAAAGAGTCAGCTTTGCCGATTTTCAGACGTCTGTTTCATCGATTCGACTTCCGCCGCGGAACCATCGGATCGCTGATTCCTAGAAATGGTATCGTCTCGCATACTCTGTGAGTCACCCAAACCTCATCAATGTCATAGTCACCTGTGAAAACAGCGGGGAAGACTCCTCTCTGGGCATCGGGATCAGAACCTCTTAGCATGCGGGCGTGTCGCGACCCGGTGAGCTGTTCGCCGGGTTGGTCTTCTGTCTGATTAGGAATGGCGTGTCATGTCGCAGGGTGTCAGTCTTCCGCTCGGGTTTCAAGCTGCGGGTCATGCGTGTGGGATCAAGGCCGATCCGCATAAGCTGGACTTGGCACTGTTCGTGTCGGACACTCCCTGCTCCGCAGCGGGGGTGTTCACGCAGAACCTCGTCGTCGGGGCCCCCGTCAAGGTCTGCCGCAGTCGGTTGCCTCGGAAGACGGCTCGGGGAGTGGTGATCAACTCCGGCAATTCGAACGCCTGCACCGGAGATCGTGGCATCGCCGATGCGGAGTGGATGACCGCAGCTGTCGCGAAAGAAATCGGCGGCGCGGCCGAGGATTATCTGGTCTGCTCGACGGGCGTGATTGGCCGCTTCCTGCCTAAAGAGAAGATCGCTGCTGGGATTCCGCTGGCGGCCGAGAAGCTGGGACGGACAGCGGAGCATCTCGAAACCGCCGCCCGGTCGATCATGACCACCGACACCGTGCCGAAGATTGTCACGCGGAAGCTCACCTCGGGCGGCAAGACCTGGACTTTCACGGGCGTGTGCAAGGGCGCGGCGATGATTGCTCCGAACATGGCGACCATGCTCTCGGTCATCATGACCGACGCGGCGATCTCCGCAGAGGAGACTCACTTACTCGTCAAACACGCCGTCGACCGTAGTTTCAACTGCATCAGCGTCGATGGTCACACAAGTACCAGCGATACGGTCTTGCTATTGGCCAATGGGCAAGCCGGGCCGGTACCGAAAGAGTTGCACTCTCAACTCCAGTCGACGATGGACGACGTGGCGATGGCGCTGGCTCAGTTGATCATTCGCGATGCCGAGGGGGCCGAACACTTTGTCACGATCGACGTGCATGGGTTGCCAACACGCGAGGCGGCGTTCCAGATCGCGAAGACGGTCGCGGACAGTGCCTTGGTCAAAACGGCGATCACTGGTAACGACCCGAACTGGGGCCGGATCGTGTCAGCTGCGGGGTACGCGGGCGTGCCGTTTCAGGAAGAGGATTGCTCGCTGACCGTCAATGAAATTCCGCTCTATCGTGAGGGTACGCCGGTGGCCTTCGACGCGAAGCAAGTCTCCGACGCCATGGCGACCGGCGAGGTGCGGATCGTGTTGACCTTCACGCTTGGCAAAGAATCAGTGCGGTTCTGGACCAGCGATCTGACTGCGGAGTATGTGCGGTTGAATGCCGACTATACGACGTGATTTCCATCAGAGGTCGAGCCACCGGATCATTCACCCGACGCGTCAGCAGGGCCGAACGATCCTACAGAATCTCCAACGTCGGCAGGCTCGGGGTCTCCAGCAGGGACTTGGCGACCTCAATGGCGATGCGCTGGCAGATGTGGAGCAGGGCGGCTCGCGAAGCATTCTCCTCGGAAAAGAGAGCAGCCATCTGCCCCGCGTCGCCCTGTTCGCGAATGAGGGCGTTGGCGGGCACCTCACCGAGGAACGGCAACCCGAGTTCAGCAGCCTTGGCCTTCGCCCCGCCGCGACCAAAGATTTCCCCGCTCATGTTCTCGACCATGCCGAGGATCGGGATCTTCACGGTCCGGAACATCGAGACGGCCTTCACTGCGTCGAGCAAGGCCACCTGTTGCGGCGTGCAGACCACGACCGCCCCCGCCAGCCCGACCATCTGTGACAAGGTCAGCGCCACGTCCCCGGTCCCTGGCGGCATGTCGATGATCAGGTAATCGAGCGTGCCCCAGTCGGTCTGTTGCAGGAACTGCGACAGCGCCTTGTGCAGCATCGGTCCGCGCCAGATCACCGCCTGATCGGCCTTGACCATGAACCCCATGGAGATCGTTGGCATTCCGTCGACATCGATCGGGACGATCCGTTCCATCACGCGGCCATCGTCGAGTGGGATCTGCTTGACGACCGGTGTCCCCTTCGCCCCCACCAAGTGCGGGATGCTCGGGCCATACACATCGGCATCCATCAGCCCGACCTTGGCCCCGAAGTGCTTGAGCCCCAACGCCAGCGCCGCAGCCACCGTCGACTTCCCGACGCCCCCCTTGCCGCTGCCGACCGCGATCACGTTCTTGACGTTCAGACCAATCGCCCCGCCGGTCCCCTTGCCTTTCACGACCCACGTATAATCGACCTCCACCGAGGTCGCTCCCTGTGGCGTCAGCGCCGACTTCACCGCAGCGGTGATTCGCTCGCGATCGGGGTAGGCCGGGGTCGGCAATTCAAGGCCGACACGCACGGTGGTGCCGCTGACCTGGACGGTGCGGACCATGTTCAGGTCGCCCAGCGACCGCCCGATCTCGGGATCGCGCACACTGGACACAGCCCCGCGTACGCTCTGTTCATTCAGCATCAAGTTCGCCCTTGGTTGTTCTGTTGTAGGATGGGCCCATTGGCCCGTCCCCGCGACGTGTGAGCTGCCACCGCAAATCCCATTGGGGAGCCAATCTTCCCCGTCCCATGTCACCCGTCTTGGTCTGCGAAAGTCGATCGGACGGACGGGCCAATGGGCCCATCCTACGACACGGCTCGCACGAGCGACTGCCGCGCTCCATCAAAGGTGAACACGCTGGTCACTCCCAACTCCGACAGAAACCACCGGAGTGATTCCCCAGTCTCGCTCAGCACGACATGCACCCGCAGTCCGCTCGCCACCCACTGCGTCAGCAATCGCAACGGCAGCTGCTCCCCGATGGGCAGTGCAATCACCAACTGGCGAGCCCCCTCCGTCAGGCGACGAGCGGCATCCGCCTCGGTCCGGCAACTGGTCACTCGCCCCCCCAGTGGTTCCAGCTCTCGCTGCAACTCAGGAGCCCAGAAGGGCGTCCGTTCCCAGACGGCGATTGGCAGGAGAGTCACACACACCTCGCGATGGAGCGACAGGCTCCGGAGAGCATTCTAGGATCGACAAACCCGCATAGCGAGTGGCGGCCCCGAATGGCCGGTCCACCCCGAGGTGAATCCTCAATCCTGAGAGGTGCCTCATCAAAACCGCGATCGAGTTACGCGGGCGGGTTGGCCGCCTCGAACTCGGCCATTGCCGCCACCAGGGCGTCGACCCCTTCGGGCGGGAAGGCGTTGTAGATGCTGGCCCGCATGCCGCCGACGCTGCGATGGCCTTTCAGGCCGTCCATGCCGCGTTCTTTGGCGAAGGCGACGAACTTCGTGTCGAGATCATCGTTCCCGGTTACGAACGTCACGTTCATTCGAGACCGCGAAGTCTTCGCAGCTGTGGGCTTAAACAGCTTGCTGCTGTCGAGTGCGGCGTAGAGCTTGCCCGCCTTGGCTTCGTTGCGAGTGGCCATCGCCGAGAGGCCGCCTTGAGCCTGAATCCACTTCAGCACCAAGCCGACGACGTAGATCGAGAAGCACGGCGGGGTGTTGTAGCAGGAGTCGTTCTCGGCATGCGTGCGGTACTGGAGCATGGCCGGGATGTCGACTGCTCCCTTGGCGATCAGATCGTCACGGATGATAACGATCGTCACACCCGCTGGGCCGAGATTCTTCTGGGCTCCGGAGTAAATCAGCGCGTGCTTCGCCACATCGATCGGTCGGCTGAACATGTCGCTGCTGGTGTCGCAGATGAGTGGGACGCCTTCCGGGGCGACGGGGTCTGACTGGAACTGCGTGCCGAACAGCGTGTTGTTCGATGTGTAGTGGACGTACGTCGGAGCCTCGCTGTAGGTCACCTTGTCGGGGATGTACGAGAAGTTGCGGTCCGCGCTCGAGCAAACGATGTGGACCTTGCCGAATCGTTTGGCGTCCTTCATGGCCTTCTCGGCCCACGAGCCCGTGATGAGGTAGTCAGCGGTGTCAGTCTTGCCCAGGAAGTTCATTGGAACTTGGAAAAACTGGGTCGAGGCCCCGCCGCCTAAGAACAGGATCTTGTAGTTGGAAGGGATGCTGGCCAGCTCGCGGAACCGGGCGTCGACCTCTTCGAGGATCTTGATAAACGCCTTGCCCCGGTGCGAATGCTCCAGGATGCCGATCCCGGTGTTACCCAGCGACAGCAAATTGTCGCGGGCCTCTTCGAGAACCGGAACTGGGAGAACCGCCGGACCGGCGGAGAAGTTGTAGATTCGCTGAGCCATCGCTGAGTTTCCGTGGAAGACTGATCCCGAAGTGAGTGCGTCACCTCCAACAGTGTGACACGACTCAAATCCGGGGGCTCGCAGGTATATCGGGCGAAATCGAATCCCGTCAATCGGGGAGAGCTGATGACTCCACTTTTCTCACTCCCCAGAGCGGAGCGTGTCTTTGAATAACAAGACAAATAAAGCCCAGTGGTTGCAACCACTGGGCTTGAGTCCCCGTCAATCCACCGCCGGACGCTCGCGATTCGACCAGTGCCCGGTCACATCCTGGCCGCTCACCCAGACACCCTTCTGGTTCCATCCCAAATGCGCCCGCACATCCGCAGCTGCATACCGCAGGGTCAAGGCGGCGCGGCGGCGGGTGGAGGTGTTCGCCTTCGACCCGTGCAGCAGCTGATCCGAGTGGATCGACGCCTGTCCGGCAGTGAGGGGATTATCGACGACCTCGCCATACTCTTCGGCGTTGTCGATTGACTGGTTGAGGACGTTGTGATCGTCGGTGCTGCTCTCGCGATAGGTCAGGTGACCGAAGTGGTGCGACCCTTTCACGAACTGCATGTTGGCGTTTTCGGGGTCGGCGTCGTCGATGGCCAGCCAGACAGTGACGGCTTTGGTCGGCGTCAGCGGCCAGTAGCTGGAATCCTGGTGCCACGCGACCGCCTTGCCATCGCCGGGCATCTTGCAAAAGAAGTGCGAGCCCCAGCCGACGACATTCTCACCCAGCACGTCTTTCACGCAGGCCACGATCTTCGGATTCGTGAGGATGTCCCACACCTTGCCGTACTTCAAATGAGCGGAGCTGATCGAGTAGCTGTCGCCCCCGGCTGCCACCACCTTGGCCAGCAAGTCGTCGAAGTACGAGCGAATCCCGGTGATCTCGGTTGGGGAGAAAATCGACAGCGGACGGACATAGCCATCGCGGTTGAAGCCCTCGATCTGTTCGCGAGAGATGACCTTCGGCGTGGTGGTCGTGCTGGGATGAAACCGCAGGTCGCGGGCGATTTTCTGGAGATCATCGGCATCGGGCAGGACTTTGAATTCGGTCTGGGCCATGAGCAACTCTGGGGTGAAATGATGGGTGATGCGCTCTGCCCGTGATCAGCGTTCTCATCCGGGAGTAGAGCTGGGAGTCTGTCAGGGGCTTTAGAATCCCTTGCCACTCGTGCCGGACGGTCCGGTCGCTGAACCGCCCTGCACCTTGGGGAGCTGGTTCGACACTGAGAATGTCTCCAGCGATTTGAGCAGCTTGTCCTCAATGCGGTCCCGGATGCCGGCGGGGTAGATCGCCAGCACGGCGACTTGGATGGGCCCGTTGTAGTGGGTGTAGAGTTGAGCCTTGATCTCGACGCCACTTTCGCTCAATTGGGGGAGGACTCCGGGGGGCACAAAGGTGATGCCCGTGAACTTTTTCTGGAGGGCATACTTGCCGTCTCGGGGACAGGTCTCGTCGTAGCGGACGTTGTTGTCGACCTTTGTGACAACTCCGGGCTGCAGTGGCACCTGCATCGTCGACGACAGCAAGTTCTCCAAATCAGTGATAAACAGAGCCGGATCGGGGCCTTCCGGACTTTTCACGACGTTGAGATATGTCTGGTGATTGCTGCACACATACAGAAAGACCGGGCGGTTTCCGCCATCACTCGGGAAGTCTCCCTGCCACGCTCCCATCAGTCCCGGTAGCTGTAGTCCCAGAAAGGTCGGCTGGCGGGTGTCCTCGGCGGCTGGCTCGTCACCCTTGGGAGGGGGCGGGCCAGGCTTGAAGTTGAATCCCTTCGGAATTCGCATCGTGAGTCCGTAGAGCGGAACGCTCCAGTTTCCGCTTTGCAGCACCCGGTCTAACGATTGCCGGTACTCGAAAAAGGCGTTTGTCTCTTTCAGACGCGACTCGTACTGTTCGCTGCCACAGCCGAAAACCAGCAATAACGAGAAGCCAGTCATGACGATTCTGGAACGAAGCATCCGGGAACTCGCTGGTCAGTGAGGAAGTGAAGGCCACCTCATTGTGGTCCAGTTCCCCATTCCCCGTCAAACGAGGGAGTGAGGATCTGATCGGAAACTGCTTCACGATCAGATTTGGGACAGAGGGCAACACAGGCAGGGAAGAAATTTCCAACTGAATCTTTATTGCCAGTGTTACCGACACTTCTCGCTGAAGCCGACTGAGTCTCCCGAGTGTTCCCCACCGCTGCCCTTGCACACCGCAATTCCATCACGGTGCCAGAGGCAGTTTGTCGTAC
>JAYTCW010000196.1:0-3086 GCA_043736295.1 Planctomycetota bacterium | reverse complement strand
ACCGCTTAGCAGAATGAGTGAAATCCGACGCAACATCATGTCTCCCTCCGTGGATGATGAACCCGGTGATGTTGTGACAAGCCAGCGATTCGGTCAAGGGCAGCTTTTCCATTGGGTGGCGAGCGATCACCAGACATGTGGCCAACTACCGAGTGGCGACAGGAGCCAGCCCGAGGTCCGCGAGATGCCTCGCCAACACCGTCCGGCGATCCTCCGGCAGCGGCGTCAGCGGCTCCGACAACCGCGCCTCACACAGCCCCAGCAGCGACATCGCCGCTTTCAGGCCGGTCAGGTATCCACTCGGAGCCAACCCGACCGAGTAGATCTTCGACGACAGTCGCAAGATCCTCTGCTGTAGCACATGCACCAGTCGCAGGTCGCCCGTCAGCGCTGCCTCGTACATGTCGACATACATCCGCGGGCAGAGATTCGCTCCACCGCAGACGCCCCCGTGCCCCCCCATCAGCACCCCTTCGGCCAGTAACTCCTCCGGCCCCATCAGAATGCTGAAGTCCGGACGCTCCTTCGCGAGCGACAACAGCTGGTTGAAGAACAGCATCTGTCCGGAGCTGTCTTTGAACCCGACAATGTTCGGCTCGTCGAGCAGGTGCTTGACCGTATCGAGCTCGAACGACACCTTGCAGTGGCTCGGCATGTTGTACAGAAACAGCGGTAGTGGAACCTCGCGTGCCATCGCCACGCAGTAATTCCGCAGATCGTTCTGGTGCATCGGAAAATAAAACGGCGGGGCCAGCACCACCGCATCGGCCCCGGCCTCAGCTGCGAATTGAGCGAGCTGGACCGACTCGCTGAAGGCCGAGTCGGTGATTCCGACCAAGACGGGGACTCGCCGCCGGACCAGTTTGGTGGCCTCTGCGACGAGCGTCCGCTGAGCGTCATGACTCAGACTCGGCCCCTCACCGGTCGTTCCGAGCAGGAACAGACCATGCACGCGCCCGTCGAGGACATGCTCGATGATCCGCCCCAGCGCCGGGAGATCGATCTCATCCCGCCCCGCCAGCGGAGTCACCAACGGAGGAATCACACCCTTCAACGGAAACCCAACCATTCCCACTCACCCCTTTTGGACGGACGACTTCGAACCTCATGCTGCGGCATGATTCCGGGTTTGCTCGCAGGCTGCAAGAGCGAAACTCGTCGGTTGGATATCGGGAGTGCGAGACGCACTTTGCGCCTTTCAGTTCTAATTCGCGACTCTTTCAAGGCGAGCGGTTCGTGGAAAGTTTCCGTCGCCTGGACCTCTCTACTTCACACTGGCAAGAATGAGCCGTAGCTGCCCCTCGACGGCGGGCGGGCACGCGGGCCAATTCGCCCACGTTCTGGCGAAACGTGGCTACGTCAGAACATCTCACTTCTGACCGTGTGAAGTCTAGGTCCAGGCGGAACGGACCTGTGGGTGGCCATGCGACTGGTCAACCGTCGCTGGCCACTCGCCCCACGGAACTCAAGCAAGACGAAGAGTATTGAACAGACGATCACGAGGGTCGCGAGGAAGGAATCCGACGACACGATCGCCGCTCAGGGGCCTGGCTGTGCGTGTAGTCGTTTCTGCGAGATTTCCGACTGCCACCAGACACTCCAGCACCGACCAAGCATTGATGGAACACGAATCCTCCCGCTGACGATCCCAGCGGAGTATACTACCGGGCCCCTCCTTCGAAGACCCTGCGATACTCCATGGCCAGCAAAGACACCAAAACGAAAGGCGACCCCGACCGGATTGTGTGCCGGAATCGGAAGGCGTCGCATGAGTACGAGATCGTCGACGAACTCGACTGCGGCATCATGCTCGCCGGCAGCGAGGTGAAAAGTGTCCGCAATAACAAAATCACCATCGACGAGGGGTTCGCCCGCGTCGAGCGCGGGGAGGTCTGGCTCTACAACGTCGATATCGCCGAATACTCGCAAGCCAATCTGATGAACCACCCGCTCCGGCGGCCCCGCAAGCTGTTGCTCAAGAAGCGGGAGATTGAGAAGTTTGCCGCCCGAGCCGACGAGTCGGGAATGAGCCTGATCCCGCTGGATGTCCATTTCTCACGCGGCTTTGTGAAGATTAAGCTGGGCGTCGGGAAGGGACGCAAGCTGCACGACAAGCGACAGAAGCTGAAGAGTGACGATGCCCGGCGGGAGATCCAGCAGGCAATGCGGAAACGGTAACTCGTTTTTCAGAATGATGTTACAGCGATTCATCCCGATTGGGTAAGCTACGCAGGTGAGGCGCAAAAGTTGCTCCCCCGGACGGCCCGCAACCCGTCCAGCGGCTTGACATGACTGATCTGACGGCTGTACAAACTCGTTTCGACTGTAGGAACAGCGATCCGAACCGTGATCGACATCGGTCAATGCGTGTCGTTTCTGTCGCAACCTGTTCTCCAGAAGTCGGTTCCGTCGGTTCAGCCTGGACTGATTGGGATTTGCGTTGACGGTATATCTCCTCGGGGCGGTGGAATGGAACCACTGACCCTGGCGGTGATTGGTGATTCGAACGAACGGAAGGGAGTCCCGGAACCCGGTTTTGCTGCTGGAAAGCTCTCATGGCCAAGAAGATCGTCAAGCGGGTTCAGCCCACCAAGCAAAAGGCACAGAGCGTCAAGAAAGCTCCTCCCCCGAAAAAGCCAGTCAGCGTGCGCAAATCCGCTCCGGCGAAGGCCGCTCCCAAATCCGTCGTCCGCAAAAAAACGGCGGCCACGACGGAATCCCAGCTGCGGACGATCGACAAGGATTTGGTCCAACTGCTCAATAAGCGGATGGAATTGACGGTCGAGCAACTCACCGATCTCAAGGACCGTCACTCGGTTTGGTTCGATCCTAATGGCGACCAGGAGCTTTGGGAACGCATTGAAGCCGAAAGCGGCGGGACGATCCCCAACCAGACACTGCGTTCGATCTTCCGCGAGGTTCTCAGCGCCTCCCGCAGCCGCGTCAAAGTGGTGCGGGCCGCCTACCTCGGGCCTCCGTTCAGCTTTTCCCACCTCGCAGCCATCGAGCACTTCGGCAAGAGTGCCGACCTCGTGCCGGTCAATACGATCGCTTCCGTCTTCGAAGAGGTGAATCGTGGGCACGCC
>JAYTCW010000195.1:0-16440 GCA_043736295.1 Planctomycetota bacterium | reverse complement strand
GTCGTACTTGCTGTCGAAGATCAGGCACTTGAGCGGGGCGGCGGGATCCCCCTTCGGCGGCGGAATCCGCTTGATGATCGCGGCGAAGCACTCCTCGATTCCGATCCCCTGCTTGGCACTGACCAGCAGAGCGTCACTGGTGTCTAGCCCGACGATCCGCTCGATCTCCTCGCACACTTCCGGGATGCGGGTCACCGGCAGGTCGATCTTGTTGATGACCGGAATGATCTCAAGGTTGCAGCCGATGGCCAGGTAGGCATTCGCCACCGTCTGAGCCTGCACCCCCTGAAACGCATCGACGACCAGCAACGCCCCCTCGCACGCCGCGAGGCTGCGCGAGACTTCGTATTGGAAGTCGACGTGCCCCGGCGTATCGATGAAGTTGATCTCGTAGGTCACGCCGTCCAGCGTGTAGTTGATGGCGACGGCTCGGGCCTTGATCGTGATTCCGCGTTCCCGCTCGATCTCCAGGTCGTCCAGGATCTGGTCCTGGAACTCGCGCTTGGTGATCGCTCCCGACTTGAGCAGCAGCTGATCTGCGAGCGTACTCTTGCCATGGTCGATGTGGGCGACGATGGAGAAGTTGCGGATGTATTTCGTGTCCATGACACAACAGTCGGTGAAGGCAGGGGTTAGGGCTCGAACTCGATCCGGCGACGAGTCCAGGACCAGTGCCGGTCCGTGTAGTATAGCGGAAGTCGGCGAATCGAGGAGACCGCGCCGGACTGAGGTTTCACGGCCGGGTGGACTGGCACGCGGCACCCGCTCCGCGTTGGGGACTTCGCGTTGGTGACTTCGCGTGGGGGCTAAACGCCGGGGGCGGTCACTGGAAGGGGTTTTCGTCGTCTTTCTTGGCTGCGTCATCTTTCGACGGACTCTTCGAACTCTGGCGGTCGAAGATGTAGACGCTTTTCCCGAGCGTTCCGCCGATGGCGGCGAGATAACGGCCATCGGGGGAGACGGCCACGCAATTCACTTGACTGAATGCTTTGGCGTCTAATTTGAGGATGGCGGTCCGGGTTTCTTTCTTCCAGTCACAGATGTGAATCTTGCCGTCTCCACCCACAAACACCTCTTCCGTTTTCGGGCAGTAGGCGATGGAATTGGGAGAAGCGCCCAATTCCATCACAGCCGGTGGCTTTTTGCTCTTTACGATGTGGCACGTCAATTTCTGGGATTGGGGAATAAAGAGCGTCTTCCCATCGGGAGAGAACAACGCGATGGTTCCAAAATGAATCGGGAACACTGGTTGGCTGGAGGTCACTTTGCCTGTGGCGAGGTTGAACAGGGACACCTCGCTGTTCTTGGCGATGAGCATGCCGCTGGTCCCGTCTGCGGCGAGGCCGATCTCGACGGTCACGTCCTTCAGGTCCGCAATCGAGTATTTCTCTTTTTGATCGTCCAGGGTCCAGGCCCGCACCCGCTTCTTGTTGTCGCAGGAGATCACGGTCCGGTTGTCGGGGAGCACTTCGATCGACTGGATTTCATCGGAGTGACCGACGAAATCGGCCAGACTTTCGAGTTCTCCTTCGGCATCCACGGCCCAAATGCGGATAGTCCCCTCGTATCCGCCGACCAACAAAAACTTGCCATCCGGGGAGTAGGCTGTGGCGCTGGGTGCGCCGAGGTCATCCAGTCCCGCCTTGGAGTCGATTTCTTTCCCGGTGGCCAGATCGTAGATCAACAGAGCCTGGTCATGTTCGGTGACTGCGATGGCTTTTCCGTTCGGGGACATGGTCAGCGTCTTGTGACCCCACGACTTGGCGGAGATCAGATGCGTGGCGCTGCTCCCCTCGGGCGGCAGGCCCTGCTTCTGGCGCTCTTCATTCTTGGCATTGTCCGCCATCGCCGAGGCGGATCGCTTCTCGACCTCGTCCATTTTCTCCTGCGTCCAGCGAGTCACTGTCATGGTATATGGAATCGTGATCGTGACCCCGGAGGTCGTCACCTTGTAGGTGCCCTTCAAGTCCGAAGCGACGGGCATCCCCTCGGCGCGATCAAACGTCCAGCTCCCGGTCCCCGTCAAGACGATGGCAGGCTCGCTGCCGTCCGTGGTCTGAAGTGTATAGGTCCGGCTGAGGACCAACTGCTGGGCGTTGCTGGTGGAGACCTGGAATTGGTCGCGTTCGGTCGCCTTCTGGATGGACACTACTTTGCGTTGCTCGTCGGGGGACGGTCTGCCGAAACGGCCAAATCGTGGACGGAAGAGCGGCGAGGAGCCTTCGGACCGCTCTTCTCGCACGATCGAAATTTCCCGTTGGTTGGTCCACTCGGTTTTGCTGGACTTGGAGAGCTCGATGAACGGCAACAGCGGCAACCGCGTCATCACAATGGGAGCAAAGTTGCCTTCGGAGAGATCGACGGGCCTGCCAAATTGAGTCAAAGAGAGATTCCCGGATTCGTGGGCGGGCAAACTGAGATCGAGCCCGGTGATGAGAGCCCCCTTGGCATCCCGATAGGTACTCAGGGAGGCTGAGTAAGAGAAGGCCACTTGGGACTGGGTTTCCGGGCCCACCTTGACCTTGATATAGGCCACCGCCGGAGTCACCTTCTGGACCAGCGCGGGGGTTTCCATCTCCTGGCCCGGTACGGGAGGAGCCAGCCCGATCCCCTGCTGCTGAAGCATCGTGGACAAGGTGCTGGAGGGCACGCAGAACCCGACCTGGGAAATTACGCCCCCTGCCAGTTTCGCACTGGCGATGCCGATCACCTCACCCCGCGTGTTAAACACCGGGCCACCGCTGTTGCCGGGATTGATCGTGGCATCGGTCTGAATCATGCGATGACCATCCTGGTCAACGATCCCCGACACCGCCCCCTGCGTGATTTTAATTCCCGTTCCCAGCACATCCGAGAGGGGAAACCCGATCACTCGCAGCGCTTGCCCCAACTGGATCTGGTCGGAATTCGCGAGCGGAACGACCGGCAGGCCGTTGGCTTCAATCTTGATGACGGCCAAGTCGAGATCGCTGTCAGAGTGCAGGACCGTCGCCGGGTAGGTCTGGCCGCCAATCACTACCTCGATCGTTTCCGCATTATCCACGACATGGGCACAGGTCACGATCACTCCATTGGATCCGACGACGAAACCGGTCCCGCTCCCCTCCTGGCTCTCCTTGCGAATCGAAAAGCCGGGGGTGACGGCCTGCTGGGCCGTGAACATGCACGTGCCATTCGACTTCTCCGTAAATTGATCGAGGTCGCTCGATATGACGAAGTCGTAGTAGTGTTGTGAATTGAGTTTCGGCTGGTATGTGGCGAGTGAGCCAGCCCCGGCGACTGGGGCTGCGGGGATCGCCGCCGGAGCAGCGGACACAGCGCTGTTCACGGGCACAGTCGGCGCCACGGAAGCGGGCACTGCTGCCGAGGTGTTCGCGCTCCCGGTGGCTGGCAGAGAGGCGACACCTGCGGGTGGTGTGCCCGTTGCCGGAGTGGCCCCAGCCGGTTGCTGCGCCACGTTGTCACCCCCGCCCTTGGGCAGGAGCAGGATAATCCCCACGATGATTCCCACCGCCAGCACGCCGATTCCAGCCCCGATGGCCCAACCGGGGATGCCGCCTGAGGAGGCTCTCTGGCTGCGTGAACGCTTGCGTGGCCGAACTTCTTCCTCGAAGTCGTCTTCGACTTCCTCTTCGAAGTCGTCAAACTCTTCCTTGGCGGGCCGCCTGGTCACGCTCTTGGCGGGTCGCGAGGGAGACGCAACGGGAGTCGATCGCGCGACGCTGGACGAGGTGGGGCCACTCGCGGGCTTGGCCTTCTTAAAGAGTGGAACACTGCACTTGGGGCAGGCGGCGTCCGCAGGCAGGACGCGATCATCCTTGAGTTTCAGTTTGACGCCACAGCCGGGGCAGACAACGATTTGCTCACTCATGATAACGCCTACTCCGAGAGGAGACCGAAAAAGATCGCTCCAGCGTACGCAACACTCACGGCTTTTGGCAACTGCATACTCAATAATCCATGACGCAGTGTGTGCGTCAGAAAAGTCGGCAGCCCGTTGCTTCTGCCCCCTCTCCCCACTGGCGACGTGGCTTTCGGGAGCAGAGAAAGGGGTCAGAGCAGAGAAAGGAGCAGAGAAAGCAGAGAAAGCAGAGAAAGCTTGGTCGCAGGGTACTTTCCAGGGAACGGGCGATGGACTCTCACTCGAGATGCCATGTGCTCCGTGAGAGGCTGTCGGCTGGGGCGAGGTGTGTCCTTTTACGAGACCGACAATCGCGAAGCACTCACCTCAACTCACGAGGCCGAATGGAGTCATGGGCAGATTGGTCGTCGTTCGGGTAGAATCGGGACTCTTCTGCGGGGACATCGAGATTCGAGATGCCCTGCTGAAACATTTGACCTGCGAACTGGTCCTCATTGAGTGCTTCTTCATGCCATCACATCCTGAGAACGACCCCGATCGTGACGATCCCCCCGAGCCGATTCACGGGCAGGTGCGGCATTCCAACGTCAGTGCCCGCATCAGTGATGAGGTCTCAGTCGGTGTCTTCAGTAACGGAGTGATGATCCTGTCCGGTATGCACGAGTCGGTCCTCGACTTCGCCATGCGGATGGGCGAGACCCAGCGGATCGTCACGCGCGTGATCCTGCCCAATCCCGTGGCACGGCAGTTCGGCAACGTATTGCAGGAAAACATGCGGCACTACGAGTCGAACTTCGGAGCCATGCCCTCCATGCCCCGCGTGCGGAATCCGGAGGGCTTACCCCCCACGCCGGTGCATTCGCGCGAGGCAGACCACTCAGACGATCAGGGCAACATCGTCGGCTCTCACCTCTCCTCCGAAACGCACCAGACACCACCGGCTGCTCCCACAATCGATGACATCTATGATGAGCTGAAGATTCCGGATTCGGTGTCGGTCGGTCGCTATGCCAATGCGGTGATGGTCCGGCACTCGGGGACGGAGTTCTGTTTCGACTTCATCGCGAACTTTTATCCGCGCTCGGTCGTGACCTCGCGCGTCTACATGGCGGTTCCGCATGTGCCGCCGGTGTTGTCGTCGCTCATGCGATCGATGCAGCCTCCGCCGTCCGGACCGGGTGGCATGTCCGGGGCACCGTCGAACAACTGAGGCATCTGGCGTAGAACGGAATTCATTCCGTTCTCTCGGGTGAACGGAATAAATTCCGTTCTACTTCCTATTCCGGTCACCAGCAGCGGGGTGACATTCGAGACCACTTATGGCGAGGAAGTCGACAGTCGAAGCGACACCAATCCCCAGAGACGGCTGGCTCGCGTGGCTGGCTGTGGTGGGCGTCGCGGTGGCCCTGACGGTGCTGTTCTGGGGGCCGTTGTGGCAGGGGGGCACGCTGATCGGCGGGGACACGTTCTCGTATTACTTTCCCCAGAAGGTCTTCTTGTCCGAGGCATTGCAGCGCGGGGAGTTCCCGCTGTGGAACCCTCTGGTCGGAGCGGGTTATCCGGTCGTGGCCGAGAGTCAGACGGGAGTCTTGTATCCCCCGACGTATTTGCTCTATCGGTTCCTGGATGTCCATGTCGCATACTCCGCGAATCAGTTGCTGCACTACATCATCGCGTTCGTCGGCATGTGGGCGGTCGGACGGCGATACGGGTTGTTATGGGGAGGGGCGGTCCTGGCGTCATTGGTCTATGTCTACGGCTGGTTCGCCCCGCGGATCTGTCTGGAGTGGGCGATCATCGGCGGGGCCTATCTGCCGTGGTGTGTCTGGCTGGTCGAGGGCTGGCTTCAAACGGGGAACCGCCGGACACTGCTGTGGCTGGCCCCGGTGTTCGGTCTCTGCTTGCTGGCCGGGCACTTTCATCTGGCGTTCATTACGACGCTGGTCTTAACGCTGTATGTGCTGTTGCGGCTGATGTCTCGCTCACGGGAGGGCGAGGCTCCTGCCGAGCCGCGACGCGGTGAGAACGTTGTCCCCGGCTCGCGGCTCGGTGGGAGCCTCGCCCTCCCCACACGGACCACTCTCACCTGGTTCGGCGGCGTCCTCCTTGGCGGATATCTCCTCGCAGCTGTCCAGCTCGGCCCCACGCTGGAACTGATGACGCGCAGTCAGCGGCAAGAGTTCAACCAGGGGAACGATCCCGGCTATGGCCATATTCCGCCGTGGTATTTGACGCAGGTGATCTCGTCATGGCTCTGGTACGGCCCGGACTCTGACCCGGATCAGGCTCTGTTTCAGGTCGGAACACTGGCCTACCCGTGCAGCACCAACAAAGTCGAAGCCCATCTGTACTTCGGGATGGTGCCACTGCTGCTGGTCGTGTGGGCGATGGGGCAAGGACTGTTTCAACGCCGCTGGCCGTTCAGTCGATCACTGACACTCTGGCTGGGGATCGGCTTAATCGGTCTGCTGCTCGCTACGGGTTGGCCGTTTGTAGTCCTCAAGCATGTGCCCGGTTTTGGATACTTTCGAGGGGCCGGTCGTTACGGCATTTTGATGGCGTTTGCGGTTTCGCTGTCGGCGGGAGCTGCGTTCGATGCGTGGTGGCCACCGAGCCGCCCAGGCATCTTTCGATCCGATTTGCGCTGGTGCGGCTGGCTGATCGTGGTCGGTCTGACGACCTGGGATCTGCACACCGTCAGCCGCTGGGTCACTTATGCCGTGATGTTAGAGGGACCAGTTCTCCAGACACGAGACACCAGCGAGATTCGCACGGAGCTGGCCCGGTCGGGTCGCCCAGTACGTCTCTGGGCACGCGGTTCGAATGCCGCCACGCTGCTGGGTGTCTCGGCCTTTCCCGTCTATCTCGGTCTGGGACCGCGCGAGTACTTCGAACCTCCACTGGCCTCTAATTACCGCGAGGACGAAGACCTCACTGATCCCGTCGCTGTGGCGAAGCAAGTCGCGTGGTTGCGACGTCACGGCGTGACGCATGTGCTGTCGTTTGTGCCGCTCAATGAGACCGAGTGGACGGCCCGGCTGGTCTATCGCGGGTTGGACCAGCTGCTCTCCCGAGTCTGGGGACGGGTCAATGAGCCTCTGTATCTGTATGAACTCAGCGAAGCTCCCGGTCGGATCGTGGATGGCCAAGGGCAGCGACTCGATGTGAATATATTCGAGCAGACCGCGAATCGATTGACTCTGACAGTAACACCCGTCGCGGAGACCAACGTGGTCGTGCGAGAGCTGGCCTACCCAGGGTGGGAGGTGGCTGTCGATGGAGTGCCCGCAACCGCGCGAGTGGTCGACTCGATGTACCGGGGTGTCGAGGTGACAGCGGGCCCGCACCATATTGAGTGGACGTATCGGCCACGATCACTGTGGGGGGGGCTCGCAGTCAGCGGAGTGATACTACTGATCTGGGTGGTGGTCTACTGGAAGGCTGGGGTGCATCTGCCGAATGTGATTCACTCAATCGACCCCGGCAGAGGTTACAGCAGTTAGAGCATTCCACAATTGCATGTGAGCCGAGTAGTCGAACGGACCCCAGGTCCGTTCCGCCCGGACCTCGGGGTCCAGGCGATGGGAAGTTTCCAGTGGCCGCTCGCCCTCAGAGACCTACTGCGACCGCAGATAAGCCATCATGACCACTCCCCCAACGGCGAGGAACGACCCGAGGATCGCCTGTTTCGTCGGAGCCTCGCGGTCGATATATCTGGAGATCGGCAGCAACATCAGAGGAGCTGTCGAAGTGATCGCCGAAACAATCGCGATGCTGCCGACTCGCTGCAACGCCACTTGCATGAAGCTCACTCCCGCCACCGGGCCGAAGAAAGAAGCCCCGAGTATCCAGTACGGCAGCTTGGTCGTGCGAGCCGCAGCTGGCACCAGAGACTTCCCTTTGAGAGTGGACCGGAGAATCGCAAAGGCGATCCACCCGATGAGGACGCCGCCCATCGTGCGCTGAAACGCTTGTGCGGGACCGGAAATCTCCATTTTCTGCTGCTCGGCGACTCCTTGGGCTAAGCGGCTCAGCATGAAACCGAATCCCTGACACGTTCCTGCAAACAACGCCAGAAACAGACCGGCATTCCACTGGAACGGCTCGTCCCGTTTGTGCATCGCCAGCACCACTCCGGTCAGAGTCAGCGCCGCAGCTGCGATCTCCTTCGGGGCCAGCTGAGTGCCGAGGAACATCCAGTCGGCGAGTGCTCCCACCAGCGTGGCCAAGCACAAGTTCACCAACACTGCTGTCCGGGCTCCCAGCAGCGGGTAAGCCAAATACAGAGCCACATCTCCGAGACCGAACCCCAGTACGCCGCTCAGCAGGAACCAGCGAAACGTGGCCGAGTGAATCTGGCCGGGAAAGAACCCCCAGGTGATGAACCCGAGTATTGTGCAGGCAATCGTGATCCGGCACGCATTCGCCGTGACCCCACCCAGTTGGCGGCTCAGACTTTGGCCGCAGACAGCTGAGGCGGCAAACAGCACAGCTGCCAGAAGGGCGAGGAGCATGAGTCGAAGTCAGGAGTGAGGAGAGGTGGTGGGAGTGATGGCCGGGTTCACTGGGCAGCGTGAAATTCTTACGAGGAGCAACTCCGCGCCCAAGCTCGGAGGACATGTCAACCCAGCAACCGCTGGAGCGTCGTGACCAGGTCGGCTTCCGCGACTTCCTGCTGCTCCTGCTTCGCGAGGTCTTTCAGCATCCAGCAGCCCTTGTCGAACTCGTTGCTTCCCGCGATGAGCGCAAACCGGAACCCCTTGGCATCCGCGTACTGCATCTGCTTCTTCATCGGCTTCGGCAAGGCGTAAACCTCGGTCCCAATGCCCGCAGCTCGCAACACGCGGCCCATCCGCAGGTACTCCGCTGCCCGGTCCTTGTCGAAGTGAATGATGATCACCGGAGCCGGGGTCGAGACCTTCGACACCAGCTTCAGTTCCTCCATCGCCGCCAGCAGCCGGTCGAGCCCCAAACTCGCTCCCACCCCCGGCAGCGGGGTCTTCGTGAACAGCCCGGCGAGGTTGTCGTATCGCCCGCCGGAGCAAACGCTGCCGATGCCGGGAAGGGCCGACAGGAACGTCTCGTAGATCGTCCCGGTGTAGTAGTCGAGGCCCCGCGCGATCGACAGATCGAGGGCGATCCGCTCGCTCTTCAGCCCCGCCATCTCGCAAGCTGTGAGCAACTGCCGCAGCCGCGCGGCCCCTTCGAGGCCGAGGGCATTGGTCCCGACGAGCTTCTCGGCGGCGTTGAGGATCTCAATGTTCGATCCCTTCAGCGAGGCGAAGTCGAGGACGCCAGCGGCCTGCTCCGGCGTGACGCCAGCCCTATCGACCATCTCAGCAATGACCGCCTCGCGCCCGATCTTCAGCACCTTGTCGAGTGCCCGCAACAGCCCCACAGACTTGTCCGCGACTCCGAGATTCTCCAGCACCCCGTTGAGCAGCATCCGATGATTGATGCGGATCGTGAATCCCTCGAAGCCGATGGCGACCATCAGATCGTGAATCACCATCAGCGTTTCGATATCACTGACGTTCGAGTCGGTCCCGATGGTGTCGAAGTCGCACTGGATAAACTCGCGGTAACGCCCGCGCTGCGTATTCTCACCGCGCCAGACGGGGGCGATGTGATACCGCTTAAACGGCGTCCCGATCTCATTCAGGTGCTCCGCTGCAAACCGCGCGAACGGCACCGTCAGATCGAACCGCAGCGCCACATCCCGGTCGCCATGATCGATAAACCGGAACAGCTGCTTGTCGGACTCGTCGCCCCCCTTGCCGACCAGAATCTCGGCATACTCCAAGGCTGGGGTATCAATCGGACTGAACCCATAGCTGCGGTAGACGCGGCGGGCAGTCTCCATGAGCTGCTCGCGGACGATCATGACGTCGGGCAGGTAATCACGGAACCCTTTGAGGGTACGAGGCTGGATGAGGTCTTTGGACACAGGGGGGCCGGAGGGTGAGTGGTGAGTGAAGCGAACATCTGGAGAGCCGGGCGACGGCAGCCCCCGGAGTTTGTTGGTGCGATGACTGCGAGGTAGACACCTGCGGGACACTTCTGGTGTCAGCAGCGTTCGGTGCCGTCCGCATTATTGCGGAGCAACGCGACCAGGCACAGCCTGACCTGCCGGAAGAGGGACTTCCTTCCCGGCGAGTGCTCTGTCCACATTGAGACTTGCGGTCCGAGAGGGCGAGGTCAGTGCTGTGAACACGATCTCGATCAGCGTGAAGCACGTTTCCGACGCCCCGCCCCCAGCGGTGCGTCCCGCGAAGGACGCTTGGCGCAATGTCGTGGGAAGTTCCAGACGGCGTTGCTGAAGAGTATGGGCCGCAAAAAACTCAAGAAACGCAAAAGGGAGGACTCTTTTTTGCGTTTCTTGAGTTTCTTGCGGCCCCATCTCTCCCGTCTGGACTCAAAGCCGTGTTGAAGATTCTCGCAGAGTCTTTTGCCGGGATATGGGGCACGTTTCCGCAGTGCCCGTAGTTCATGTCGCTCTGCGACTGAGATTCATCCCACTGGAAGTCCTTTTGTACCTTGAGTGAGTGTGGGCTTTGGCTGGAGGGATGCGAGTCGCGGAGCGACATCGCCTACGTTTCAATCAGGTCGCTCTCCTCCTCGGGGTCAGGTTCTCCAGCCCCTGCTCCGTTCGCTTTGATGCAAACGTGCAGATCCATGCGCGAGGCGGTGATCGTCCAGTCGATCTTCCAGCACGGGGGCAGGGCGATCGGGGTGCGGTCGGGGACTCGTACGATCATGATCACGTCGCTGGTCGTCACCGACTCCCGGGCGAGGCGTTCCAAGGCAAACGTCAATTTCGTACCCGGCTTCAGATCGGGAGCCATCTTGTAGGGAGGGTCGAAGAAGACCAGGCTATACGGAGCGAAGTGTGCCTTGGCCCCCTTCGGCTTGAACGAAGTTCGCAAGATATCGGTCTGCCAGCAGACGCACTCGTCGTCGACATCGAGACTCGCCACGTTCTGATGCAACAGGTCGAAGGCCACGCGATCCAGCTCAAAGAACGTGACCGAAATCGCTCCTCGGCTGAGTGCTTCCAGCCCGATTGTCCCGGTCCCGGCGAACACATCCGCGACACGCCGTCCCTCTATGCAACCATTGTCGGAGAGTTTCTGAAACAGAGTTTCCTTAACGCGATCCGAGATCGGTCGCGTGATGAGACCGGGATTCGCCAGAAGTCGGCGACGTTTGAAACGCCCCGTAATGATTCGCATCGGAAACCACCGTTGAGCGGGCTGGGATTGTGTCGGACGTGAGTCTAGCCGGAGATGTTATCCGCTGGGGGGGAAAGTAGGGAGTAGGGAGTAGGGAGCGACGTGTTACTGACGGGCTCCCGACTCCCGACCCCCGTCTCCCGTCTCCCGACTTTCTTCACAGATACTGTGATCCCATCCCGGCGGATTGTCGATAATTACAATATCGAGGAACGAACTGAGAAATGTCTCAAGTTCGCCCGATTCACAATCTGCAAGATGCCGTGTTCGCCCTCAGACGAGGAGCCTCGCCCCGCGAGGTCAGAACGCGTAACGATCCAACCAGGATGGTTGTGGGATGCTGTCATGCAACCTTTCAACCGGATCGATGTTGTCTACTCCCGCAACGTGGCCGCGACGAGCGAATTCGCTCTCACCGAACACCTGTTGCCCTCTTCCCGCGTCTCGGGATATGATTCGCCCCATCGGGTAGAGGGTTCAACCACAGCTGCCCCGATCGACGGAACGGAATCTGTGGAAGGTGAGGCAGTCATGGAAGTTACGGGAGCAGGGTTCGTCGGTGGTGCGGGTGGAGTCCGTCCGGTGCAGTTCACCGGAGTGTCCGGTGCCACGCCCGGAGTCGACCCACTGAACGCGCCGCAGGATGAGGTCTTTATCTCGCCCGCCGCCCGACTGCTGCAAAACCAGGATGTCGGAGCCGCCTCGCGGGCCGAGCGCTTGGCCGAAATCCGCTCCCAGATTTCCCAGGGTATCTACGACACGCCCGAGAAGCTCGCCCTGGCCGTCGACCGTCTGGTGCAAGATCTGAACCGCCGGTAATGGATGCTGCTGCGGAATCGTGTCGGTGAGGCGTGCCAGCCGTGCCGTTCCCGCAGTTGAACCGGCGTTATCGTCATCCTCATGGCCATTCCCAGCGCCCGCATCGCGGGCCGTTCTGGGTAAAATCCTCCGACCACATGGATCGAAAAACGGTGAGCAAGCCAAGGTGGCGGGAAGACTATTTTCGCCATCCCACCTCAGACCCTCAGTGAGCCTCGGAACCCTCGGACGGCGTAGTACGATTGCGCACCGTTGTGATACACGAAGACTTGGCCGTAGCGAAAATCGGCAAACAGAGCCCCACCGAGGTTACGAATCCCCGACGGTGTCTGGATCCAGCTGGATGTCTTGGCGTCGAAGACCCCGAGTCCCTGCAACTCGCGATACTGCTCCTCCGTCAGAACCTGGATACCCATCGCAGCTGCCAGATCAACGGCATTGTTCTCTGGCCGATGTTCTTTCCGCGACTCGAGCCCGTCGCGGTCGTAACACACACTTCGCCGACCAACCGGACTTTCCGCCGAGCAGTCGTAGAACAGATATTCGTTGGCCTGCTTGTCATACCTCACCACATCAGGTTCGCCGCCCGTTCTTTCCATTTCGGAAAGCGCCCGAAACTTACCGACATCCGCTTCCAGCTTGGCTTGGATCTTCGACCATTCCAGATCTGCGTGGCGGTGCATGTGCTTCTCAAAACGAGCCTTCAGTGTCTTCAGCAGCCGACACGTTGTTTCGCATTCATGTCTGCTGCTCCCCTTGTGTTTCAGGTTCATCCGACGATTTGGAGGGATTTCGGATTGCCTGACGGCATCAGGATTTACGGAGCCATGCCTTGAAAAATCCACCCGGTTACGGGTCACCTCCAAAACGTCGGATGAACCAAAAAACTGACCGTTCTCTTTACAGGTCACTTCCCGAACTGTGTGGTGCGGTAGTATTCGATCGTCCGGGTCAGTCCCGTCTTGAGGTCGACCTTCGGCTCCCAACCGAGAACCCTCCGCGCTTTCGTGATGTCCGGGCAGCGCTGTTTGGGGTCGTCTTTCGGCAGGTCGACGTTGATTAACTTCGACTTCGATCCAGTGAGGGCGATCACCGCCTGGGCCAGCTCGATCATCGTGTTCTCGACCGGGTTGCCGATGTTGACCGGACCGATCTCTGTGTCCTGGTCCATCAGCCGCATCATGCCCTCAATGTTGTCACTGACGTAGCAGAATGAGCGTGTCTGTTTGCCATCGCCGTACAGCGTGATTGGCTCGTTACGCAGGGCCTGCATGATGAAGTTTGACACCACGCGGCCATCGTTCGGGTCCATCTTCGGGCCGTACGTATTGAAGATCCGCATGATCCGCACCGCCACCCCATTGGCCAAGTGGTAGTTCATGCACAGCGATTCGGCGACTCGCTTCCCCTCGTCGTAACAGCTGCGCGGGCCGAGGGGATTGACGTGGCCCCAGTAGTCTTCGGTTTGTGGGTGGACTTCGGGGTCACCGTAAACTTCGCTGGTCGAGGTGTGCAGGATGCGTGCCCGGCAGCGTTTGGCGAGGCCGAGGACGTTGATCATCCCGATCGTGGAGGTCTTGATCGTCTTGATCGGGTTGTACTGGTAGGCCACCGGCGAGGCCGGGCAGGCGAGGTTGTAGATCTGGTCGCACTCGACCTTGATCGGGTCCACGATGTCGTGCCGGATCAGCTCGAACCTCGGGTTGCCGATCAGGTGGGCAATGTTTTCCTTCCGCCCGGAGAAGAAGTTGTCGAGGCAAATGACATGGTCGCCCCGTTCGATTAATCGATCACAGAGGTGACTGCCAAGGAAACCTGCGCCGCCGGTGACGAGAATGTTCATAGGAGGGGGATGGTGAGAGATGAGTGGTGAGTGAGAAAACCGCAGTTCTGAGGTCGGAGTCTAGCGAAGCCGGGCAAACGTGTCTCCCCAATTTTGTTCCGACAGGTCACTCGCGTTGATTTCCGATCCGTACTCGAAGCTTTTGGCAATACTTCTTGACGTGACAATAGTTTATGTGTAAACTATTCAGTGGAGACATCCTCCTCGGAGCAACACCTCAGATGTCCAAACCGGCCAGCCAGCTACAGACCGAGATCAAGAAACGACAGGCGTTCGACTCGCTGCCGCAGGAGGCTTGGCTGAATCTCGTGCGGACATCGAGTCAGCTGCTGATTCACTTCGACCGACTGTTTGCCACATTCGGCCTGACCTCGTCGCAGTACAATATCCTGCGGATTTTGCGAGGCGAAGGGCAGCCGCTCCCGATCCTGGAGGTGGCGAATCGGATGATCGTGGTAGTTCCGGGAATCACCGGGTTGATCGATCGGTTGGAACAAGCGAGCCTCGTCCGGCGAGATCGCTCCGTCGATGATCGACGGGTCGTCTTTGTGACCATCACTCAGACTGCCTTGGAGACACTGTCGAAGCTTGATCGACCGTTGCGAGATCTCCATGAGCAGGTGATGAGCCCCCTGAATCGCGACGAACAGCGACAACTCATCCAACTGCTGGAGAAGCTGCGTGGTGGTTCTGTCGGTTCCTGAGCCTCACCTCTTTTTTGGGAGTGATCGTTGATAGGTCATCTTTCACTCGGTTTGACGGGAGAGAAATCATGATTCAAGTTCGATCTGGGGCAGACCGCGGACGTTTCGACCACGGCTGGCTCCAGACCCAGCACACGTTCTCGTTCGGGGAGTTCTACGATCCGGACCAGATGGGGTTTCGCTCCGTACGGGTCATCAACGAGGACCACGTCGCACCGGGTCGTGGGTTCGGCATGCATCCTCACCGTGACATGGAGATCATCACGATCGTTCTCGCGGGTGCCTTGGAACATCAAGACAGCTTAGGAAACGGAGAAGTTCTTCGTCCCGGCGAGGTCCAGCGCATGTCTGCCGGGTCCGGCATCCGGCATAGCGAGTTCAACCCGTCGGCCACCGAATCAGTGCATCTCTATCAGATCTGGCTCCAGCCGAAAACGAATGGGATCACTCCCAGCTACGAACAACAGCGGTTCGCCGAGGCCGACCGCGTTGGTGCCTGGCAACTGATCGTTTCGCCAGATGCCAGTCGGGGTTCGCTCCGAATACATCAGGATGCGCGACTCTTTCTGGCCACGATTCCGCCCCTTCAGACCTTGTCATTCGACCTGACACCGGGTCGCGCTGCCTGGGTGCAGGTTCTCAGAGGTGCCGTGCAGTTGGTCGGTCAAGAACTTCGCGCTGGAGATGGGGCGTCCGTTCAGAATGAATCGATCTTGAATTTCGCCTCACGTGAAGGAGCGAAAGTCCTGTTGTTTGATCTCGCTTGAACGCACTTGCCCGTCCTCGATACCTGACAACTGACCAGACAGTGACTCTCCCCTCTTCCCTCACTCAGGAACATCCCCGATGTCCAGTGTACTTCTCTCTGCGTTCGACCTGCGCGGTCTGCCATTGTCCAATCGCGTTGTCATGGCCCCGATGACGCGGGCTCGTGCGGGTGAATCCCGCCTGCCAAACGCCCTGATGGCCGAGTATTACACCCAGCGGGCCTCCGCCGGACTGATCATCTCCGAAGGTGTCGCGATCAGCGAAGAGGCCAACGGCTGGAACCAGTCACCCGGCATCTACACCGACGAGATGACCGCAGCCTGGAAGCCGATTGTCGACGGCGTGCATGCCCGTCAAGGAAAGATCTTCCTCCAGTTGTGGCACTGCGGTCGGGCGTCGCACAGCACGTTTCGGGCGGATCGATTGCTGCCGGTGGCCCCTTCGGCGATCAAGCTCAACGGAGAATACATTCACACTCCGGCGGGCAAACAGTCTTACGAAACGCCGCGTGCTCTCGAAGCACTCGAGATCTCGCGAGTTGTCGAGGACTACCGCCGCGCAGGTGAACGAGCCAGGCGGGCCGGGTTCGATGGCGTTGAAATCCACGGGGCCAACGGGTATCTGGTCGACGAGTTTCTGCAATCGAAAACGAATCAACGAACCGACCAGTACGGCGGCAGCGTCGACAACCGATTCCGACTCCTGCGAGAAATTGTCGAATCGCTGGCGACCGTCTGGACCCCGTCGCGAGTCGCTGTTCGGCTGTCGCCAAACGGTGTTTTCAACAACATGGGTTCGCCCGATTATCGCGAAACGTTCTTGCATGCAGCCCGCGAACTCAATGCTTACGGTCTGGCCTATCTGCACGTGTGTGATGGACTGGCGTTTGGTTTCCACCAACTCGGTGAACCAATGACGTTGGCCGAATTCCGCCCGCTTTTCACCGGCCCACTGATGGGGAACTGCGGCTACGATCAAGCGAGTGCCGAGGCCGCCATCGGTCGCGGAGATGCCGACTTAATCTCGTTCGGTCGCCCATTCATCAGCAATCCGGATCTGGTCGAACGCTTCCAATACGGTTGGCGGCTTAACCCACCAGCCGAGATGTCCGTTTTCTGGTTCATCCGACTATTTGGGGGGATGGCTTGTCAAACGCGGACATGCTGGTCATCACTGGGGTTGTGTTTAGTGGCACGACAGACCAGTGGGAGA
>JAYTCW010000194.1:0-10724 GCA_043736295.1 Planctomycetota bacterium | reverse complement strand
AGCCGCTCCTGCCAGTTCGCGTGTCCCCTGGCTCGCGGCTCAGCAGGAGCTTCGCCCTCCCGCCAAGCAGGGCTCAACCCGAATTCCAAGCCTTGACGGGGCACGAGCGGCAACCGCCAGTGCCTTCCGCGAATTCGGCAGTTTCCAGTGAATTACTGCTAGAACGCATCAGCCGGTGTCGATTACAATGAGGGGTCTCGCCGCGCTGTCCCCACGCGCACTCAGATCCCGCCGATAACTCGGAGACCGGACGATGTTGCAGTTTGACCTTCCCGGTTCGCGGACGTGCGATGGCGTTTCTCGGCGCGGATTCTTGCAGGTCGGGGCGCTGGCGTTTGGTGGTCTGTCGATGGCGCATTGGGCGCAGCAGCGGGCCTACGGAGCCGAGGGGAGCCGCCCCCAGAAGGCGGTGATTCAGGTGTGGCTGGCGGGGGGGCCGAGCCATATTGATATGTATGACCTCAAGCCAGCTGCTCCGCTGGAGTATCGCGGCGAGTTCCGACCGATCCCGACCAATGTCTCCGGCATCGACATCGGCGAGCATCTGCCCAAGCAGGCTCGCCTGATGGACAAGATGTCGATCGTTCGTTCGGCCACCCACACCCAGGCTGGGCACGGCATGGGGTCGCAGTGGATGCTGACCGGCTGGCAGCCGACCATCGAAGTCGGCAACAACATCTACCCCGCTTGTGGGTCGGTGGTGTCGAACCTCAAGGGGGCCAATGTCGACGGGATGCCCGCGTACGTGAACCTGCCCCGCAGCTTGGGCCTGGGCAAGGCGGCATACCTTGGGGCCTCGTACAACCCATTCGCTCCCGAAGATGACCCCAACAGCGATGGCTTTAAAGTCCGCAACCTCAAACTCAACGGACGCATGGACCTCGCTCGGCTCGAAAACCGTCGCAGCCTGTTGTCGAAGATCGACACGATCCGCCGCGATGTCGACACAGCGGGCGACCTCGGCCAGCTCGACAAGTTCTATCAGGACGGCCTCAACATGGTCGTCAATGAAAAGGCGTTGCAGGCGTTCGACATCTCGAAGGAAGACCCCACGCTGCGGGACCGCTATGGTCGGAATGACCTCGGGCAGAGCTGCCTGCTGGCTCGACGACTGGTCGAGTCGGGCGTGACCTATGTCACCATTCAGGCGGGCGGCGGCTGGGACACTCACGGCGACAACTTCAATCAGTTGAAGACGAAGCTGCTGCCGAATTATGACGGAGCGGTGGCGACACTGGTGCAGGATCTGTTCGATCGCGGGCTGGCGAACGATGTGCTGGTGATGACGTTCGGCGAGTTCGGGCGGACGCCGCGGATCAACGGCGGTGCCGGTCGCGACCACTGGCCGGGGGCGATGTCGGTCCTGTTCGCGGGCGGCGGCCTCAAGATGGGCCAAGTCATCGGCGAGACCGACTCCAAGGCGGAGTACCCGATCTCGAAGCCGTACTCGCCGGGCTGCGTACTGTCGACGATGTACCACACGTTGGGCGTCGACTACCAACACACATTCTACGACCAGGCCCGCCGACCGCTGCAAGTGCTTCCGGAAGGGAAGCCGATTGCGGAGTTGGTGTGAATTGGCGGTCGCGATTGAGAAACGAAAGCCCACCGGTTGCAACCGGTGGGCTTTGCTTTCGCCGTCCCGTCTTGACCCGTAACGGCCCGATGCCATAGCGTCCCGACCTCGCAACGTCGTAAGGGAGCTGAGATGGCAGGCCGATCATTGACCGTAGTTCAGGTGCTACCCGACCTGCAAGGGGGCGGTGTGGAGCGCGGCACACTCGAAATCGCCGGTGAACTGATCCGGCGTGGCCACCGTTCGCTGGTCATCTCCGGAGGCGGTCGACTGGTCGCTCCCTTGGAACAGGCGGGTTCGCAACACGTCACTTGGCCGATCGGGAAGAAGTCCCCCTGGACCGCCCGCTATGTGTTTCAGCTGCGGTCGTTGCTGCTCAAAGAGCGGGTGGATGTCCTGCATGTCCGCTCCCGCGTGCCAGCGTGGGTGGCGTGGCTGGCGTGGAAATCGCTTCCCGAAGCGGTGCGGCCTCGGCTGGTCACGACGGTGCATGGGTTCTATAGCGTCAGTCGGTTTAGTGAGATCATGACCAGTGGCGAAGCGGTCATCGCCGTGTCCGAGTCGATCGCCGAGTCCATCCGCGCGAGCTACCCTCGCACTGATCCCGCGAAGATTACCGTCGTGCCGCGAGCGATCGACCCTGTGGAATTCCCGCACGGACGGACACCATCCGCAGAGTGGCACAACCGCTGGGCCAGCGAGTACCCCCACACCACCGGGCGGCAGTGGTTCACGCTGGCTGGCCGGATCACCCGTCTCAAGGGACACGAGGACTTCTTGAGTCTGCTCACTCGACTGAGGGGGCTGGGGCACAACGTCCACGGCCTGATCGTGGGAGACGAAGACCCACGCCGGGCCGGGTATGCGGATGAACTTCGGCAACGAGTGCGAGAGCTACAACTGGAAGACCGCGTGACATTCACCGGGCACCGCTCGGACATCCGCGAGATCTACGCCGCTTCCCGCGCGGTCCTCTCGCTTTCCACTCAACCCGAATCCTTCGGTCGGACCGTCCTCGAAGCCCTGGCCATCGGGACACCGGTGATCGGCTACGACCACGGCGGAGTCGGCGAAATCCTGCGCGACCTCTACCCGAACGGAGCAACTCCGCGAGGTGACATGGAGCAACTCATCACGCGAACGAGTCAACTGCTGTCCAGTGAGCGGCGACTCGTCCCAGCCTTTACGAAATACCGGCTGGCAGACTCGCTGGCCGCCGAGGTGGATCTCTACGAGCATCTGGCCGGGCAGGTCAGAAAACTTCGAGCCGCATGATCTCGCGGAGGTTTCAGCTGACATCGTAAGAGAGCCGTCCGCCGAGCAAGCTCGACTGCAAAAAAGTTTGCAGTCGAGCGGTTAGAGTTCGCGTAAAAGACTTCCGAAGTCTTCCGAGACTTCGGAAGTCTGGCGGGTCAGACTCCATGGGCCGCTCGCAAAACGTCACACACTAGACCTCATCCCCGAGGAATCGCGACGCCCGGCGGACACCGACGGCCCGCGAGTTTTCCCAAATCGTGCTGACCTCACCCAGATGCTGTACCAGACTCGGTGTCGGGAAGTGGACCGGAACACCGACCAGCGCTGCCCAGTCTCCGATGAGCATGCTGATCCCCCCCGAGTGGTTTTCCGGACGCGAACTGCACGCCTGCTGGATGAGCGGGTCTTGCACGAACTTCTCAGCGGCCTCGCGAGAAAAAATAAACACCACAGCTCCGAACTTCCACGGGCTGGTCCGCTCGTGCCAGCCCGCTTCGCTCGCGGTGTCATCGGTGCAACACCACGCGGAAACCAGACCCGGTTCGGACCCCGGCCACAAGCATCGTTCGAGGTACTCACGCATCGGCAGATGACCCGGCCAGTAGGCGTCGTCCTGCACAAGCATCACCGCCTGGGCCTCGGGGAACCGTTGGAGCAGTTCCATCACCGCGAGATAATAACTCTGCCTCGCTCCCACTGCGGGGACACGAATCGTGCGCGCGAGGCTTGCGAACTCGGGCGGGATCTCGACCTCGCCATCCATGAAGAGTTGCAGCTGAGACCACCCGGCGTCGATCAAGCTGCGCAGGCAAGGGGCGAGTGTCGGTGAGCGGCGCGGCGCTGTGGTGACGCCAACGGCCCACTGAGTCACTTGGCCGACACGTTCCCTCGGAAGTGGTAAGGCCCGAATGACCTCAGCGACCGTCCGCAGTTCACCTTCTCGTCCCAGTGAGATCGGTGCAGCAGGCAGGTCATCCTCATCGGGGAGTACGACGGGCAAGCTCGACTCGGCCTTTCTGAGCAGTGCTTGCCAGCGCGAAGTCTCCTCATCGATAACCGAACCCTCTTGACCCAACAGCTGGTCGACCGCGTTCCAGACCAGTGAGGCAATGACCGGATTGAAGTCCTGAAGAGTGGGTTCAAAGCTGCGACAGCAGGCTTGGCAAATCTGGTGCGAGACCAGCGCGGACTCCTCTGGGCCGTCCACGACAAGTTCTGCTAATAAACGGCATCTTGCCCACGAGACACCGGGACCGGTCTCTCGAAAGCGGCAGGTCTCCGGGCTGCGTGGAAGTATTCCCAAGGACACAGGTTCGCCTCAGTTCGCTGAAACGTGTGCGGAATTCACCGCGAGGAACAAGTCGGACGCCTTTGAAAGTCCCAGTGCCAAGCTCGTCAAGTCCTCCGAGGAGTCTTTCACCGTCACTGCATTTTCGGTGAACATCAGGAGCATTGCCCATCCTGCTCAAATCCAATCGAAGCACTGTCTGTCGCCGACCTCCAGAGAATAACTCTCTTTCGTGGAAGCCACAACGTGCTGCCCAGCCAGCGAGTCCGAGCGGAGGAGCGAGCCGAGGACTGAGTCTGGATGGCCGATTACTCGTACCAGATCGGTCTGGCGAAATCGCAGGTGATGTGGGGCTTGCGAGCCCCGCAGTGGTGGTTGCCAGAGCCGATGAGGAGGGGTGGGGTCATCGCGGCGATAACGTACACGAGGAACTGGGGCGGGCACACGACGAGAATACCGGACAGAATCGGATCTACCTATTCGGGTCAATACTCTGTCAATGTCTCGGAGACTACGAATCGTGAATCGGTCAGAGTGATCGTGAAGTCCTTGTTCCAACCCGAACTGTTCCGATCCTTGGGGACAGTGGACACAAGGGTCTGACACGCAGACATTCGATGATATCCAGAGATGAAGTCGACAATCGGATCAAATCCGGGGCATCGTGATACGACGCGATCAATCTCGTCGAGTTGGTCAAGTGGGTACGGAAGCCCCATGTCGAAGATGATCCTCTCATACACCCCATCTCGCGAGATCAACACAGTCATGTCGCGCGAATGTTCTCCTGTATATCGAAACGTCGCCACAATCACGCGATAGATTCGCCCCTCAATGAGACTCACATCCTTGATTACCGGTACGGGTTCGGGATCACGTATCAAATGCAATATCTTAATCGCTCTTTGAGCGGCATCCGCTTCATTCAATGATGGTAAGGTAATCATGAGGAAGGCTTTGCACCCAGAAGTGATGAGACCAACCGTAACAACACCGATCCTCAAATTACTGGGGACGACTTCGGACTTGATGGCCTCCGCTCGAAAGCCAGCTTGTTCAAACCTACGACACTCTCCAACCGTTACCGAGCCGCCGTTGGCCAGATTGCGGCGAGCGTTGGATGTGAGTCCCACGTGTTCGAGCGGCGTTTCCCACATGACAGCAGTCGGAGAGCGGCACGACACCGTACAGCACGGCGGACGAATGCCCAGCGGCTCGCTGCCAAGATGCAACGATCCGTTTCGAAGACTTCGCGTCGCAGCTAAACGGGCGGATTGGCTTCGGGTGGAGTCTCCAACTGGGCGGGCGGGGTGGTGGTCTCGTCGGCGACCAGTGATGTAGGGTGGGACCAGCCGCTTTGGGCGCAGGCCCACCATTCCGGGGTCACGCGTCATCCATGGTGGGCTGGCGCTCCAAAGCGAGCTTGTCCCACCCTACGGCTCAGCAGGAGCTTCGCCCTCCCGATCGCTGGTGACGTTACTCAGCGGCGGGCGGTGTCCCCTCCGGAGGAGATTCGAGTTGGACCGGCGGCGGGGTGGTCGTCTCATCCGCGACTTCGGCTGGGATGCGGGCGATGCTGGCGAGCTTTTCGCCGTCGAGGCGCATGATGCGGACGCCTTGCGTGTTGCGGCCGATGAGGCTGATGTCGACGGCGCGGATGCGTTGCATCATGCCGCTTTGCGAGACCATGAGGACATCGTCTCCGTCGTGAACAGCGAGGATGCCCATGACCTTGCCGTTACGGTCGGTAGTCTTGATGTCGCGGAGGCCCTTACCGCCGCGGCGCTGGCGGCGGTAGCGCATGCCGGACGGGCTGGTGGGGTCTTCTTCTTCGCCGGTCGGCTCGGCTTCGGCGACTTCGGGTTCAGCACCGTCGACGGGCTCGGCTCCTTCCACGACGACTTCATCCGGTGCGACAACACCAAACGGTGTCCGCTTGCCGTACCCGTTCTCACAGATGGTCAGCAGCGTGGCGTTCTCTTCCGCGACGACCATACCCACGACGAGATCATCCTTGCCGAGCTTGATCCCCTTAACCCCCATCGTGTCGCGACCGGTCGCGCGGGCGCCCGACTCGCAGAAGCGGATCGACATGCCGCTGGCAGTGCTGAGGACCACATCCTGGCCGGGTGAGACCTTGACCACATCAATGAGAGCGTCTCCCTCGTCGAGCTTGATCGCGATGATCCCACCCTTCTTGGGACGGCTATAAGCGGAGAGCGAAGTCTTCTTCACGATACCCGCTTGAGTGGCCATCAGCAGGAACTGATTGTCGTCGAACTGGCGGACATCGATGCAGTCCTGGACCTTTTCGCCTGCGTCGAGCGACAGCAAGTTGACCAGTGCCCGGCCCTTGGCGGTGCGACCTTGCAGCGGCAGGTCGTACACCTTTTGCCAGTAGACGCGGCCCTTGTCCGTGAAGAACAGTAGGTAGGCATGCGTGCTCGACACGAACATGTGTTCGATTGGGTCTTCGTCGTCGCTCTTGGCTCCGGCGATCCCCTTGCCCCCACGATGCTGCGATTGATACGTCATCAGCGGAGTCCGCTTGATGTAGCCCCGCTGCGACAGCGTGACCACCATCGGCTCTTCGGTGATCAGCGAATCCTTGTCGACATCGGTCAGCTCTTCCTCAGAGATTTCGGTGCGGCGCGGCGTGGCGTACTTGGACTTCATGTCCTCCATCTCGCCGCGAATCAGCGACAACACGGCCTCATCCGAACCCAGCAACCGCAGATGCTCCGAGATCCCAGTGAGCAGATGATTGTGCTCGCCTTGCAGGTTCTCCCGCTCCAGATTGGCGAGTGAGCCGAGCTGCATGCTGACGATGGCTTCGGTTTGATTCAGTGACAGGGAGTACTCTTCATAGACCCCCTGCTCGTCCTGGAACATCGAGTAGCCGGTGGCACCGAGGGCACGCTCGATGAGTTCGCCAGGGATCTTGATGGCCTGTAAGCGGACCTTGGCGTCGTTGCGACTCGGCGAATTGCGGATCGTCGAGATAATCAGATCGATATCGATCTGTGCGATCAACAGCCCCTCGACCGTATGCTTGCGCTTGCGGGCTTCGGCGAGCAGGAACTCGGTGCGGCGGCGAATGACGGTCACGCGATGCCGGATGAACTCTTGCAGCATCGCCCGAATGTTGAGAGTCTGCGGGCGGTTACCGACCAGGGCCAGCATGATGACGCTGACCGTGGTTTGCAGCGGAGAATACTTGTAGAGCAGATTCAGGACGACTTCCCGGTCGGCATCCCGCTTTAAGTAGATGTGCAGCCGCACTTGCCAGGTCGGTGTCTTGCGATCGGTGAAGTCGACGACGCGAGAGATCCCCTTGATCTTGTCATCACGGATCAACTCTTCGAGCTTCTCTTTAATTCGGTCGCGATTTTCGAGATAGGGGATCTCCTTGACGACGATGACTTCGGTGTTCTTCTCGGTCTCGAATTCGATTTTGGCGCGGACAGTCAGCGTGCTGCGTCCGGTGTGGTAACCCTGTCGCACTCCAAAGCGACCGCAGATCACGCCACCCGTGGGGAAGTCGGGACCAGGGAGGACTTCGATGATCTCATCGACACTGGCGTCCGGGTTGTCGATCAGCACCTGCACAGCTGTCGCCACTTCGGCTAGGTTATGCGGAGGCACACTGGTGGCCATCCCGACCGCGATACCCGTCGAGCCATTGACGAGCAAATTCGGGAACCGCGCGGGCAGAACCACCGGCTCTTCATTCCGCTGGTCATAGGTCCGGACGAAGTCGACCGTATCCTTATTCAGGTCGTCGAGCAGGTCAGCTGCCTGCGCCGACAATCGGGCTTCGGTATATCGCATGGCTGCTGGGCCGAGTCCCGCGATCGAGCCGAAGTTCCCCTGTTTATCGATGAGGACCTCGCGCATGACCCAGTCCTGGCCCAGGCGGACCAGCGTGGGATAGATCACCGCTTCGCCATGCGGGTGGTAGTTCCCCGACGTATCGCCGGAGATCTTCGCGCACTTCATTCGGGCGGAGTTCGGCCCGAGGTTGAGGTCGTTCATCGCGACCAGAATTCGACGCTGAGCCGGCTTCAATCCGTCACGCGCATCAGGCAGCGCGCGGCTGATAATGACGCTCATCGCGTAGGTCAGATAGCTCTGCTGCATCTCATCGCGGATGTCCATCCGCTGGATGCGATCGTCGCCGTTGTCTTCGGGAAGCGGGGCGTTCTTGTCGTTCTTAGAGACCAACGGTCAACTCCTTCGGGGCCCGCTGATCCGAAGGACCACGCGGCTGGCATTCATTTGACACAAATGTCTCGTGAGTCGAGAGTTACAAGCTGTGGTCAGTGGCCATGCCTGCTCCTCTGCGAGTCGTCAAATCATACTGTTTTGCTCCGATGATCACAATGTATCTGCCCTGTGGTTTCCCTTGCGGAACTCGGGGGTTACTCCTGTGTTTGACTCCACTTTGCTTCAGTCCCCGGACACGTGAATCAGAGGCGACCCGAAAAGCCAAGAACCCCTTAAACCGCAGTGGCGACGGAGTGGCCGAAGTGTTGCGATACTTGAAGGGTGAATTTCCAGGCCGGGGCAATTCAGCATGTCGTGGATCGCACTCCAGTGGATGCGAGTCTCAGAGGACGCCGTGGTCGGTTCGTTGTCTTGGCTGTTGCGGCGAGCGGTCAGTGATGGTTGACCAGTCGAACGGACCTCGGGGTCCGTTCGACATCTCGGCTCGCACGCAATCGTGGAATGCTCTCATGAGCTAGAGTCAGTGCTATTGGGGGGGCGCCGCGCGCCGCTCACGGAATATGCCCATTCAGGCAGTTTTGAGTCTCACTTCCCCTCGGGGCTCATCAGCGTCAGCAGCACCGTCACCCCGTTAAAGGCGGCGTGCGTCGTGACGACCGTTAAGTAGCTGCCGGTTCGCCAGTACAGAAATCCAAGCACGAGCGCCAGCGGAAACAGCCCCACCGCGTCCGGGAACCCATGCACTGCTGAGAACAGACTCGCGGAAATCACGATCGAAGCAGTGGGTGACAAGTATCGCTGCAGCGTGCCCTGCAAGATCACGCGATACATCAACTCCTCTCCCAGCGGAGCCATGATCATTGCCGAGACGATCAGCAGACCAGCGAGAGACAATGACCTTTCACTCTTAAATATCTGAAGGAATATGTGCTGGTTCTCCTCAACGCGGAACTCCAGCATGGAATAATTAGCCAACACCACGGGGATCATGGCTGCCAAGCCACCGAATAGCCCGATCTCGATTTGCTCCCCCCATTGGCGGAGATCCATGCCGAATCGAGTGAGCCTCTGCTCGCCGAGCCGAGTGAGACTGACCAGCAGCAAGCAGAAGAACAGCATTTGTTCTCCGATCTGGCTGGCCATGTATAAGAGAATCTCATCCGCATCAAATTTGATTATGGTTAAGGCTTTTCTACTCTGACGATATTGCAAATAACACGAAATGAAGATCAGCGTGACCGTGAGCAGAATGGCGAACCACGGGCGTGGCCGGGTGGCTGGCACCGGCCGCGACACCAGCGGCTCCCCAGTGGTCAGTCGCTCCAAGATCATGCCCCAGATCGCCAAGCTGGCGAGCAGGATCATGACTTGCAACATAGACGCGAGTTGATCCACCGCGGGGACTCTCCGGGGCCAGGGACTTGCAACATCAACCAGACTGGCAATACTGAGGCACTGGTCCTCCAAACACAAGCCGCATCCTGCGGTTCACCCTTCAAAAGGAACACAAATGGCCACCGTCACACTCAAAGGCAATGCCGTCACCCTCTCCGGCACCGAACTGAAGGTCGGCGACACCGCGCCCGACTTCAACCTGCAAAGCAATGGGCTGGAGGACGTGAATCTTGCCGCCTCTGCGGGCAAGACTCGGATCATCGCCACGATTCCCTCGCTCGACACGGGCGTCTGCCACGCCGAGACCAAGCGGTTCAACGATGAAGCTGCGGCGCTTTCGAACGTGGCGATTCTGGTCGTCAGCACCGATCTGCCCTTCGGCCAGAAGCGGTGGTGCGGAGCGGAAGGGGTCGACAAGGTCGCCTGCCTGAGCGATCACCGGGCCGCCAGTTTTGGCCAGTCCTACGGCGTGCTGATCACCGGCGGCCCGCTGGATCGCTGCCTGACCCGGGCCATCTTCGTGGTCGGTGCCGACAACAAGATCAAGCACGTCGAGTACGTCCCCGAGATCACCTCGCACCCAAATTACGAGGCCGTTCTGGCTGCAGCCAAGTAACACCGAAAAAGTGACCAAGCTGAGCGGCCGGACTTCTCGTAACCCAAGGACTTCCGAAGCCTTCCAACTTCGGAAGAAGTGTGGTCGCCATTGTACGCAGGGTTTCGGTTCTCGGCCCCCACCAGGCCGGACTCGACAGCTTGGGCTGCGCCCTGGGCTATCGGCCCAGCCCCTTCGGGGCGAAGAGCCCAGCATGCAACCCTGAGATATCAGGCCATCAGCCCCCCTTCGGTGTGGAATAGCTGCTCGAATCCCAGGGGATTGTGGACACTCCGCGCTGAAGCCGACAGAACTTCCCAAGTGTTCCTACTGATGCTCACTCGCACCGCAATTCAATCACGGTGTCTGAGGCCGGTTGTCGTACA
>JAYTCW010000193.1:0-16354 GCA_043736295.1 Planctomycetota bacterium | reverse complement strand
TCGCGAGAAGGAGTCTCGCGAACCGCCGCATGTCACGATACTCCGGGGGACGATGGCTTGGCGGATCGACTTGAGAACAGGTGAGTTCATGGATCGGATTCCAGATCCTGCGGACATTCCGGAAGAACTGTTGACCCTGATCCACAAAGCGTATTCATGGAAACAACTTCAGCAGGAATGGGATCGCAAATACCCAGCAAATCCAATCGATGATCAAGAGTCCCCGAAAGTGAAGTGAAGTGATTGCATGTCCAAAGTGAAGCCACTCCCGGTGACGGTCAATCCGACGTTTCTGCTGGGGAATAGCAAGTCGCTCTCCAAGTCGTTGACACCGCTGCACCCCACGCTGGCAGGTTCAACTGCTGCCACAATCTTGCAATCGATGAGCCAGGCGACGAAGGATACGCTTTGGATCAGCTACGATCCGAACTCCACAGAAAAGCTGCTCCGGGCAATGAGTTGGCCAGCCAAATCCTTGGGGAACGCGATATTGTTTCACGCGATGAGACCGCAAACACTGCCGGCGCTGAGGCAGTGTTTCGAGAGATATGCGTTTGCCACGCGGGAGGAGAGTCTGCCCCCTGATGAACTCGTTGAAGCACTCCTCTCGGATCACCGTGCCGATCTGTTCATCGGTGGGATTGTCGATCAATCCTCGAAGACGATCACGTTGTGGAGGGGCCACCTGGACTCATTGACGGTTCCGTTTTCGGCGTTCGAAACATCGGGAGACGGGATTGCCCCCGACTTCAAACACTTCTCGGTGACGGACTCTGGCCAGACCATCCGCTTGGGCACCTACGAAGCTGCGACCGATGCAATCCTGTATGAATTCGATCCGGATTACAGACGGCGAATCGCTCAACAACGCCAGATCACGGAACAATCGTTCGGAGCCTCTTTGCGACGGCTTCGAAAACAGCAAGGGAAGCGCCGAGAAGACTTCGCCCCGATCTCCGCCAAAACCATCGCTCGCATTGAGCAGGGTGCAGAATTCGCCCACCACAAGACCACACTCCACACAATCGCCACAATTCTGGGAGTGGCTCCCGATGAGATTGCCACATACTGAAGACCAGGGTCTTGACGCTGGCCGATCTCGGGGCGTAGCATCAGGATTGCCAAACAGTCCGCAAAGTCACCAAATTCGGCACATTCGGCAGAATTCTGTTTGGGCTGCGGAGTTTGACCATTCCGACCGATACGGGATGTGAGGTACTCTCATTTGAGTATCACCCAGGTGAATCGACAGCTGCGTTCGGGGAAATCGATGAACTTCTACGGCAAACTTCTGATGGGATTCCTGCTGTTTTGCCTCATGGCAGCGGTCTACTTCACGACGGGCGTACTCAAGGCCCGGTCGACATGGCTGGCCAAGATTGAGACAACAGCCGCCAAGATTGAGACCGCCGAGAAAGAAGCCAAGACTGCCAAGAGGCAGTTCGAGGACGCTCGCAATCTGGTTCACTGGGAAAATGACACCTGGGGCAAGGCGTGGGTCGCTCCAAATTCCGGGCCTGCTCCGGCAGCGGATGGTTCGATCGAGCTGGGAGCCGGTTCTAACGTAGGAATTGGACGTGGCCAGGCCGACCCGGCGAAGCTCCCGATTGTGCATGTGTTCGGGACCTATGCCCAAGGCGAATCCGTTTACATCGGCGATTTCCAGCTCACGGAAGTGCGGGCGGATAGTGCGGGTGCCAAGCTGACTCGACCTGTTTATCCCAATGAAGTCGACAGCTGGCCGCGCGGTGAATATCGGATTCGTGAGTTGGTGCCGCACGACAATCTGAGCGCGATTGCGACCCTGCGGACACTCGTGATTCTGGCCGATCAAAACATTGTTCACGAGACAGCCATGCTGGCATACCAGGACCAGAACCTGGCCGCTTCCCAGACGGCGCTGGACGAGAGAATGGGCGAGTTGAACGGGAAGCCAGACGCGCCAGAGCAGGCTGGCCCAGACGTGAAAGACGGGCTCGTGCAGACCATGCGTCGCGAAGAGACCGCCCGCAACGCAGTGGTCAAGCAGGTCGATGCCCTGCGCCGCGAGTTGAGCGATGTCTACCTCCACCTCTCGACGACGTTGGCAGAAAATCAAGCCAACACTCAGAAGCTAAGTGCCTCGAAGGGGGCCGCGTCCAAGCCCGCTCGCATCGCAGCCGAAAAGGCGTCTAACGTCGGGAAATGAGGTGAGACGGCGATCCAGCCTCAGCTTCCGGGGGACCACTCGTGAACGAACTCCAAGTCGTCGTGGTGCTGGGAGCCTTGCTGGCGGGGCTGATCTCCGGGGCGAGTGCGGAAGATGCCTCGGCACCCGCACCCGATCTCGGTTGGGGATCGATTGACGGACAGTTTATCCTCAACGGCCCGCATAAGCCACAGCTGCGATTCAATCGGCGCGATCCGCAGTTGAAAGATTGGGAGATCTGCGGCTGCCAGGAGATGCCTGACGAAACGCTGGTGGTCGACCCGGCGACGAAGGGGATTGCCAATATATTTGTTTACCTGAAGAAGGCACCGGGACGGATTCATCCCGAACTGAAGGCGATTCCGGCCAAAACCGAGTTGACGGCGCAGGGGTGCCGGTATGTGCCTCACTGTGGGATCTTACGGGTGGGGCAGGATCTGAATGTGAAGTTCACGGGGGAGGTGGCGCACAATGCACACTTCCATCCGATGGCCATGTCGATGCCCGGTACGATCTTCCCGGCCAACGACCCCGCCGGAATCGACTATGATGTCTTTGATGTGCCACAGCCCATTCCCATGAAAGTGGTATGCGATATCCACCCTTGGATGGACGGCTACTGGACCGTTCTGGATCACCCCTACGCGGCCATCACGGACAAGGAGGGCCGGTTCAAGTTGGAGCAGGTTCCGGTCGGCGAACACAAATTCTGTGCCTGGCACGAACGTTGTGGTTACATCACTCGTGAGTATCAGGTCATCGTGACATCGAACTGCAAGACTGTCCTGCCGATCGAAAAAGTCGCGGCGGTCAAACTTGCGAAGAAATAACGAACTGATGATGCGTCGGCATGTGCCGTGCATTCCGTCAAGAGACGGAGGACTCCATTCCTCCGCACCTGAGGACTGCCTCCATGCAACTCCGTAGAGTTGTGGATGGCGCAATAAAAAACCCTCGGAGAGTGATACCAACGCCAAAAGGCCGCATTTGTGGTCAAGGTCGCAGAAATTGGTCAGGCTGCTTACGTGACGGCAACTGGCTGAATCGGGGCGTTGGCTTTCGTTCTCTCCAAGGATTTCGGGGTCAGACGAAGAAAATAAGGTGCAGTCTCTGTGCCAAAGTGAAAATAAATTGTCGGCGCTTTGAAAAACAAGCCGTTTACCATATAGATTCTTGATGAAGAGTTGTCTTTGTTCCGTTGATTTGACGAATCGGCGCTGAATCCGTACTGTAGAGGAGTTGTTCGGCGCTCAGAAGTGTGTACGGGAGATCAGTTCGGCGCGTGAGAAACTCGTCCTCAACCCTCGCTATCTTTACGTCCGCAGCTGTCCTGTACTGCATTGCGGTGTTGTGGTACGTCGCGACCAGCCCTGATGCCGGTCTCCGTTGTTTGCCAGCGAATGACATCGAGACTCAAGGCGTTGAAATTCGGGTCGGCCCCTCGGCCAGCGTGGGAACACCACCGCGCCCCGGAGATGTACTTGTGGAATTTCACGGGCGACCAATACGCTCGTTCGTCGATTTTGCCTGGGCGCATGCGGCCTTGCGAAATGCTCGGATTGATCCCGGAGGAACGCTGGGGGTCGAAAGGGATGTGGAGACTCTGAGCAAGACCCTCGGGGCCACATCTCGTCTCACTCTGATTGAGTACCCGGACCAGACCCGATATGTCAAAGTCCGCTTTCGACGTGAGGGGGCGGAGTCCATTCTCCACGGCTGGCTCAAACTGGAGCGGCAGTCCTCCGTCCGAGTGGGAGTCACTCTCCTCTGGTTTACTCTTCAGCTGGCGATCACCCTCGTGAGTGTGCTGGCAGCTTGGCAGCGCCCGTTCGATCAGCCGCTCCGCTTGTTCTGCTATCTGGGAGGCGTGACGCTGATGGCCTTCGTCGGCGGGCATCACTGGTGGGTAATTTCTGGCAGCCTCTGGTTGACCCTCCCCTTTGGAGTCTCGGCCGTCTTCCTGCCCCCCATTCTGCTGCACTTTTTTCTGACCTACCCCAGCCCGAAGCCGTGGCTCACCCGCTCCCCTCGACTGGGTTTGGGAGCGATTTACCTCCCCCCCCTATTGATGTCGCTGGGGACGGGACTCTTGATTCTGACCAGCTGGTGGCTGTCGCGATCCTGGGGCGAGGGGCCATTGGCTCAGGTCTTGGAACAAACGATCTCGCGCGGGTCGTCCCTGTTAATGAGCCTGTTGCAGACCGTCATCTTGAGTTACTTGAGTGTGTCGCTACTGTATTTCACCGGCAGTCTGGCCGCGATGGGAGAGAGTCTGGTTCGTGCCCGAAGCCCGGTCGAGCGGCAACAAGTGCAATCGATTCTCTGGGCTGGCATCGCCGCATCGATCCCCGTGGGGTATGCCATGTACCTGGCCCTGTTCAGCCCCGCTCGTTTTGCCTTGGGGGATTCCCAAGGGCCGATGTTCTTGGCCAGTCTCTCTTTCATGCTCGCCTACACCATTGGGATTGCACGGTTCAAGCTCCTGCTGATTGAGCAGGTTCTCAGCCGCGGCATGTGGTACTTTGTCTTGAGTGCGGGACTGGGGATTTTCTTCAGCGCGATCGTCGGTGTCGGCAGCGTCGTGATTCACAGCCAGAACGCCTCTCTGTTTGGCCAAACGGTGCCGATGGTCGTCGTGCTGATGCTGGTTGTGTACGTATTGCTCTGGCTGAAGGATGGCTTGCAGCGTTCGATCGATCGCGAGTTCTTCAGCGAGAAGTACCAGCTCGATCGCGCACTCCTCCGCATGAATCGAGCCGTCAGCAACCTGTGGGAGCGAGACGCCGTGGCGGGGAACTTGCTCGGCTCGTGCTGCGAAGTGTTGCGTGTCGAACAGGCGGCTCTTTATCTCTGGATGCCCGACCGCAACCGCTTCGTCCTCGCGGCCGCTGTCGGTTGGCAGGAGGTGCCTGCTTCGATCACGGGCAACGAGGAACAGCTGCGGCTACTGGGGCCTGGCTCGTCCATACAGCGAGTCCACAGCGGGGAATCGCAGGAGCAGGTTCTGGTGCGGGCGATGAATGCGGAGTTAATTACAGGGCTTGAGGTCGACGGCGAAGTCGCAGGATTTGTGGCTCTGGGGCCCAAACCGAGCGGGGCGGCGTACACCGCCGAAGACGTGGCGTTTCTGACCGCGATGGGACGCATCACCGGAGTGGCCTTGCACTGCGTGAAGGTCCATGAGGACGTGTCGCGTCTGAACGAAGATTTGCGACGCAAGGTCGAGAAGATCGGCGAACAGGACCGCCGGATCACCATGCTCCAAGGCATGGTCGACAGCCTCAACGGGCCGCAGAAAGCCCTCGCCGCTCCCGCATCCGCCCTGCAACGCTCGACCATCAAGGGGAACGGCCCCGCGATCACGCAGGTGCTCGAGACCGTCAAGAAAGTCGCTGTCAGCGAAGCCAGCGTACTCGTCCGCGGCGAAAGCGGCACCGGCAAGGAGCTGCTCGCGCGCACGATCCACGACAACAGCCCGCGGAAGGCCGGCCCGCTGGTGGCGGTCCACTGTGCTGCACTCTCCTCACAGCTGCTGGAGAGCGAGCTGTTCGGGCATGTGAAGGGGGCCTTCACCGATGCCCGCGAGGACAAGCAGGGCCGGTTCGCGATGGCCAGCGGGGGGACTCTGTTCCTCGACGAAATCGGTGACATCTCGCTCGACGTGCAGATCAAGCTGTTGAGGGTGTTGCAGGAGCGGACGTTCGAGCCGGTCGGGAGTTCGACACCAATTTCAGTCGATGTCCGCCTGATCGCCGCGACGCACCAGAATTTGGAACGCCTCATCGCCGAGGGGAAGTTCCGCGAGGACTTGTACTACCGGCTCAACGTCATCAGCGTCACGCTGCCGCCGCTGCGAGAGCGCAAGGAAGATCTGCTCGAATTGGCCTTATACTTTCTGGGACTGGCCGCAGAACGGGCTGGCAAACCAATCACCTCGATGGACGAAATCGCCCTGGAAGCGATGTCCGCGTACCATTGGCCGGGCAACATTCGCGAATTGCAGAATGTGATCGAGCGCGCGGTCGTCCTCTGCGAAGGTCGGCAACTTACGATTGCCGACCTGCCTCACGCCGTGGCACAGGCGACGTTCAACCCGGCCTCGACGACCTTGTCTACTCACACCGAGACGCGTCCTCGTGTGGCCCGGGGACTCGCCGAAGCGGCAGTCAGTCGGACTGTCATCGGCTCCGACAGCGAACGCCAACTCCTCGTGGCCGCTCTCCAACGGTGCGGAGGCAATAAAGCCGAAGCCGCCCGCCTGCTGGGCATTCCCCGCAGCACCTTCTTCAGCAAGCTCCGCCGACATGGGCTGGGTTGAGCCACTGCCCCGTCAAGGCTTGATTTTGGGGTTCGCCTCTCTCGGGAGGGCGAGGCTCCTGCCGAGCTGCTTTCGCGAGTTGACGCGTCCCCAAACTCGCGGCTCAGCAGGAGCTTCGCCCTCCCCCGTGAGCCTGGCTCAACCCCCATTCCAAGCCTTGACGGCGCACTCGGCTTTGCACGCAGCGCTGACACAGCTGCAGTCTTGCGTCGATCTTCCAAGGTCTTTCGAGCCCCTCGCCCGAGTCATCTGAGTAAATTCAGGGTGCGGGGGCAGTCTCGCTGCCCGGCGGTTCATCGATGGGTCGCGGGGTCTCTGGGGCGGGGAGCGCCGGGTGAGTGGCTTGATAGTTGCGAAGCGCCAGTCCGAGTTGCTTCAAGTTTTGCTTCGCTTGTTCCCGCAGAGCAGCTTCCCGAGCTTGCTGGATCGCGGGCATGGCCAAGATGCTTCCGAGGCCGCCACACACGATCAACAGTACTATCAGCAATCCGCAGGCGAGCAGTACCATCACCCCGGTTGACATCCCACTCGGCTGTTGTGGGAGATTATCGTCCTGGAATCTCTGATTGTTGTCGCGGGCCATGATGTGTCCTAAGGGTGGTCGGGTGATGCCTGGTTGACAGAACAGCGGAGGTGAGCAGCTATTGCCCCGTCAACGCGAGGTCTTGAGATTGTGGCTTGCCAGATCGGGAGGGCGAAGCTTCTGCTGAGCCGCGAGCCAGGGACGACGTTTTCTCGCGAGAGCGGCTCGGCAGGAGCCTCGCCCTCCCGAAGCAGGCAACCCCCACATCAAGCGGTGGCAGAGTACTCGAAGTCTATTCCAAGGCCCACCTTCATGGGACTCTGGCCTTCTCTGCACCCCGCAGCGGCTTCCCCGTCCCCGACACCGGCGTCAGCGTGACTCGCGAGACCCGGTAGCGGCAATCGTAGGCCCCGAGGAACAGTGTCTCCTTGTGGGGCGTTTCCCAGTATTCACCCAGCCCCAGTTGGGTTGGATCGCCGGTCCAGTCGATGACCACTCGGCCATCGACCCTCACGGTGACGCCCGTCTGGCGGACAGAGCAGATCACCTGTGCTGGGCGGCCCTTCACGAACACCGGTCCCGCCACTGTCGAGGAATTGCCGACGTTCCGCCCGTCGATGTTCTCCAGCGCACTCTGCGGTGTCTCGCCCGCAGCGTAGCCGAGCAACACCAGGAACCGGTGCCCCCCACTGCGCTGGCCGAGGATCAAGCCGTTCGGTTCATCGAGCGGTTCCACAATCGTGGTCAAGTCGTACTCCTCGGGCGGGGCATAGGGCAACTCGATCCTCGCGCCGTATTGCTTCGGCGAGGTCAGCCCACCCTCACCCTTGAGCCATGTCCCGGAGACGCCGTCCTTCTTTGGGTCGACCAGGGGCAGTAGTTCGACCTCGGTGCCCTTGGCCAAGCCCGGCGGCTGTGGCTGGGACGGGTCCGAAGGGGTGGAGGGTAAGAGCTCACCCGTCAGCAAAGCAGGGAGCGGTCGCTCGTCGTCAGCCGTGCGGATTTGTAGGTAGCCCCACAGTTCGACCTTTTGCCCGTCCTTCGTCGAGGCATCAATGCGGTAACTGATCGGAGTCGGGCGATCGTAGGTGCCCAATGAGATCGCACTCGGCACGGCACCGTCGGGATGCACCGGAGAGACCATGTCATGCCACGGTCCCCACACGTTGGTCTGCACCTGCACCCGCAGCGATTGCAGCTTCGCCCCGTCCGGCCAGTCACACTTCAGCAGCACCTCCTGCCCCGGTCGCGGCACAGCTGGTGCGGGGATCGCTCGAAACTTGGTGAACAGGGATGGCTCCGGATTCTTGGCCGCGTCGACGGCCTGCCAGCCGAGCCGTTCTTTCTGGTCAGTGTCGAGGTACGACTCGCTGATCCAACCGTTGTACTGCCCGTGACTCATCACCGAGCGGTTGCTGTCGTCCGGATGCGGCAAGCCAACTGTGTGGCCGACCCCTTCGTGATAGACCACGCAGTCGCTGCCCGAGTATGGCACCCGCCACCCGTCGGCACTGACCAGCCCCCAACCGACCCCGCGATCGGCCAGGTAGGTCGCCCGCGCGCCGCCCGATTCCGCACCGGGAAAGTGGCGACCGGCATTCAAGTTCCCCTCGAACGCCAGTCCCTGCGGACCCGGATGCAGGCGATAAAAATCATCGAGTGGCTTCCAGTTGATCTCGCTCAACACCAGTAGAATTGGAAACGCCTTGTGCTCGCCACTGCCGAACTTCAGAGAGTCGTTCACCTCTTGCAGTGTCTGAAAGAAGATGAAGTTCGCGTCCCCGCTGCGCAGCTGAGAAGTCGTGCGGGCTGAGCGAAACGGCTCGGGGCGGACGATAGTGGTGAGCGTCGATTGTCCGTCGAACTCGCGGGCGTGGAACGCCGTGATACGCTCGGCAAAGTAATCGACCCGCTCCTTCCAATCGGGGAGCGGCGGGCGATCCTTCGGCAGGAAGTAAACAACAGTGACCTCGATCTGAGTGGTCGAGTGCTTGCCGTCCCAGGTCTTGGTCTCGGCGCAGGCCACGGTCGAAGAGGCGAGCCAGCAGGCCAGCGACCAAAGCCACAGCTGTGATACCGGTGACAGCGGGCGAACTTCATTCATCAGGCTCCATCTTCTCGGACATCTCGCTGTGGGTTGAGAGTGGTGGATCGACACGGCACACCAACGCATCAATTTCTGAAAAATGGGCGGACATGAAAGCGGCAAGATCATACTCCTCGTGGGCTGTGTGGTGTTTACAGATCTCTTCTCGCCGGGTGATGTGATGGGCGAAATGAGAGGAGATCGACAGGGGATGGTGTTCCTCGCGGGTTATTGCATTCCACGATTCGGACTGCGTGCTCGTAGCCTAGACCCCTAGAGCATGTTCAGAATTGGTCTTCAGTCTAAGCCATCAGCCGTCAGCCGTCAGCCAGAATCCGAAACAAAACCTTCTGGCTGAAAGCGGACGGCTGACCGCTGGCCGCTCGTGAATTCACTGAAGAGAGATTGTGAAACTGCTCTAGGTCCGGGCGGAACGGACCCGGGGGTCCGTTCTACTTCTCGGCGCACAAGCAATCGTGGAATGCTCTATTGCGGAGCAGTCCCCGCTTCCCGGTCGAGCATCCATTGCTTGGTCCGGACTCCGCCTGCAGCACTGAATCCGCCGAGTCCTCCGGAGGAGCCGACCACGCGATGGCAGGGGATGATAATGGGGACCGGATTCGTCGCCATCACTTGCCCCACGGCACGCGCGGCGCCGGGTGAGCCAGCCAGGCGAGCGACCTCGCCATAGGTCTTTGTTTCTCCACGCGGGATCGCGCGAACGATCTCGACCACTTGCTGTTGAAAGGCGGTGAGCGGACGGGGGCGATGCACCTCGACTTGATCGAAGTCGACCTCGCGACCCTCTGTGTATTGCTCGATCTTCCGTCGGAGCTGCACGCTCCAGTCGGACTTGTCCACTCCCTCGGCGGCGGTCCCGAGTGCCCAGCAAACCTCCAGCGGGGAGGCATGACCGAACGTCAATCGCCAAACTCCCGCCCGGCTTCCCAGGACTCCGAACCAGCCGATCGCAGTTTCGAAGGTGGATAGTGAGAGTGGTGGTGTCCGCTGTGGCGGGAGGGCACGAAGCGAGGTGCTGGCAATGGCAGGCATGTTGAACTCTTCTCTGCGGAACCGCTGTCGCTGGCCGGGTTGCTCGTGGTGATTCCCGAAACCTCCGGAGCCACTCGACTCTCCGATGATACGGCGGTCTGCCGGTGGAATCCAAGTCCGTGGACAGATTGCTCGAACTGAGGCAAGATGAGGACCACCGTGGGAGGGACAAGCTGATGATCCACTCCGGCGTTCAGCTGATGAGGCGATCGAGCCCCTGAGGAGACACCGCATTGGCCGCAGACGACCCCCCTGACATCGGCCTGTATCACTGGATCTCCACGGATCCGCCGATCCTGTTTCACTCGTCAGCGGGTGACCAGGATGTCGGACACTACCTGCCGGACGAGCGGGTCTATCGACTCGTGATGAACCTGTGGCATCAGACAGCGGATCAGATCGAAGAGTATCACAACCGCTGGCGAGCGCAGCGGCCTCGGCACCGGTTATTGCATCTGGTGAATGAGGCCCCGATCTGTGAGGAACTACAGGCTCGCGGCGTGCCAGCTCTGTTTGTGAATCAAAACGCCTTCCTGGACGAGCAACTCTTCACCATCCAGCCGCAGGTTCCTCGTCTCTTCGATGCGGTTTACAACGCGAGAATGGCTCTCTTCAAGCGGCATCATCTGCTTCAAGAAGTGGACACGTCTCTACTCATCGGCGGACTGTTGACCACGGACGATTCGCAGGAGTACTTCGATCAGCTGCGACAACAGCTTCCACGGGCCACCTTCACGCACGCGGACGACCCCGGACATCGCAGTCCGGGTGAGGTGGCCCAGTTGCTCAACTCGGCCCGTGTGGGAGTGTGCCTATCCGCGATCGAGGGAGCGATGTTCGCCGCCACGGAGTATCTGTTATGCGGTCTACCGGTGGTGTCGACACCCAGTCTGGGAGGCCGCGACACCTGGTTTGATCCGCGTTTCACGCGAATCGTGCCCGCCGATCCCCAAGCGATTGCGGACGCCGTGCAGGAGTTGATTTCCTTAAACATCTCCCCGCATCTGATTCGAAACGCCACCATCGCTCGCCTGACGGAACACCGCCAGCGCTTCACATCCGCCGTGCAAAGGATTCACACCGCCGAGGGCACTGGTCGCGACTTTGCGAGGGAGTTCTACACGAGCTTCCGAAACAAGATCGGCACCTGGCGAGAGAACCGCCGCGTGCTGGAGTTTCGTGGGCGGTGAGCAGTGGTAAGGAGAACAGCCTGTGATCGTGGGGCACGTTTCTTACGTGCCCGTCTCCATGACAGCTTCACATCATTCACACGGGCAGTCCCAACCTGCTTTTGTACCGTCATTGTTCTGCGACATGCTGCCACCCTCTGGCCACGGCTTTCTCTCGCAGTGCCTTACCCACAGTCTTGATCGCATTGGGTGTTCGCTCCCCAAAATCGATCACGACATGTTCGGGATACGGCTCCGGGTCGGCCTTCACTTCCAGATGGAGTTCCCGGCACTCGTCCACTCGCACCGCGTAGACGCCGATGGACTGGCACTGGAGCTGGGTTGTGTAGTGGTCGAAGGTGGCAGCTGCCGAGATTTGGTCGCCGTCGTATGTCGATAGCTGGCGATCGTCTTTCGGGGTGAGCGTAAACGCCTGGGAGGTCACCCGTCCGGCTTGAATGAAACTGGGATGAATCTGACGGAGCAACAGCGTGTTGTCGTTCACGAATTGGCCCTGGTCTTATCGTTCAAGTGAATGCAGCATCTGCCCCAGCTCTTGCCAGCCGTCTGAATCGTGCAGATTCAGCGACGTGGCCCACTCCTCCTCCGACTTCAGATTCAGGTTGTGAAACTCTGCAAAGTGGGAGGTAAAATCGACATCCAGTGAGCAAGCGTTGTCACCCAGTGACCACTCGGCCAGCAAATGACCTTCGGGTGTGGGATAGAGGTATGGCTGAATCAAGTCGACTGAGTATTCCTCTTCAAACGCTGATAAAAACCAGTCGAGTCCAGCCGACGAGAGAGATTGGCCCGCACCATCCATCCAGCCGTCTGGGAGTTGACGCAGTACTTCAACGCGAACTCTCACTTCACTCGCCGACGGGGTGATGAGCGAATCCATGAGCTTGAGGTCTTTCAATTTGCTCATCCGACACCTCTCGCAACAGGACTTCCTGCTTCCTCACTCATCTGGTCACATCCTACACCAGTGGAACCGATCTGACAAAAAATACGGACGCACTCCAGATAACTGGGGTATTCAAGCGGGTGGCCTCACCGCTTCATCAGCATCTCATCCAGATTCAAGATCACATTCCCGACCACGGTCCACGCGGCGAGGTCGACGGGGTCCAGCCCTTCCGGCACCGGTCCCAGGGGATCGCTGGCCAGCAGTTTGGCCGACTCGGGGCTGGCAGCGGCACGGGTGCGGATGGTCTCGTGGAGTTGCGTCAGTCGGTCGAGTTCAGCCGGGTGCGGCTCGCGGGCGGTGCAGTGCCGGAACAGGCGGGCGGCTCGCTCGGCGACCGTCCCATCCCACTTCACCACTTGGCGAGAGAGGGCCTGGGCCGCCTCCAGATGGACCGGGTCGTTCATCGTCACCAATGCTTGCAGCGGCGTGTTCGTGCGGATGCGCCGCACAGTGCAGACCTCACGATTCGGGGCATCGAACGCGGCCATCGACGGGTAGGGGTTCGACCGGCGGAACTGCGTGTAGATCGCCCGGCGATAGCGGTCCTCGCCCATGCTGGTCTCCCAGTCGGTCGAGCTGCCGAACGCGGCGCTCAGGCCGAGTTTCGGTTGTGGCGGGCGGACCGGGGCCCCGTACATCTTGGGGCTGAGCAGGCCGCTGAGGGCCAGCGACTGGTCGCGGATCATCTCGGCGGACATGCGGAAGCGCGGCCCACGCGCCAGCCAGCGGTTGTCCGGGTCTTGGTCGAGTTGCTCGGGCGAGACCTTCGACGACTGGCGATAAGTCGCGGACATTACGAGTTGTTTCAGCATCCGCTTCATATCCCAGTTCGAGTCGAGCAGGTCGACCGCCAGCGAGTCGAGCAGTTCCGGATGCGTCGGCAGGTCGCCTTGCGTGCCGAAGTCCTCACTCGTCACAACGATCCCCTGGCCGAACAGAGCCTCCCAAAACCGGTTGACCATCACGCGGGCCGTCAGCGGGTTGTCGCGGCTGACCAACCACTTTGCCAGGGCCAGCCGGTCCTTCGGCATCTCGGTCCCCTGCGGCAGGAACACAGCTGGGATCCCTTCCGCGACCTCATCACCGAGATCCTGGTAGTTGCCGCGATGTTGTAGCTTCGTTTTGCGGCGGGCATCGCCGGTGAGTTCGCGATACACCGGCACACTGGTCTCGGGCTTCAGGTTCGCAAGGTCGGTGGTCAGCTTGGCCTTTCGTTCGCGGGCTGCAGCCAGTTCCGGGGCGATGTTGGCGAAGTACCACGCTTGTAGTGAGGCTGTCTGCTCAGGTGTTCGCTGCTCGGAGGCGAGGGCCAGGATGTCACGGATGTTGGTCGGCGTGCGAGCCACCTCGACCGCGCGCGGGGAAGTGGATGTCGAGATGCGAAACTTGCCGAGGACATGATTTTCATGCTGCGATTGCTGCTCGATGACCAATTGAATCTGGCTCCCAGCGGGGATCTCGGTGGCGGCCTCCGGAACCAGTACGAGCCAGTGCGGCTGGCCCAGACCGCCGCCGATGGCCCAGCCCTTGTTCGGGTCGGGCTTCTCGGTCAGCACCTGTTCGGGGGCGAAGTTCGGCTGCGAGTAATCGGCCACAGCAGCGGAGAACTTGAGTCCGCGAGCGGCACTGGCAGCGTACTCCTGGCTGACCTTCGGAGCTTCGACGATGGCCTGTTCCCAGACGGGTTGGCGGTTCTCATCGAACAGGACGATCTTCGAGTTGGCGAGGCGATCACCGGCTCCATCAGTGCGATTCCATAGGACGACTTTGTCGATGGCGGTCGCTGATTGGAGGTCGACCTCCCACCACGGATCGTCGGCTGTGGCGGTATGCGAGACCGATTTCCCCTCAAAGTATTGGCCATTGGTGTTGCCATCGTTGGCGAGTTCGGCATTGCCTTCGAAGTCGGTGCTGATCTGCGTGGCTTTGCCCTTCAGTGCCACATTGTCGGCACCGCTGAAGACCTGGACCTCGGCGAGATGGAGATACCGCCCCTTGCCGGGTGACTCGACGCGCACATATCGCCCGCGTGGCCGCTGGTCATCCTTGGGGATGATCGTGGCCGTGACACGTGTGACGACAAAGTTCCCGCCCGCGTGGCCGGGACCGTTGCCGGGGAGTGAGGGGTCGGGCAGAACATCGATCCGTAACGCCGACAGCGGACCCGCCGGAGCTGGGAGCAGCAGCGTGGTCGTGTCGGTCTTGCCCGGAGTCTTCACGATGACCGACTGGTCTTCGCCGATGGTCAGCTCCGCTCCGCTCAGGCTCGTCGCCGAGTCGGGCTTCAGACCCGCCCACGGCAAGTCGCGCGGGTAGTCGAGATCGAACTTCGCCAGTGACGCCAGTCGCTCGGGCGTGGGGGTCTTCAGCGTCTGTTCGAGCGCGACCAGCTCCGCTTGCCAGGCTGCCTTGCTGGTCTTCTGCTCGTCGGAGTACAGCTCCAGCCTCGGCGAGTCGTCTCCCCGGTCGGCATCAGCTGTGTTATTAAGGATGGCGAAGACCTCGAAGAACTCTTTCTGTGTGATCGGATCGTACTTGTGTGTATGACACTGGGCACAGCTGATCGTGGTGGCCATCCAGACGGCCAAGGTGGTGTTCACGCGATCCACCACCGCCACGTTACGGAACTCCTCATCCGTGGTGCCGCCTTCGTTGTTGGTGAGCGTGTTGCGGTGGAAGGCGGTGGCGACGATCTGCTCTTCAGTGGCGTTGGGCAGCAGGTCACCCGCGATCTGCTCGATCGTGAATTGGTCGAACGGCTTGTTGGCATTGAGCGACCGCACCACGTAATCGCGATAACCCCAGATCGTCCGCATCGGGTCGTCGGCGTACCCGGATGAGTCGGCGTAGCGAGCCAGATCGAGCCACATGCGGGCCCAATGCTCGCCAAAGGTCGGCTTCTGCAGCAGGCGATCAACAAGGCGTTCGTAGGCTCCATCGGCGTTGTCTGCCAGGAAGGCTGCAACCTCTTCCTCGGTCGGCGGCAGTCCGGTGAGGTCGAGCGAGACGCGGCGAATCAGCGTCGCCCGGTCGGCTTCCACCGAGGGAGCTAGACCGTGTTGTTTCAGCTTCGCAGCCACGAATCGATCAAGGTCGGTCTTCGCGAATGCCGCGAACTCCGGCACCTCGGGTGGGGCGGCCTTTTTCGGTAGTTGATACGCCCAGTGGACGGAGTAGTTCGCCCCCTCGGCGATCCACCGCCGAAACAGTTCGACCTCTGGAGGAGTCATGCGCCGCCCAGCTCCCGGTGGCGGCATCATCACCTCGGGATCGGTACTCGTCATCCGCTTGAGGATCTCGCTTTCATCCGGCTTCCCCGGCACAATCGCCGCATGACCGCCGAGATCGGCCAGCGCCCCCGCGCGTGTGTCAAACCGCAAGTCAGCTTGCCGCTCCGCTTCATCCGGTCCATGGCACTTGAAGCAGGTATTCGAGATCAACGACCGAATGTCGCGATTGAAGTCGACCGGCTCCGCAGCCATGAGCGAATTCGCGGGACACATGACCGTGCCCACGGCCATCAGAACGAACCATCGATAAGTCGGTGATGCTGGCATGACAGGCAAAGTCCCACAGGCAGGTTGTCCCGACGGTTGACCCGCCCAGACGCATCAAGGGAGTTTAACCTGTCGCGGGATGGGTTGCATCAGCGGGAGTGGAGAGAAGCTGCTGGGCAGTGAGTGTGTCTCAATCGTCGGTGCCCCGACCCCGAAGGGGTCACGCCCCATAGCCCAGGGTTGCCCGCGCAGCGGGAAACCCTGGGTCTGCGACCGATGACGCGAGTTCCAACCCCCACGGGGTTGCATCAGGCGTGGGACGCAACCCCGTTGTGCCACGCCGTGAAGGATTTCTCTGGGATCACGTTCGCAAGGCAGCCACCATGTTTCCGGCCCCCTCTTCCCCGCGATCGACGTGTCTTTTGCCCTGTGCGATTTGTGGGGGAGAGGGCCACCCTGGCCTGATGAAAACTTGGCCTTGACAGTGGACTGGGTTCTTCCGGGATCTGTTGCGCTAAGTGGTGCCCGCGTAGGCGAGGCGGCGCTTCGT
>JAYTCW010000192.1:0-15550 GCA_043736295.1 Planctomycetota bacterium | reverse complement strand
TTGTCGATGTAGTTCGAGCAGAGTCGCGTCAAGGCGTCCTCGTCCGAGGCGATGGCCCGCTGGACCTCGTTCTTCACCACGTCCGTGTACTCGTCTTTGACCACCGAAATGAGTTGCCGGTACGCTGCCCGCAGCTCCTCGTTCGGAATCAGCGAGTGATGCTGCAAGCCGCCTTCGAGTTCATTGAGGACCATGAACGGGTTCAGGCAGGTGGCCGTGGTATTGACCACCAACGCGTTCGATATCTTGTCCTGCACATAGCGCGGCGAGATCCCTTGCATCCCTTCGTGCTTGGTGTCTCGTTTCAGCTGCTTGACGTTCTCAGCTGTGAAGCCCGCGAGGGTCTTTCCGTTGTAGAGTTTGAGCTTCTGCATCAGGGTCAGGCCGTGGTGCTTGGGCTCTTCGAGGCGGGTGAGGATGGCCCACATCGCAGCCACTTCGAGTGTATGCGGGGCGATATGCTTGCGGACTCGTTTGGGGTTGTAGTCTTTCTGATAGATGCGGATCTCGTCGTTGAGTTCGGTGACATACGGGATGTCGATCTTGATCGTGCGGTCGCGAAGGGCTTCCATGAATTCATTCGACTGCAGCTTGCGGTACTCGGGCTCGTTGGTATGTCCGAGGATGACGGTGTCGATGTCGGTCTGCGGGAATTTTTTCGGTTTGATCTTGTGTTCTTGAGAAGCCCCCAGGAGGTCGTAGAGGAACGCTACATCGAGCTTCAACACTTCGATGAACTCGATCAGCCCACGATTCGCGACATTGAATTCCCCATCGAAGTTAAAGGCCCGCGGGTCCGACTCCGACCCGTACGTGGCGATCTTGCGGTAGTTGATGTCGCCGGTCAGCTCGGTCGAGTCCTGGTTCTTTTCGTCCTTGGGCTGGAAGGTGCCGATGCCGATGCGGTCCTGCTCGGAGAGGAACACCCGTTTGCAGGCGATCGTCTCCAGCACCTTGGTCCAGTCGCCGTCGAATTTCTCCAGCCGTTCCTTGAAGAAGAATCGGGCGAGTGGGCAAACATCGCCGGTGATTTCGACCTTGTAATCGTTCTCGCCGTAGCCTTCATTCAGGAACGCACATACGTCTTCCCGATGGCTGAGCGGAATCAATTGAAGTGGCTCACCGATCATCGGATCCCAGCTGATCGAGCCGTCTTCTTCTTTCCATCCAAAGGTGTAGACGGCACCATCGGGAGTGCGGCTATAGCGCTCAACACCGCGTTTAAGGAGCCGGGCAATGGTCGACTTCGAGCTACCCACCGGACCGTGCAACAGCAGCACGCGGCGCTCCGTGCCGTACTTCATGGCCGCCGATTTGAAGACGTTGACCAGTTCCATCAACGGGCGAGTGAGGCCGAAGACCGCGTCCTCGCCACCGTTATGGGGGCTGTCAAAAAAGTGGTAGCGGATCAGGTCGCGGCTGCCGTCGACCGGCGATGATCCATCGACCAGGATCATGTCGTAGAGACGTTGATACGCCGTACGTGTGAGCTTGGGGTTCTTCTTGACCAGATCGAGATATTCCGCAAACGACCCCTGCCAGTGCTCCAATCGGTACTGGAGGATGTCGGGACGTTCGGACAGCTGCTTCAGGAGTACTTCACCGGTAGCCTGCATGACAACCTCCACTCAATATCGGCACCACGGGGGGCGGCGTTGGCACGGACTGGGAGCGAGAGATCACAGGAGGCAAGTCACCCTGAACGAGGCTTGGGAATGTACCCGCTTCAGGTCCGTGCAAACGCCGAATTTCGAATGAGCATGGCCGACACGGGATTATTCGCTGGAACACCAAAGTGGACAAGATCAATTGCCGCTGATTGAGCAATTGGGGCGCATTCCATGTCGCCATCGGCTGCAGCTTTGCAGGCAAGGGTTGAAGCGGGAATGGTGTCCAGTCTACTGCACTTGGATATCGACCTGAGCCGGAAGTGGATCGTCGGGGAGGCCCGGCAGGATGTGGAGGAGTCGGTTCTTCACCGCTTCGGCTCCAATTTTACCAAGATCGATTCCCAAGACGTTCAACCGAGGACGAGCGAAACGCACAGAGAGCATGTCATCGATCGTTCCCGTCCGACTGTCGGGGCCAGCTGATCGAACGACGATCAGCGTTCCGACCATCCACTTATCGACAAACAACTCGCAAGGGTGGCTCCACGCATCGTGTTCGAGAAGGACACCTTCCGGGAGATTGGCGTTTGGCTGACCGGCCTGTTGAATGAAGTTGTCCGCCAGTTTGGCGATCTGAATCCGGGTCGCGATCTGACGCTGCTCACGAATTCGAGCACTGATCCAGTGATATCCAGCGAACCCGCATAGACCAACCACCACCACGATCCCCGTCCAGATTGTGCGGCGACGACGTTCTTCCGGAGTCAGCACCGCTGGCACGGGACTCTCGGCGACTTTCTTTGCCAGTTCATCTCGTCGCTGTTGCCGTTTCTCTTGGGCAGCGAGCCGACCGTGAATCAGTGCCTCCAGCCCATAGCCCAGAAGCTCTGCGGCGAGTTGCACCGGCAGTAGGAGCAACTCGAACAATCCCATCAACATGGCTGCGAAGAGTTCGGCGATCGCTTCCACGTCCCACCTCTCGTGAGCAGAACACCGATGCGTCGCGCCAGTCCTCGTTTACTTCGCGACGTTCACATACACTTTCAGCTGGCTTGAATCGTTCAACATGTCCATGATTTTCTGTGGGTCACCGAACCCCTCGACCGGAGTGGTCAGGATCCGCTGCGTCACACCGGGGAACATGACTTCGCCGAGGGCCAGGTCCGCTAGTCCCTGCGCGAAGTGATGGCGGTTCCCGTTCACTGATCCCACCAGCAGCTTGTTCCCCAACACCCATTCGAGGTTAATGACATCGGAGGGGACTTCGGTGGCCTTCTGGCCCCCGGTGACACTGGTCCAGACGAGGGCTCCGTTGATGTTCAGGATGCGCATCGCATCGAACGCCACGGCACTCGATCCGGTCGCCTCGACGATCAGGTCGGGTTTGCCGACCTTCTTCACCAAGTCATCCAGCGAGGTCTCTTTGGTGCTGACGTAGGTCGCTCCGTAGGCCCGGCAAATCTCCTCCTTCAGACCCGGCTTCGGCGTGCGGGCCACCGTGAAGACCTGTAACCCGCGCAGCCGCAGCATCAGGGTCGTGAGCAGACCGATCTGCCCGGCTCCCATCACGAAGGCCAGCTTCGGCTCCCAGACTTGGAGCCGCTTCTGGGCCAGGTACGCCTGCTCGATCGCCTTGGCACAGACGCTGGCCGGTTCCGAGAGGACGCCGAGGTGTTTGAGCCCTTGCGGCACCTTCACGACGAATTCGGCATCGTCGACCCAGCGTTCGGTCATGAACCCGTGTCGCAGATTGATCCCGCGTTCGTAGTACTCCTCATGCCCCGTAATGTCATTACGGCCTATCAGGTCGAACAGCGTCGGGCCGGGCCGCCGCACCGTACAGGTACAATAGTCCCCGGGCTGCACATGAGTGACAGCTGGGCCGATCGCTTCGACGACGCCGAAGACTTCGTGCCCCATGACGAGGAAGTTGAACCCCTCGGGGGCTCGACCGTAGAGGGCCTCGTTGATCTCCCAGTCGGTCGCATCGACGCCGACCTGAAGCGTACGCACTAACACCCCTCGACCATCGGGAATGCTGCCCAGCTTGGGGTCAGGGAGTTCCGCGATGTGAGCGGAGTGCTTGATGCCAGGGCGGACTGCCAGCGCGCGCATGACGCGGTTCCATGCGAAAAGGGAATGAGGTGAGTCGGGCCAAACCCGAATTCCGGGAGCCTTCAGAGTTTAGGGCACGAAGCCGCGCGGGGAAAGTCGGGAGGGAGCCTGGGAGCAGCGTCGTGTGTGCGTCCGGTTTTTTGGCAGTGGCATGTTTCTGCTCCCTCTCCCCACTGGCGGCGTGACTTTCGGAGTAAACGTGGCTGTGGGGAGAGGGCCGGGGTGAGGGGGCAATAGCGAGCCGTGTGGCTCCCTCACCCCAGCCCTCTCCCCCACAGTGGAGCCTTCACCGAAAGCAGTGCCGATTGTGGGGGAGAGGGGGCAGAATCTCACGGCTGCCGACTTTTTCGATGCACACACAGCAGCGTCATCAGGAACACCCCTCGACTTCTGACTGAATCACTTGCGAACTCCCCTTTCTCCTCCCGCCGGGATTTGCTAACACTCCGCCCGAGACACAGTCGGCCCTGCCTCGGGGTTGCGGTGTTCACCTCGCGGGAAGCTATTCGTCATGGATCGACGACTCTGGAAGTTGTTGGGAATTCTCGCCTTCGGGCTAATGGACGCTGCTCCAATCCGAGCTGCAGAGCCTGACCCGCGTGTGGTCTCGGTTCTCCAGTATTGGGAAGCGACGAGTCAGACCCGCACGCGCGAAGGGCTCTGCGTGCGAACGCTTCAGCCGTTCCTCGGACCGATGAGAGAGGACTGTCTGCTCCAGCGTTTTACCTGGTCCATCCACAGTGATTCCGAACTGGTCGCGGTGCCTGTCGATCCGGCCGAGCGGCTGTTTTCGCCGGGTGTGAGGATCTCCATTGATGCGAATGGGCTGCCTCAATCCGTGGTGATTGGGCAGCTGCAAAAGTCGGTACGTGATCTGGCGCGAGCCGAGATCGCCCAGGTGGCCAGTCGCGAGTCGATCTCGACCGAGAGCAGTATCGTGCGGGTCTCGTTTGATCCGGTTGCGGTTGGCGGTCACGCGAACCCGTTAGAGTCGCGAATTCGTGAGGTTCTCTCCCGCTGGGTGACGGCGTCGAAATGTGCGAAGGCTGTACGAACGACCTTCCAGCGAATCGACTACGACTCCGCGATTGAAGTCCAGACCCACGCGACCGGGGAGTTCGTGTTCTGCGCTCCGTTCCAGGGGCTGTACAAGTCTGTGGCCAGCCCGATTCAGGGGACCGCTGCGGGAACCCGAATCGGTGTCCAGGGGCAGAGCTATGTGCGACTTCCGGGCGAGAATCTAATGCTGGTCTGGAACGGTCGTGAACTGACCCAGATCGATCTCGCCTCCCGACGCTATGAAGTTCATGCCCATCCGGGCACGCCTCGAGAAGTGTTGGGGGCAGGGTCCTTCGACGCGACTTGGCAGACATTGATCGCTCCGCAGAGCGCGTTGCCAATGGTGGTCGGGCTCGTCGAGAAAGAGATCCTCTCCAATTACGATTGGGAACTGGTGGCGGACCACCAGACGGCCATCATTTTGCGCGGCACACCGGTCGATGGGCCAGATGCGGGCCTGTATACCTCGGCACAAGTCGTGATCGATCCCGCCAGCTTTCGAACTCGGGCCACGCGTATGATTGATATAGCCGGGTCTAAGGAGACCTATCACCAGTTTCAATACCACATCGTCTCCAGCGATCTCAAAACGCTCGGCCAGTGGCAGCCCGATCTGTCTCGGTTCGAGAGAGTCGGTGAAATGCCGACGGTGGAAGCTGGTCCGCTCGTCGAAGACGATCAGCCCCCAGCTCCCCCGATGTCCGACGAGTGATCGCGCCGTGTGCGTCGTGCGACTAATCCGGCCATGTAGCCCGCCTTGAAACCTGCGTCGATGTTCACCACCGCAATGTTCGCGGCGCAGCTGTTGAGCATGCCGAGTAGGGCGGCCAGCCCCTGGAACGAGGCCCCATACCCCACGCTGGTCGGGACCGCAAACACGGGGCAGCTGACCCAGCCGCCGACGACCGAGGGGAGCGCCCCTTCCATCCCGGCGACGACGACGAGCGCGTCCGCTTGCTGAAGACGAGGCACCTGCTTGAGGAGTCGCTGCGGTCCGGCGACACCGATATCGGTGATGAGGTCGCACTCGACCCGCATCCAGCGCAGGGTCTCCAATGCCTCTTCGGCGACGGGGCGGTCGCTGGTGCCCGCTGTCACCACCCAGGCCCGCCCGGAGAGTGGGGTTTCCTCACCAGTCGGGGGCAGGCGGACTGTCTTGGCGAGGGCGTTATGAATCGCGCTGGGGAATCGTTGGCAGAGAGCCGCCGCTTGCTCGTCCGAGGTGCGCGTGATGAACGCCGACTGACGGTTTTGAGACAAGTGTTCAAACGCCTCGATCACGTTCACGATCGACTTCCCCGGCCCGTAGATCACCTCGGGATATCCGCAGCGGGCCTCGCGTCCGAGGTCAAGCTGGATGCCGGAGAGTAGGTCGATCGCATTGGGGTCGGGAGTCGGCATCAAGAAACTTCCGGAGTGAGTGTGAGCAACTTGGGCGAGTGGCCAGGAGGATCACTCGCCAGACTTCCGAAGTCTCGGAAGACTTCGGAAGTCTTGTGGGACGCGAAGTTTGCCGCTGAGATTATCAGTCCGACGACAGCGCTATCTAGGTCTCTCGACCCTTCGCTTTACGCCTCGTCCTCCTCGCTGTCGTCGTCATCATCATCCTCTTCAAAATCGGGATGCAGCGGGTTATTCGGGTCGAAGAAGAAATCGCCCAGGCCCATCGGCACCGCGTTGCCGCCCAGGGCCTGGCTTTTCCGCTCCGCCATCGAATGCAAGTCGAAGGCGTCCTCACCCAGGCACGCCTTCAGCGATTCCCGCCACGCGGCGTCCTTGGCCAGCGGGTGCGTCGGCTCGGACGCGATCCGCTTCAACGCATACCGCAGCACGTTGATCCCGTCTCGCGTCGAGAAGTCCAGCTTCAACTCGTGCGAGTTCTGCAGGAAGTCGACCGTCAGATCGAGCATCTCGTCATCCGCAAATGGGATGTGGTACTTCAGGATGGCCAGTTCGTCCTGCCGAGCCGGATGGCCCAAGGTCAACGTCGGTTGAATGCGACTGAGGATGTAGTCCGGAATCTCATAAGTCGAGTCGTCCTCGTTCATCGTCACGGCACAGCGGAAGTTCGCATGGGCGTGAATCGTGATTCCCGCCACGATCGACTCGACGTACCGGCGATGATCGAGCAGCGGAGCCAGACTGGCCCACGACTTCTCGTTCATGCGGTTCCCCTCGTCGAGGACGCACACTCCGCCGCGTAGCATCGCCGTCACCAGCGGGCTGGCCTGATACTGAATCTTGCCGCTCTCGGCCAGCACCGGCGTCACCAGCAAATCCTCGGGCCGCGTGTCCGCCGTACATTGATAGATATACAACTCCTGCTTCCGGGCGTGGGCAGCTGCAATGGCCAGCGTCGTCTTCCCGATCCCCGGGGTGCCGATCAACCGCGGAGCCAGCGGCAAGTCCCGCTCGTCCACGACTAGCCAGCACGCCAGCAACTGCTTCAGCACCTCGCGCTGGCCGATCCAATCGCCGCTGGAAGTATCCGGGCGCGAGAGGTGGAGTCGAACTCCATCGATTTCAACAGAGGGATTCATCGGGCGGTAGACTTTCGAGAACAGAGCGGACGCGACGGGGAGTCACTCGTCCCATGGCAGTGAATCGAATTATGGGGAGTCATCGCCCCGGCGGCGAGTCTACGCCGTTGGGGTATGCCATAGAACCAGATTTGCGATTCCCCGTCATTAACTCGGATCTGAGCTATTTCCAGGCTTGGCCTTGGAGGCGATCGCCTGTTGGATCAACCACACCACGGCATCGGGATGTCGTCCCCAGGCCATCAGGAGAGGTTGAGCATAGCACAGGGCTTCTTCCTTGGTGCCGGGCGAATAACTGTCGGGCAGCGTCTTGGACGCTTTTCGTTTTCCAATCAGCAAATCCTCCATGTGCGAGTTCTGCTTGCGAGCAATTGCCAATGCCTTAATGGCTCCCGCAGTGCGATTCGAAAGTTTCTGCTCGAGGACCTTTCCCCAAGCGAAGACCACATTCCATTCACAATCGTCTTTGAATTGCTTCATCAGCTTGCGGGCCTCTTCGAGTCGCCCCAAGGCGAGCAGGCAAGGCAGGAGATGGTAGCGGACTCCTTGATTGTCATGCTCATTCAAGATCAGCATCTCGCTGTATTCTTGAATCGCGGCTTCCAACCCGTCCGATTCTCGAAGTGCATCCGCCAGTTGCATTCTCGCCCGCATGTACGGTCGCGTTTCGATGACGCCCCAGAAATGAGGCGAGAATTCTCGGAAGGCCTTCTTCCCCAGAGACTTGGCTCCGACATCGACAATCAACTGCAAAGCTTCAATGAGTTCATGTCCTTTGTATTTTGCATCCCGGGCTATGATCAGCAATGCGTCGACATTCTCGGGATCCAACTCCAGAGCCTGCTCGATCAGCCTGCAGTATTCTCCAGCAGACTTGGCCTCCATCGCTTGATACACCAGATCTTGTGCCTGTTCTTTTTTGCTAGGCTGTCTTTGATTGAACTTGCCGAAACCTCCTAGGGTTTGCTCCATCAGGGCCTGTATGGCTGCCATACTCAAAGGGGGATTCTGTGAGTTGCTGCTGCGAGACTTGGGCATGGGGTAATCCTATGGGACAAGACTGTGTTGCTGTTTTTCGATTCCAGGGCCTGTTTTGTCAATTCCATGAGCGGAAACCGAAGCCTGAGACCGGTGGTTTTCGCTGCGCTCGACCACCGGCTATGGGCTATGACCCTCAGGAGTGGGAAGTTGTGTAGAGACCACGGGGGAAAACACGGATGACGGGTACATGATTTGTGACCACTTACCTGTGTGGGCATGCAATCCTCAGATGGTTTGACGGTTTGACATCTCTTCACCCTACTTCAGCAAACTCCGGTCCAGCACGAACCGCGCCCGTTCGAAGTACGGTTGCCAAGTAATCTCCGGCTTGCCATCGCGGAGGCAGTCGCGGACTTTGGCCAGGGTGTTGAGGGCCATGTGGGGGCAGCGGTTGCAGGCACACGTCTCGCCGGTGTCGGTCATGATTCCCGGCACCGGGATGTACTCGTGCCAGGGGGCGATCTTCTGGAGCGGATGAATCATGTTCGCTTCGGTGGCGACCAGGAACTTCGTCGGTTCCTTGCGGTTGAAGACGTACTGCCGCATCTTCTCGGTGCCGCCGACCACGTCCGAGATTTCCAGAATGTTCGGGGGACACTCCGGGTGAGCGATCACAATGCAGCCGGGGTTATTCTTCTTGGCCCGGTTGAGGTCTTGAATGCTGAACACCTCATGCACCATGCACGAGCCGGGCCACAGGATCATCGGGCGGCCGGTGACCTCGGTGATGTACCGCCCGAGGTGCTGGTCCGGCACGAACAGGATCTCTTTATTCTTGTCGACCTTCGTCTCGATGATCTCGCGGGCATTACCGCTCGTCACGATCCAGTCGCACAGCGCCTTCACCGCAGCTGTGGTGTTGATGTAGGCGACGGTCTCGAACTCGCGGCCTTGGGCTCGCAGGGTTTTCTGGTAAGAGTCGAGCCGGTCGGCGGGGCAGCTGTCGGCCAGGGAGCAACCGGCGTTGAGGTCGGGGAGCAGCACCCGCTTTTCGGGGTTCATGATCTTGGCAGATTCGGCCATGAAGTGAACGCCCGCAAAGACGATGGTCTGGGTCGTGACTTTCGTCGCGTCGCGAGCCAGCTTCAGTGAATCGCCGGTGAAGTCGGCGATGTCCTGGATGTCGCCGTCAACGTAGAAGTGAGCTAGGATCGTGGCGTCGCGCGACTTCTTGAGCGACTCGATCTCCTCGATCAGATCGAGCGGATCTTCGGTCGATTCCTGGGGAGTGAACGGACTGGAGAGGACCGGAAGATCAGTGAAGGGAGGCATGAATCGGCTCTACGAAATGAGACCCGCGATCGTGGGCAACGCCGGAGCACCAGTTGCTCTCTTGTTGTTACAGAGATCATATCCGGTGGGCGGGGGGCACGGCAGTCTTTTTCAGAGCGATCGCTCCGCTACGAAGACTTCGCGTCGCGGTTAAACGGGGGATTAACGTTGTCCGGCGGCGAGATGATGGGCGAGCTCTAACACTTTCATATTCGCGAGACCGTCTTCGCCGGGATCAACCAGTCGACCGGCGGCGATCGACAAGCAGAAGTCGTTGACCTGCTCGGCATATTGATTGGCCGTGGGGATCGCGATCTCCTCCCAGGGAGTCGCCCCGTCGCAGTTTCGCTTGATCTTAATGACGCTGTTGTCGGGCGGTACGAAGGCGTCCTCCAACAGAATGCGCCCCTTGTCGCCGACGATTTCCGCCTGGCACCGATACGGCAGTTCGAAGCTGCAATCGATGTTGGCCAGGATCTCACCGGGAAAGGTCAGTCCAATCCGCATCGACATATCGACCCCAGTCGGCCACCAGTGGGCACTGGAGTCGATCCGCGAGGGCTCCGACTCGGCAAAGAAGCGGGCACAGTTGACTCCGTAGCAGCCCACATCCCACATTGCTCCGCCGCCGCGGTCCGGATCGAGACGCCAGTCGGTCCGATCGATGTCGAACGAGAAGCTCGCCACGATCTGCCGCAGCTGTCCGATGGCTCCCGACCGCACCAGTTCGCGGGCCATTTTCGCTCGTGGGTGATGCCGCCACATGAACGCTTCTTGCAGGATGACACCGGCCTCGTGGCAGGCGTCGATCATCTCTCGCGACTCATCGGTGTTGAGAGCCAGTGGTTTCTCGCACAGCACATGCTTTCCGGCTTTCGCAGCTGCGATGGTCCAGCGGCGGTGATGCTCGCCGGTGCAGGGGATGTAGACGGCGTCGATCTCGGGATCGTCGAGGAGGGCTTGGTACGAGTCATAGGCTTTCGCCGCCCCGTGTGTGGTCGCCCATTCCTGGGCGACACCGGGTCGCTCACTGGCGAGGGCATGCAGAACCGCAGTGGTCGACCCCTTCAGCCCTGGAATCAACCCGCGTTGCACAATGCGACCGCATCCCAGGATGCCAAACTTCAGAAGACTCATAGGTTCTCAGCGAGCGAGTAGGATAGGCCAGCAATATTGCTGGCCCGCAGCTTAGCGACGAGCCGCCGTACCAGCCAAGGTCGAGCCGGAAACGTCAGCACCACGTGTCCGACGGGCACACTCTGTTGCCGGGCTGATGCGGCCCGGCATGCGGAGAGAATGGCGTCATGCGTGGCGTATCAAAAGACTTCCGAAGTCTTCCGAGACTTCGGAAGTCTGGCGGGGCCGCTTCCGGACTACTGCCCCGCAAGAGCGACTCATGCTCGCGACTTGTCGACTCATCAACGCCGGAATATCCATTTTTCAGGCGGATGGGTATAATACAGGCTGTTCACATCGGTCAGTTTCCGAGACACGCCGCCGTTCACGGAACGAGATGGGCCGGTGAGTGGATCTGTTTCTGACCTGATGCCTTACAGCCTTAATACGCCTCCCCATTGAGGAAGGCTTTCGTCCTCGCTCCGCCGATCAGGCGGTTGCGTGGGGGATCAAGGAGATTTTCATGGTTCGTCGCTGGATTGGTCTGACTGCGGTGGCTCTGGCCGCCTTTGCAGTGTGTACAACAGGTTTGATGCGAGCGGAAGACGAGGCCCCGGCCAAGCCGAAGGCAGCTGCCACTCCCAAAAAAGAGGGCGAGAAGGCGGCTGAAAAGCCCGCTGCCGAGAAGAAGCCCGTCGACCCGTTCGCGGTTCCGGAAGGGACTGATGCGAAGGTGCTGGGTCTGTTCCTGGCTCGGTTGCAGCGGACGCCTCCCAAGGCGCGGACGCCCGAAGGGATCCTGGAGCATCTGAATAAGCTGGAAAAGGTCGCTGACGAACTGCTGGGCCGCGAGATCGAAGGCGAGATGGTCGACCAGGTCGTCGGCATGAAGATTCAAGTGTTGTCGCTGCTGCCACAGTTTGGCGACGAAGGGGCTGTCAAACGGCGTGCGGAGTTCCTGGCCAAGTCGCTGGAGGATCCTCGTCCGGCAGTGGCGAACATGGCCAAGCAGTTTCTGAAGATGGAAAAGGTCCAGAAGATTGGCGAACTCAAAAAGCCAGAACGGGCCGCTCTGATTGAAGAACTGGCCAAGGACATCCAAGACGGCGAGCTGACCGATGATGAAGTCCAGTTCGCCATGACGGCTGGGAATACCTTGGCTGAAGCGGGCGAGGCCGAGGAGGCTGCGGCGGCGATGAACCTGTTCGCGAAGTATGTCGAGGCGAGTGGTAGCCCGAACGCCGAGAAGATCGTAAAGTCTTTTCGTGGCACAGCCCGCAAGCTGACCCTGCCCGGCAATTTGATCGAGATCTCTGGTACGAAGATGGACGGCAAGGAGTTCAAGATCGAAGAACTCAAGGGCAAGGTCGTACTGGTTGACTTCTGGGCCACCTGGTGCGGACCGTGTCTGGCCGAACTTCCCAATGTGCAGGAGCAGTACGAACTCTACCACGACAAGGGGTTCGAAGTGGTCGGGATCAGTCTCGACGAGGACCGTGCGGAGTTGGAAGCGTTCCTCGAAGAGAAGAAGCTGCCGTGGATTCAACTGCACCAGAACGACGGGTCGGGCTGGGGCAATGACAACGCGGCGCGGTATTCCATCAATGGGATTCCGGCCTGCTTCCTGATCGATCAGGAAGGGAAGGTCGTTTCGCTGGAGTGTCGGGGCGAGGTTTTGCCGGAAATGCTGGCGAAACTGCTCGGACCGGTGGAAAAGAAGCCTGAACCTCCCAAGAAGCCGAAAACTCCGGAAAAGACGGAAAAGAGTGAGTAGTCTATGACCCGCAGCAAACTTCCGAAGTCTCCGCAGGCTTCGGAAGTTTGGGGTAGACTTGATGCAATTCGAAATGACACCGGCCGTCAGGGAGCGACAGTGGCCTCTTGGCGGCGTTGTCGTTTTTTGTGGTGTGGGGGATCTCGTGAAGAAGCAGTATCAGAAGTCGAGTGTCCCCCGTAGGACGGGCTCATTGGCCCGTCCCGCCTGTCCGCTACCTCGCGAGGGGCTTCTCGGAGTTGGCCTTCATCAGTCGGGCGACACAATTCCGGCCCCCTCTCCCCCGCGATCGGTGCGACTTTCGGAAGATGCGTATTGCGGGGGAGTGGGTTGGGGTGAGGGGGCCACATCGCTCGCTCAAGCCCCCTCACCCCGGCCCTCTCCCCCACAGTGGAGTCGGCTCCAAAAGTCGTACCGATTGTGGGGGAGAGGGAGCAGAACCGTGAGAAATACTTTGTACAAACCCTTCATTGCGTTAGCCTGGCGAATGGCGACTCACAGCAAGCCGGACGGGCCAATGGGCCCGTCCTACTTCTTGAGGTTCGCCTTGGTTCTGATCGCCACGAGCGTCGCGATACCCGCCTTCGCTCAGACTCCCGAGACCAAACCCGCTGACCCACCCGCAGCCACTCCCGAACCAGCACCCGGTCATTCAGTTCACGGTGAGGTCTTTGATGAAGGCCCGCGCCAAGCCGCCGTACTCATGGGGAACACCGGCGATGTCCATTTCCCCGTCGGCAGCAAAGTGCCCCAGGTCGAACAGTTCATCAACCAGGGGATCGGACAGCTGCACGGGTTCTGGTACTTCGAGGCGGAGCGTTCGTTTCGGCAGGCCGCCAAGCTCGATCACGACTGTGCGACGGCCTATCTGGGGATGGCGATGGCGAACCTTGAAAACATGAAGCGGGCGCGGGGCTTCATGGCCGAAGCGGTAAAGAAGAAAGATAAGGTTTCTGGTCACGAGAAGATGTACATCGACGCCTTTGAGGCGTTCCTCAATGAAGAGCCGAAGGAAGAAAAAGACAAGGAGAAGGACAAGGACTACGAGAAGAAACGCCGCGAGAAATTGGCTGGTGACCTCGAAAACATCCTGCATGAGCATCCGGATGATCTGGAGGCCAAGGCACTACTCGGCTGGCATCTCTGGATAAGCCGCAGCAAGAACGTGCCAATCGTCAGCTACTTCGCGGTCGATGCTCTGCTGCGCGATGTGCTGGACAAGAACCCGCTGCATCCGTGCCACCACTACATCATCCACTTGTGGGACTACGAGAAGGCGGAGCGGGCGCTCGACTCAGCCTCCAAGTGCGGTCAAGCCGCTCCGGGAATCGCCCACATGTGGCACATGCCGGGGCACATCTACTCGAAGCTCAATCGCTACCACGATGCGGTCTATCAACAGGAAGCGAGTGCCCGCGTCGACTATGCGCAGATGATGCGGTATGGCGTCCTGCCCGATCAGATCCACAACTTTTCCCATAACAACGAGTGGCTGATCCGGAACCTGATCCATATCGGAAACGAACACGCCGCCTACGAGATGGCGACCAACATGGTCGAACTTCCTCGGCATCCGAAATGGAACAAGCCCGACAACGGAGGTAGCAGTTCCGGCTTCGGGCGGGCCCGTCTGTTGGAAACGCTGGTCGAGTTCGAGGACTGGGACCGGCTGCTCAAGCTGGCCGATGATCCGCACCTCGAAGAGGGGGCCAACGACGATCTGAAGCACAAGCGGTTGCAGTACCTTGGGCTGGCCGCCTTCGAAACCGGAGATTTCGCGCGCGGCTGCGACTATACGACCCAGCTGATTCGCCAGCGCGAGGCGATCGAAGTCGAGCAAAAGGCCGCTGAGACCAAGGCTCGCGACGAAGCAACGACTGCCAAAAAGCCCACCGAGGAGATCGACAAGGCGGTCAAGAATGCGGGCCACGGCTTCAATGGTCGCCTGACTCCGCTGCGGAACGCCATTCGCGACCTCGAAGCTCAAATTCACCTCGCACATCGGGCCTATGCCGACGCCCAAGAGGCCCTCAAGAATACGACCCGCGTTGACCGCCCGTTGCAGGCTCGGACGCATCTGGCCGCTGGGGAAACCGACAAAGCGGTGACGATGATCAAGGAGTTTGTCGGCTCCCATAAGAACGAAACGATTCCCCTGGCCCAAGCAGTTGCCATCCTGTGGCAGGCGGGCAAGAAAGATGACGCCAAGGTCGAGTTCGAGAAGCTCCGCAAGCTTTCCGAGGCCATCGATCTGGAGGCTCCCGTCTTCCGCAAGCTGGCACCGATCGCTGCGGAATTGACGTGGCCAGCGGACTGGAGGTTGCCTCTGGAACCACGCACCGACACCGGCATCCGCCCGGAGTTGGCCTCGCTCGGGCCGTACACCTGGCAACCCTCACCGGCTCCAGAGTGGTCACTCACCGACCATGAATCGAAGCCCGTGACCCTCGCGGAACTCCGAGGCAAGTCCGTGATCCTCGTCTTTTATCTCGGGTCTGGATGCCTGCACTGCGTCGAACAGCTGCACAAGTTCGCCCCAAAATCTGAGGAGTTCGCCAAGCTAGGCATCGAGATCATCGGCATCGGCACCGACACTCCGGCGGACCTGCAACTGGCTCACAAGAACTACACCGACACCTTCCCGTTCCGGCTGTTGTCGAACAACGACCTGTCGGCGTTCAAGAGCTACCGCTGCTTCGACGACTTCGAGAACAAGCCGCTGCATGGCACCTACCTGATCTCAGCGGATGGTCGGGAGCTGTGGCACGACATCGGGGCCGAGCCGTTTATGGATGTCGATTTCTTGCTGGGTGAAGCGAAACGAGCCCTTCCCCTGTACGCCGCACCAGCCTCACCAGTGCCGGGGAACAGCACAGCTGCGGAGTGAGGAGTAGAGGAGGGGGAATCCACTCGACTGAGTCGACTAGATGACTGTTTCACAAGTCGTTCCGCAACTGGTATCGCGGCCGTTTTCCTTTTCTGCGAACCTGTGTTGCTGAGGTTGAAACGCATTTCGGAGACAA
>JAYTCW010000191.1:0-16067 GCA_043736295.1 Planctomycetota bacterium | reverse complement strand
AGAAGCTGTGACGGCTTACGTCACATTTGACATGGTCGAGCGATGTGACATTTCGATTGGTCGCGGACAACTTGATGCGTCTGGGTGTCGCTGGGCTCGACCACCGGCTAATTTCTGCCATCCCCCTGAGAGAGGGCCAATCGCCAGGGGCATTCTGAGGCTGTGTACGCAATATGGTCGGCGGCAAACGAGCTCGAAAAACGTCCTTGATGGGCAACCATCAGAAGTGCTGGCTATGGGGTCGGCACTCCGTGGTGGAACTGCTGCGAGCGGACCGGTGGCATCCGATGGAGATTGGGATGGGGGCTGACCTGCCGATCGCAATCGTCCGCGAGGTGCGGGCTTGGGCCCAGCGACACAATTGCCCGGTCGAGTCCTGGACCACTGACGAGATCGAGGACCGCTGCCGCGCGAGCGATCACCAAGGGCTGATCGCCCGCATGCCGGAGTTCCCCTATCACGCGGTCGAAGCACTGATCGCGCCTCTGCCCGCCACCGGCTGGTGCGTTCTGCTTGATGGGATTCAAGACCCGTTCAACTTCGGGGCGATCCTCCGCTCCGCCGAAGTCCTAGGGGCTAGCGCCGCCTTTGTCGGCGGTGACCAACAATGCGGTGTCTCCGCCCAGGTGGTACGCAGCTCCGCCGGAGCCGTACTGCATCTGCCGCTGGCACGCGGCGACTCCTTGAGCCAGATCGCGAAGTCGCTGAAGACTCGCGGCTTTCAACTCTGCGGGGCTTCTGAGAAAGCGACGCAAGCCCCGAGCGAGGTCGATTTTCGCCAGCCGACCTGCCTCATCATCGGCAACGAAGGCCGCGGCATCTCGGCTGAGTTACTCGCCCTCTGCGACCAGACCGTGGCGGTACCGCAATCAGGAAAAGTCGGCTCTCTCAACGCTGCCGTCGCCGCCGGGATTCTCTGCTACGAAATCGGTCGCCAGCGCCGCAGTGAGTGATCCGTAAGGCCCCCGCCCCAGATGTCGCCTGGGCGCTCATCCGCATTCTCAACACGAAGGGGAGGGAATCCCCGCTCACGTGCCAGCTGACTGGACCTGCAGCCCGAAGTCTGAACGAGGGTGTACGACTTTCGATGGTGTCTGAGAGCATGGAGCCCGGTAGAAGCCTCGACCCGATCAAGGGGACTTTTCGCCCTCGGCAGCTGGGGCTTCTGCGGGCGTAGCAGGCTTGTCCGGCTCAGCAGCGGGCGGTGTTTCGGCAGCGGGTTTGTCCCCTTCGCCTGGCTTGGCCGGTTCAGCAGTTGGGGCGGGCTTGTCGCCTGCCTGCGGCTCCACGGGCTTTTCGCCTTCGGCTTCTGGCTTTTCGCCTTCGGCAGCTGGAGTTTCGGTCTTCGGGACGTTGGGCAGCGGCGGAATCTCGGGTAACCCTTCTTCACCCCCCGCTGGAAGTGCGACCAGTGGCTCGGTCAGATCCTCGGGCTTGACTCGCAGTTCGGTGAACAGCTCTTCCGAGATCACGTAGTACCAGTCAGCGAATCGGGCGTTAAGCCGCTTGGCCTGCTTCTCGCCGGTGGTCTTCTTGTCGTCGTATTCCTTCTTCCGGATGCGGTAGACATCGGAATCGGTCTCGTACTTCTTCAAGGCCACTTCGTGGGCCGCTTTCGCTTCGGCCAGCGGATCAACCACCGGGGCTTTGGGCTCAGCTACTGGGACTGCGGGATCGACTGGCGGGGCGCCCTCTTTGGTTTCATCAGGCTTGGCCGGGTCGGCAGCGGGAACTTCAGCGGGGGCGGCGGCGGCGGCTTTGGGAGCTTTCGGCTTCTTCGGTTCAACGGGCGCAGGACCGAGGGCGGCCTCGTCGAACTGAGCAGTGATGAAGACGAAGCGGTTCTTCTTTTTAGTCGGATCGGCTTCGTCGGGCTTCGCCAGATCGGCAGCGGGGTCAGCGGGTTTGTCGCCTTGGGCTTTCGGGTCGGCGGCGGGCTTCTTCTCGGTTTCTTTCGAACTGCCCGCTTCGATTTCGATGTCGGACCCGGTGACGACCTCACCAAAACGAAGCATGTAGCTGACGCCATCGAACGTGGAGACGACCAGATCCCCCTCATTCGAAGCCAGCCCTTTGCCGGTGAAGAAGAAGCCGCGACTCTGGAGGTCGGCAATCGTCGAATTCGTGACCTTCATCGCGCCGTCCCCTTGCAGGCTGGCGCTCAAACCTTCTGGCTTCCGACGGACACCGACAATACCCAGATCATCGAACGACCTCAGCATCGCACTAATGACGCTGGTCTTCGGCTTGAGTGTGGCCGCATCAATCCCCTCGATCTTCCAATCGGCTGTCGGCGCGTCGCGGTGCAGGAGTGACTGTTCTCCCTGTTCAATCTTTTGTTCGGCCTCATTGACCGAATAGCGATCGATGACAATGGTCTGGATGTCGTCCTGCTTCAAGTCGAGCAAATCGGGCTCGATCCAGTCGGCGAACTTGGTAGACAGCTGGATCTTCACTTCGGAGAGGAAGAACCGATCCTCTCCCGCGTGACGAATGTAATAAGTGTTCGCGGAGCCTTCCTTCTTCTTGCCGATGATCAAATCGACGAGCGTCTTATCGCCGCCCTTCAGTGTGATGCGGTCGCCACGGCCGTCAGTTTCGGTAATCTTCGTATCGAGCGGGTCGAGCAGGTTGTGCTCCTTGTGAGCGTCCTTCGACTCCCCAGCTGGTGCCCCTCGTGTAATTCCGATCACGCTGGCGGCTGTGGACTTGAGGCGGTCCTTGCCATCGGCGGGGTAGTTGTTGTGCGAAGGGATGCGCCACTTGCCATCCTTTTTCTCGACACTGAATTTACTCGTTTTCGAGGCCACCTTGTCGAATGTCGCGACCTCCAAAGCAGTCGCCGTATTCGGATCTGTGAACTCTTTGAAGAACCACTCCCCGATTTCAGAGCTCTGGTCGAACTTGACCGGACGGTGCGACCAGTAGGTCAATCCCGCTGCCCCGAGCGAGAGGACAGCTGCGACCACGAAAGTCAGCGTGCGGAGGATCGGATTCATGGTTCAATTCCCGATGAGGGTTTCCGTGTCGAGTGTGTCGTCTTTCGCGGAGCGAAAGGCGACAATCATGTCCATGCTGACGCTTTAGCGACTGACAAGTCGGTCGGTCGCCGCACCGCTGTCTTCGTTCAACAACCGAATGATCAGCACGGCGAGCCCCAGTAGTAGAGCGGGCAGCACGCACAGCAGGAACGATTCGATCCAAGTGCGGTTCTCGATCGCCTTAACCAGTTCTTGCGACTCGATGCGGGCTTGCCGAATCGAGTTCGCCTTTTTCTGCTCAATCGACTTCTGCTCCAGTTCCAGCTTGCGGTTCTCCGCAGCTGTGGCGTTTTCCAGGATCTGGAGCTTCTCGCCGTCGTCCATTTTCTTGTCATCGCGGATGACGGCCAGTACTTTCTCAATGCGAGTTTTGGCATCAGCGAGGCTCTTGTCGGCGTCCTTGGTCGCTTCCTGCTCCCGCTTCTGCCGGGCGGCGTCGAACTTGTTTTTCTCGTCTTCAATCTTGGCCAGTGTCCGCTGAGCAGGTCGGCGGTTTCGCAACCGGACGTAGTCATCGGAACCGGCCAGCGTGTCGACGCAGTTCATGACGAACAGTGTGTTGTCGATGACCAGATCCTCGATCTGAGATTCGAAGATGTTGAACATCACGTCATGGACCAAGTCCACGTCGGCGATGAAGATGGCGTTGGCTTTATTCTCACCGGTCCCCTTGATGCGGGCTCCGATGATGTGCGTGCTGGTATCGGTCACTCGCTTGGCTTCGAAGTTCGGGCCGCGCTGGCCACCAAAGCCCATGCTTTGCGTGGCGTCGTCCCAGTCGATCGAGCCTGACGTGCCATTGTGAGTTTGCAGCAGCGGAGTGAAGTCGACCTTGGCTCCGGAGGCCTTGCGAATCTCACCCGAGAACCAGGCGAGAATCTCTTGCAGCCCCGAAGTAATCGGCGACTCCGAACTGATGCCGGAGTCCTTCGCGCTGGTTCCAGCAGTCACGAACACCAGTTGCTTCGGGAAGCGTTCTTCGTGCTTGGGGTGCGGGTTGAGGTTATCGAACAGGACACTGCGGGTGTCCCAATCGACGCCGATGGCATCCATGAGGGAGGTCGCCTGGCCGCCGTCGGCTTTGGAGGCACCGGGTTGGCCTCCCATGCCGAACATGCCGCCGCCTTGGCTCGGCTTGGTCGGAATATTGGGCGAGTTCGCCAAGCCGGGGAAGACCGGAGCCGGGTCGTCGAAGATCAACGACGGGCCGCCCGCCTGCACATAGGCGACGAGGTGCTTCATCTGCGGATCGGTCAACGTCGACGGCAGGATAGCAATCAGTACATCGACCGCCTCTTCGTCGTCGTTCGGAGCTTTCTCCCCCTTAGCGTCGGCCGCAGCGGGGGCAGGCTTAGCGGCCCCCTTCACGAGGATCGGTTGATCGGGGCTGACCTCGCGGACGTTGTACTGCCGCTTGAGTTCGGTGACCAGTCGCCATTCGGGGTCGGACTGGAACGACTGCATATTCATGCCGCCGAAGACCTTGGCATCGGTGGTCAGAATGCCGACGGTGAGCCGTTTTTTCTTGGCCACGGTGCCGATCGCGCGGGTCAGTTCGAACTCGATCGGTGTCCCCTTTTCGAAGTAGGGGATCACGACTTGATCGAAGCCGCTGCTAGCCACGACGCCGAGGAAGACTTCCTCGACCGAGAACCGGCCATCGCGCTCGGTCTGAGCTGGGCGGGCCTGAATCCCCCATTGCGAAGCTTCTTCCGCTTCCTTGCTCAGCGGGTCGACCGAGACAATCCGGACATCGACCAAACTGCCACCGAGCTTGTCGAACTGCCGCAACAGTCCTTGCAGCTTCTTCTGAATCGGCAAGTATTCCTTGGGCACATCTTGTGAGAGATAAGCTGTGATGGAGACGGGGCGTTTCGGGTCGATGTTCTTGATGACCTCACGCGAGGTCGGCGACAGCGAGAACAGCCCACCCTTGGTCAGGTCGATCCGGCTGCCGATTACCGACACGGCGTAGGACAAGCTGACGACCACGACTGCCAGCGACAGCGCCCGGACGAGGTACTGTGCTCCGAGGCTGGCACCGCCGGGGGCACCCTTCCAGTGGCGACGGGCGATCATGACCGCGTTCAGGTAGAGGAATAGCACGGTGATCGACGCGAAGTAGATCACTCCGCCCCAGGGAATCACCCCAGTGGCGAACTGATGCAGATAGCCCGACACGCCGAGTGGCTCGCGAATTCCAGCTGCCTCCATCATCGACCGCAGGGCAACAAGCTGGTCGATGAACACAAAGAATGAGGTCATTACCGCAGCCAGCACGAACGCCACGGTGGATGAGTTCGTGAGCGAACTGGCGAACATCCCGACCGCCAGCATCGCCGCACCGGCGAGCCAATATCCCGTGTAAGTGGAGAACAACGCTCCATAATCCGGGCTTCCCAGCCGCTCCAAGGCAATCACTAGCGGGCAGGTGAAGAACAGCGCCACCGTGTAAACAGCCAGCACCGCGCCGTACTTGCCGATCAGGATCTCAAAGTCCCGCGCGGGCAGTGTAAACAGCAGTTCGTCCGTCCCTTGCCGTCGCTCTTCAGCCCAAGCCGCCATCGTGATCGCGGGGACGATGAACAGCAACAGCCAGTGGTAGTTCTCGCTCAACCGGTCGAGCGAGCAGTCGTTGTTCGTGAAGAACCGGCCATCGAAGGCCAGTGCCACCGCCAACGCCACGAACGCCGTGATGAACAGGTAGCCCAGCACTCCGGTGAAGTAGCTGGCGACGTTCCGCTTGAGAACTGCAAGGATGACATGAAGCCGCATCGTGATCGTCCGCTGTCTGCTAGGAGGTCAGGCTGCCTGAACCTCGCCTGTGTGGCCGGTCCCCCACACCTGCGGGGAGACCCTCATGCTGCATGTGCCTGGTCAGGTCAGGTTACGCCGCCGGTCAGTGCCCGGAAGTGGTGTTCCATATTGTGTTCTCGGCCTTCCATTTCCTCAACGTTGCCGTCGAGGATCAGTCGGCCTTTGTCAATGAGCAACACGCGGCTGCACACCGCCTTGACCTCGGTCAGAATATGGGTCGACAGCAAGATCGTTTTGGTCTTGGCCAGACTGAGGATCAGGTCACGGACCTGGAACGTCTGGTTCGGGTCGAGACCGCTCGTCGGCTCATCAAGGATCAGCACCTTCGGGTCGTGGAGCAAAGCCTGAGCCATGCCAACCCGCTGCTTATATCCACGAGAGAGCTTGCTGATCGGCTTGCCCCAGACTTCGCCGAGCGAACACTTGGCGGCGACAAAGTCGAGCCGCTCGGCCAGCAATCCCGCCGACATCCCTCGTGCTGCCCCGCAATACCGCAGCAGCCCCTTGGGCGTCATCTCCGGGTACAGCGGTCCGTTTTCTGGCAGATACCCGACCAATTCCGCAGCCGCCAGTCGGTCGGAGGAGACGTTGTGCCCGCCGATGATCGCCTGCCCCTCGCTGGGGGCCAGAAACCCCGTCAGGAGCTTCATCGTGGTCGATTTTCCGGCCCCGTTGGGACCGAGAAACGCAGCGACCTGCCCCTGGGGAATGGAAAACGTCACATCGCGGGTGGCAGCGAAATTGCCATAAAACTTGCTGAGACCCCGGGCCTCAATCATGGCAGACTTGTCGGAACTCACCGTCTTCTCAGAACTCATTGGGCGCATCTCCAACACAGCCAAATTGGCAGTTGCACAAGGTGGACAATCATCTGACAGGCAACATGCGTGCCGAAACGACACGAACTCGCACTAGAGAAGACGTTGTCCACCACCACTTCGTTGCGAATCTTTTACTCGGAATGGGGCTGCGGGACAAACGTAGCGAGTCGTGGTCGCAGAATTCGTAAGAATTCTGCCGAGCGTTTTCCACCAGCGTGCCAGCGGTCAGAAGTCTCACGACTTCTGCTACGGGTCGCTTTCGATTCGGGAAAGTCGGTGGTACAGTGGTTCCCTGACGAGCTTCGGTCCGAAGCTCGTCCATTCGTGACACGGTCGAGTTGCTCTTTGCGAACCGTCCCGCGACACACCGATCAACGCAGGTCAATGTTCTCTCTTGGTGCAGCCACCCTGGCGATGAAGTGGGGTGGGTTCACTTCCGGTTCGCCGGAATCCGAGAGTCTCGACGACCTGTACCCAGGCAGGAAGCCGTTTTTCGCTCAAGGATGTCTCCATGTCGCTCGATCTTTACCACCCCGGTTTGCGTGGGGTGATTGCTGGTGAGACGAATATCTCCTCACTGGAAAACGGGCTGATCTATCGCGGGTACTGCATTCATGACTTGGCCGAGGAGTCGAACTTCCTCGAAGTCTGCTACCTGCTGCTGCATGAGGAACTGCCCACTGAAGAGGAACTGGCCGACTTCCGCAGCATCATGATCGAGGAGATGGAACTGCCCGAGATGGTCACCTCCGTGCTGGAGAGTCTGCCGCTGCATGTCACCCCGCTAGAGGCTCTGCGAACCGGCGTCAGTCTGCTCTCCCACTTCGATCCGCAGACGAGCGACGGCCCGCTGGCGGGTGGAGTCGGCCAGGCTGTTCGGTTGCTGGCCCGCGTGCCGATGCTGATCGCTGCCTGGCACCGGATGCGGACGGGCGAACCGCTCCCCGCCCCGGCGACGCACCTCGGCTATGCCGGGAATCTGTATTACCTCATCACTGGCAATGAGCCGACCGCCCTGTTCGAGAAGGCTCTCGACTCCGCCCTCATCGCAGCTGCGGAACACGAGTTCAACCCGTCGACGTATGCGGCGCGGATGGTCGGTTCGACCGGTGGGGATCTGTATGCCGCCGTGACAGCGGGGCTGGGTGTTTTGGCCGGATCGCGGCATGGCGGCGGGGATGACCGGGTGCTGGATGCGATCAAGTCGGTCGAGTCCGCTGACATGGCGACCGAGTGGGTCCACGCCGAGTTCGAGGCGGGTCGCTCGATCCCCGGCTTCGGCCACCCGGTCTACAAGGACTGCGACCCGCGAGCTGCGTTACTGGAAAATCACTGTGCCGAGTTGGCCCATGCCTGCGGTCGCCACTCGATGGAGGAGATCGCCGACTCGATCGAGCGGGCGGTGTGGGAAGAGAAAAAACTCCCGGCCAACATCGATTGGTCGCTGTCGCGATTGTTCCACTACCTCGGACTGCCTCGCGAGTTGTACTTGCCGATGTTCGCTTCCGCACGGGTTGTCGGTTGGTGTGCCCATGTGATTGAGCAGGCCGACTGCGACCACGTCATCCGTCCTCGAGCGCGGTATCGCGGGGTGGAGGAGCGCCCGTTTGTGCGGCTTTGGGACCGGTAAGTGCCGCCCAGAATTCGCGAATTGGGCATGTCATCGCATCGGAATGGAGTCGATGTGGCCAGTGACTGTCTCGCCACTCCTTTGCGGGCTCTCCGGATGAATATTCATCCTCCGAGATTCAGAGAGAGTGCCAGACGCGCATGGTGGTTTCATAGCGTGGCGCCCGCTCCGTCAGTGACTTGGATTTCCGTCCCGAAGGGGCAACCACAGACCCGCCCAGGGCAGAGCGACCCACGGGAGCGCCGCCCTGGGTCATGATCCCCCATGAATGCGCAGCCCTGAAAGGGCGAAACAACCCACCGCGGCGCGACCCTGTGCCGCCCTTTCAGGCAACTCCGTGAAGGATTTTCTCAGGGATCACGTTCGCAAGGCGGCCAGCACGATTCCGGCCCCCTCTCCCCCACAGTCGAGTCCTCCTCGAAAGCAACGCCGAATGTGGGGGAGAGGGGGCAGAACCCTGAGAAACACCTTGCGGGAATCCTTCACGGCGTTGCCTTTCAGGGCTTGATGCGACGTCATGCCACACACCCCCAAGGCGGCGCTACGCGGCTCTCGCCGCTGCGCTCTGCCCTGGGCTGGTCTGTCGGTGCCCCTTCGGGGCGGAAGAAGGGAGCGATCACGGGACAGTGGTCGCAAACCGCGTCTCGCACTCACTCAAAGATTCCGCATGACATTCCTGTTGACATCGGGAAGCCCGCGACGACAATCGCTGACATCCAAGAGTGTTTCGATTCTTCGGGAGATGCTTTCCGACGAGCATTCACGCGATGGGCAGAATTCGCTTCCGTGTTAGACAGAAGCCGATTTTGTCTAACACGAGTTATGCGGCCGGGATGATCCTTTTGAATCAGAAACCATTCAATCGCCTTCCGACAGTCGGGCGTCTCGTGACTTACAATTTGCCCGCCGACTTGGTGAGTTTCTACTCGCAGTATGAAGGGGTAGGAATTGAAAGCAGCCCCGATCGACTTGTTCGCCTTTGCCAGCTGAACGAGGTGGTGCGAATTACGTGGTCTGATCTGCATATCTTTGGGAAGGAACCGTTCGCAGGCTGGGAATCGTTCGCAGGCTTTCGAATTGGTATCAGTTCCTTTTTTGATGACATCATCTACGTCAGCAGCAGTCCGTGCTGCCCCGCTGGTTCAATTCTCGCATTTGGCGTGGACGTGATTGGCCCTGGAGGAAGTGGTCCTTTCCCTTTTAAGTGTTCACTCGTTCTTGCTGCCACGTTTTCCGACTGGTTGCGTCGATTGGAAGAACATATGTGGATGGAATACGGACTGTGCCCCGGTGAGATACACCGATTAAGGCCCCGGCGTCAGCAAGACCAATTTGCCTACTATCGATCACTCAATCCTAATTGTGAATGGGACGAACTGGCGGCGGGCTTCTCAACAAAGCCTTGGTGGCAGTTCTGGTAGCGTGCAGTCGCAGGGTGGCACCCAACTTCGTTTGAGACCTCGGTCCCAAGCTCCGGCTGGGGGCCGCATATCCCCGAAGTTCCGCTTCGCTGCGTGCCGGAACGCTCCCTCTCGCACACCGGCTTCGGACTTCCCAGCGGAATCACGGCCTGATATGCCAAGCGGGCAGTCTTCTGTGGCTCGGCGAAGCGGAGCTTCGAGGATGGGCGTGACCAAGCCGGAGCTTGGTCACGAGAGTTGGAATCGAGCGTACGCGGGCACTGCATAGGAGAAATGAGCGTTTCCCTTGGCGTGATGGGCTTAAATTCAGGTTCATCCAACGATTTTTTGGGGGCGTCGTCAGATGACTCCGCCAGGACGAACAGGCCATGCGATCTCCAACCCCCACGGGGTTTCGCCGCGTAGCCCAGGGTTGCACGCGCAGCGGGCTACCCTGGGACCACAAGCGAATCGCTCCTCAACCCCAACGGGGTTGCGTCCATTTCGCGAGGCAATCACCTCGGCTTCTGGCACGTGGGTGACGCAACCCCGTTGGGGTTGGAATCGCCCGACCTCGCACCACCCAGGGTAGGCTCCTGCGTCGCCAACCCTGGGCTACGCGGCGAAACCCCGTTGGGGTTGAGAGCTGTCACAGGCAGCGAGGTTCCACCAGATGGTAACTCTCCCCAAAAAAATCGTCGGATGAACCTCAATTCGATCGTCCATCGCGGACGGGCAAATGTGCCCGTCCCACGACGCATCACCCTTCGACCTGCCCCCAGTCGGGCAGGATCAGGTCTGGCTTGATGATCGACTTAATCGTCGAGCGTTGGGCCACCTTGACCCCCTTGCCGCCACGACCGGTCACGGAGTACTTCATCTGGCCGAAGCTCATCGGCTTGTCGTTGTCGTTGATGACCTTCAAGGTGTCGGACGGGCGGGACATCTTCATCGCCCCGAGCAGCACATCGCCGGTGTCGAGCTTGATCCCGCGCACGCCCTTACCGGCCCCGGAGAGGACCGGCACATCGGTCACCGAGAAGTGGATCAACCTCGCGTCGCGAGAGATCAGGAACACGGTGTCGGTTTCCTCCACCAGTTCGACATGCACCACCTTGTCCTTCTCGATCAGGCGGCAGTAACGCCTTCCCGCCTTCGTCGAGGGGAGTCGGAACGACGACAGCGAGAGCCGCATCACCTGTCCGCTGGCCGTCACGATCAGCAGGTACGGAGCGGGGGCGGGTTGGTCGTCGACCTCGGTATCGGGCGGCGTGAACCGCGTGTCGGTACTGAGCGCGGCGAAGAGGCTCGCCCCGTCGCTTAGCCTAATATGCTTGGCCAGCGGCTCTCCGTACCCGGTACTCGCCGGGATCTGCTCGGCGGGCAATGTGTACGCCGTCCCGTCGCTGCTGAAGAAGATCGCGTTGTCGAGCGTGCTGCACGGCAACACCGTCAACAGCTGATCCCCCTCGCGCATTCGCAGCTTGTCGAGCGTCGAGATCTTCCCGATCCGCCGCACCCAGCCTTCTGTCGAGAGCACGATGTGCGTGTTCTCGCGGATGATGTATGCCTGCGGATCGAACTCGCCGATCTCCTCGGATGACCCGAGTGCGGTACGGCGCTTGCCACCCAGTTCATCGCCGATCTGTTCCAGTTCCTTGCGGACCTCGCCCCACAGCAGCTTGTCACTGGCCAGGATCTTGCGGATGCGTTTGGCCTCGGTCTCCTTCTCGTGCAGCTCTTGGCGGATGCGACCGATTTCGAGCTGAGAGATGCGGTACAGCTGGAGTTCGAGGATGGCGTCGGTCTGCTCCTTGTCGAGGGGGAACGCCTTCATCAGCTTCTCGGCGGCATCCTGTTTGCCGTCGCTGGCCCGGATGATTTTGATGGCCTTGTCGAGGCCGTCGAAGATGATCTCGAAGCCCTTGAGGATATGAATCCGCTTTTCGAGTTGTGCCAGCAGGAACTCATACCGCCGCCGCACCGTGACGAGTCGGAACGTCAGGAAGTGCTTGAGGATCTCGATCAGCCCGCACCGCTTCGGCCCGAGAACCCCATGCTCATCTGGGACGAGGCATGTCGCGTTATAAGCAAAGTTATCCTCCAGCCGCGTGTGCTTGAACAGGTACGCCATCACTGCGTCGGCGTCGGCTCCGCTCTTGATCTCGATGATGATTCGCAGGCCGTGCTCGTCGTCCGACTCATCGGCAACGTCGACCAGTTGCGGCAGCTTGCGCGAGTCGCGAATCTCGCCCAGCGAGCTCATCAGTGGGCCGGTCTCGACGCCGTATGGGATCGTGTGGATCACGATCCGGTGCGGGATCTCCTTGCCCTTCTCCTTGTCGAGAGCCCACTCTGCCCGGACCTTGATCGTCCCGCGACCCTCCTCATAAATGGTGCGCAGTTCCAAACGGTCCGTGACGATCCGCCCCCCCAGCGGGAAGTCCGGCCCGCGCAGCTTCGTCATCACCTGGGCCGTACTCGCCTCCGGTTCGTCGATCAGATAGACAGCGGCTTTGATCGTCTCGCTGAGGTTATGCGGCGGCATGTTCGTCGCCATGCCGACCGCGATCCCCGTCGCTCCGTTCACCAGAATGTTAGGGAACCGCGCGGGCAACACCACCGGCTCTTCCCGTGTCGCGTCATACGTGGCCCGCATGTCGACCGTCTTGTACCGCAGTTCGTTCATCAACTGATCGGCGACCTTGGTCAGCTTGGCTTCGGTGTACCGCTCAGCTGCGGGAGGCAAGCCGATGATCGAGCCGAAGTTCCCCTGTCCATTGACCAGTGGCTCTCGCAACGAGAACGACTGCGCCATGCGGACGAGTGCGTCATAGACCGAGACGGTCCCGTGCGGGTGGTAGTTACCGGTGGTCTGGCCGGTGATCTTGGCGCACTTGGTGAACTTGGCATCCGGGGTCAGACCCAAGTCCTCGTACATCGCATATAGGATGCGGCGCTGCACCGGCTTGAGTCCGTCGCGCACATCCGGCAAGGCCCGCGACATGATGACCGACATGGCATAGTTGAGATACCGCCGCCGCGTCTCATCGCTGATCGAGACGAACTGAATCTCATCGGCGGGTTCGTCACCGGACGGGGGGGCGGAATTGCGGGCAGCCATGCAGACCTTCTCCTGGTCCCCGGCCAGTCAGCGAACAGACTGCCCAGCGAGGGGCATGGATTTTTGAGGATCGCAAGGGAATTGCAAGGGCCAGAGCGAATGGCGAGGGCGTGTTTCCCCAGAGCCCTGTTTTTTAAGTCACGCAAGGCAAGGGAATTGTCATCCTGCCAGTGATCGCGAACTGCCTTTTTATTGATGACCGGCGTGCGACCTTTTCGCGGGTGGAATAGACTTGTCTCGACCTCACCCGCCAGGTCCCGAGAGAATTCCACTTCGCAGAGATCGCCACAGTCATGACCGAATCCCCTCTGATCGAAATCCGGCAGGTCACGAAACGGTTCCCCGGCGTGGTGGCGCTGAAGGACGTGTCGTTCGCTGTCCGGCGCGGCGAGTTCCACTCGATCTGCGGCGAGAACGGGGCGGGCAAGAGTACGCTGATGAAGATCCTGTCCGGGGTCTACACCGACTACGAAGGGCAGATCCTCGTCAATGGAGAGGTCGTCCAGTTCAATGGCACGCGCGAGGCCGAAGAACGCGGCGTCAGCATCATTCACCAGGAACTCAACCTCGTTGAAGAGCTGACTGTCGCCGCCAACATCTTCCTGGGACGCGAGCTGACCAGCGGGTGGGGGCTGCTCAATGATAGCCAGATGGAGGTCGAAGCCGACTCACTCTTCACCCAGCTCGACTCCAAGATTTCTCCCCGGCAGCTCGTCCGCGAACTGCGGGTCGGCGATCAACAGCTGGTCGAGATCGCGAAGGCTCTGTCTCGGAAGGCGGAGATCCTTATCATGGATGAGCCGACCAGTGCGCTGACCGAGACCGAGGTCGAGCGGCTGTTCCGGGTGATCCAGAAGCTGCGGTCGAGCGGCGTGACGATTCTGTACATCTCGCACAAGATGGAAGAGGTGTTCCGGCTGTCGGACCGGGTCACTGTGATGCGCGATGGGCAGGTGGTGAAGACGCTGGACCGGACGGCCACCAGCCCGCGCGAGATCACGCATTTGATGGTCGGAAGAGAGATTGAGAACACTGACCTCTCAGCGGGACGGACGCCCAGCGAGACGGTGTTGGAGGTGCGGTCGCTGTCACTGCCCCGGTATGGCCACGCCCGTAAGTGGCGGCTGGAGAACATCTCGCTGTCACTCAGGCGAGGCGAGGTGCTGGGCATCGCGGGCTTGATGGGGGCCGGGCGGACGGAGCTGCTGGAGTGCCTGTTCGGTGCCTCTGCGGTGCCTCCACAGGGGACGATCCTACTCAACGGGACAGAGGTCCGGTTCACGCACCCCGCGCAAGCCGTCGAGGCCGGAATCGCGATGGTCACCGAGGACCGCAAACGGGTCGGCATCTTCTCCCAGATGACCGTGCGCGAGAACATCACCCTCTGCACGCTTCAAGAGTCGACCTCGCTGGGGGTCATCCGCTCCCGCCTCGAACGCACCGCAGCGACCGCCACGATCGCACAACTCGGGGTGAAGACGGCCAGCACCGAATCGATGATTACGAACCTCTCGGGCGGCAATCAGCAGAAGTGCATCATCGGTCGCTGGCTCAAGACGACCCCGGATGTGCTGCTGCTCGACGACCCTACACGCGGGGTCGATGTTGGGGCCAAGGCCGAGTTGTACCGTGTGATCGACAAGCTGGCGCGCGACGGGCTCGGGGTGATCGTGACGAGCAGTGAACTGCCGGAGCTGATTACTCTGTGTGACCGTATTCTGGTGCTGTGCGAAGGCCGCCTCACCGGGGAACTGCAACGTGGAGAGTTCACGGAACACCGTATCATGGAACTCGCTACGATGCAGGGGGAGTTGGTCGCGAGCTGATGGTGGAAGAAAGATCAATCATGTCCTCGATACCAAAGGCTCAGCCGGAATTAGCAGTTCCGGTTTCGCGATGGCGGCGTCTCGGGGCATTGTGTTTCGCCGTACTGGCGGTCGGCCCTCTGCTGGGCGCATTTCTGGGCTGCATGGTTCGGCCCGACTTGCTCACCGCTCTCACTCTTGTTCCGCCGTGGTTCTGGGTGTTGCCGGGATTCGCAGGGATTGCCGTTGCAGCTCGCACGAGACGGCCCACATGGGCGAAATTCCTCGTTCTGATCTGGCTCTGTTTCTCGATTGGCTGGGTCGAGGAGGTCCGGTCTCTCTCGCGATCTGTCAGCATGAGGGTCGGGCTCCGTCGAGTCAGCGGGACAGCGTTACGTGTGGTCAGTCTGAATTGTGCGAACACGAGTCGCTGCCTGGAAGACCTCAAAGCCGCCCGGCCAGACATCGTGTTACTTCAAGAAATTCCGGGAGCAGATGAACTTCAGAAGATGGCGTTTGAACTGTACGGCGAGCGAGGTTCGGTTCTTGCGGGATTCGACACCGCCATCCTCACGCATGGGAGCATCGTGCCAACGCTGCTCGATCCTCATCCCCATTTTGTCTCCGGAGTCGTGACCTTCCCAGGTCACCGCCCGCTTCACTGTATCAGCCTGCGCCTGACGCCTCCGGTATCGCGACTCGATGCGTGGACAGCTGGATTCTGGGCGGACCATCGAGACCGGCGAGAAACTCATCGCCTCGAACTCCAGCAAGTCCACCATGCGATCAATGTGGTTGACTCCTGGGCTGAGCGTGTTGTCGGTGGAGACTTTAATACCGTGCCGCTGGATCGATCACTCTCGGATCTGGGGCCAGCCGTTCGTGATGCGTTTACTCAGTCTGGGATTGGTTTCGGAGGCACCGGGACGAATGATTATCCACTGTTTCGCGTCGACCAGATCTGGGTGAGTGTCCCGACAGAACAAGTCTATGCCCAACAGACAAAACACTCAGATCATCGGATGGTGGTCTGTGACACCGTGTCACCGCAACACCGAATGATGTCACAAATCTTCACGCAATGGACTGAGCCTTGATTGAGGCCGCCTGACCGGGGAACTGCAACGCGGCGAGTTCACGGAACAGCGAATCATGGAACTGGCCACGATGCAGGCGGAACTGGTGGTTGGTTGAATTTGATCGACATCACGCGGTCTCGAATGAGCCGTCGCTGCCCCGCGCCAGAAGGCGGGCACGTTCGCCAATTCGCCTGTGTACTGGCGAAACGTGGCGACCAGAGAATGTTCATCTTTGCCCGCGTGGCGGAGCAGCACTAGATGACTGTTTCACAAGTCGTTCCGCAACTGGTATCGCGGTCGTTTTCCTTTTCTGCGAACCTGTGTTGCTGAGGTTGAAACGCATTTCGGAG
>JAYTCW010000190.1:0-18203 GCA_043736295.1 Planctomycetota bacterium | reverse complement strand
TTGATGTCCGGCCTTGCACTCGTTCGGAGGTCGTCAAAGGGCTGTGGTGCGTCACAAAAATGCGTTCGCTGAGAGGCTGCAAGCGGCTCAGTGTCTGGCCGTTTCATCAGGCCACCCCGGCACTCTCCCCCACAGCGGAGTCCACGCCGAATGCCAAATCGAATGTGGGGGAGAGGGGGCAGAAGCTGGCAGCTGCTGACTTGCCTGACGCACACACAAGTATTTTATGGGTGAAGCCCCTACTCCAACGAGGCCACCACCACCGCCTGCCCTTGATATTCCACGCGGTCCCCGATCGCCAATTGCCGTCGGCGGCGGGTATCGGTTTGGCCGTTCACTTGGACCAGACCCGATTGGATGGCGACCTTAGCCTGCCCCCCGGAATCGACCCAGCCCACGATCTTCAGGAACTGGTCAAGGGTCAACTTGCGGGGTGTTTCTGTGTCTTCGGAATCAGGCATGGCATCTCGACTTGTAAGCGGGGGTCGGTATCGTAGCAGAATTCGTGAGAATTCTGCTCCACTTGATCGCACTCCCGGCAGTCAGAATTCTGACGAATTCTGCTACGTCAGTTCCAGCACTTTCTTCATCCTCGCGGCGACATCCTTCAGAACATCTTCCCCACCGCCACCGACTTCCGAAGTCGCCCATCCGTCATATTCGATTTCCGCCAGAGCAGTCAGTACCTCGGGCCAGTCTTCGCTGCCCTCACCGATCTTGCACCAGCTCTTCTCCATGTGGTAGCCCTTAAAATCGAACTTCACCATCCGCTTCCCGAGCTTGCGAATCCAGGTTGCCGCAGGAACGCCGTACTTCAGCATGTTGCTGCAATCGAAGTAGGCGGCCACCCACGGGCTCTGGAACGAGTCGACATACTCAATCAGCTGTTCTGGTGTCGTAATGAAGTTGTTCCACACCGTCTCGATGCTGATCTTGACCTTCAGTTCTTCAGCCAGCGGAAGTAGCTTCTTGACCTCCGCCTGCGAGCGATCAAAGCACTCCTGGTACGTAGCTCCCTCTTTGACCACCCCAGGGACCAGCAGTGCCGTGTCAGCCCCGAAGAAGTGGGCATCCTGGATCGCGGTCTTGAGGCCCGCCACCCCCTTGGCCCTCACGGCGTCTTCGGGATGGGACAGCGTGTCCTTCCAGTGAACCGAGTCGATCGAGCCGTGCATCACGATCCCGGTCGCCTCGCACGCCGCCTTGAGTGCGGCGAGGTTGATCCCGCTCGGGCTATCGATCTCGACCCCCTGGAATCCGAGCTTCTTCACCAGTTCCAGCTTGGCCCGCTCGTCACCGTCGATGCCAATCATCGAGTACTTCACCGCGATCTTCAGCTTCGGTCGCTTCGGAGCATCCACTGCGGGCAGTGAACTGGCACAGGCTCCGATTGCCACAGCTGCGCTGGTGCCGAGGAACTGACGACGGTCGAGTTTGAGTGACATGAGAGATTCCGGGATTCTTGTAAAATGATGGGAAGAGGTTCGGGAGTGTTGCGGCTTGTCACTGAGCAGTGCTTGATGAGGGTTCCCCGTCGGGAGGGCGAGGCTCCTGCCGAGCCGCTGACGCGAGTCAACGAATCCTCTGGCTCGCGGCTCAGCAGGAGCTTCGCCCTCCCGACGGGAGATGAACCGCCGCCGAAGTCGTGAGGCTGCGTCGCTACTTCACGTCCCCTCTGCCTGAATCTGATCGGCGGTGAACGCGACCTCGACCAGCGTGGTCACTCCATTTCCACTAGGAGAGTGCCCCTTGCGCAGCTGGACTCGCCAGAGCAGGTCGCCCTGCAGGTGGTCGATTCCGTCTGCTGTGGTGGGGATGTAGGTCTCCAGCGACTCACCCGGTTCCAGTTGTTTGCCGAGCTGTTGTCCGGCCATGTCCCATTCGCTCGATTGGAGGTGGTCGAAGACGAATACCAGCGGGTAGCTGCGGGGCTTGTCGAGCTTCTGTACGAGGAAGTTATTGGCGAACACGTTCTCTTGAGCGTCGACACGGCGTCGGAACATCAGGTCCGAATCGAGCGGTACGAACGCCTGCTCCTGCGATTCATTGGTGAACTTGACCCAGAGCTTCAAGACGGCGGCGGAGTTGTAGTCCTCGACCTTTCCTGCTTTTTCAAAGTGCTGAAACTGGATGGTGCCACGCGTGACTTTGAGCGGTTCCACTCGCAGATTGCCATACCGCTGATGGTCGCCGAGTTTGAGAGTGTGCCCGGCTGGCAGTTCGGTATTGATCTTATAGATCGCCACCTTGCCCGGCGGAATCGGCTTGAGATCGGGCAAGCTCTCCAGCTGGCCCGCCTCCCGCGCCTTGGACAGCATCATCAGCAACGTGACGCACAATGCGGTGACCAGCAGGGCGTACCCGCCGAGAGCGAATAAGACGACGCGATTCCCCGCCGGTGCCGGTGCCGCCTTGGCGACTGGAGTACTGCCAGTTGTCGAGGGAACTATGTCCGAGAACCCTCCCGATGTGACCGATGACAGCGACAGCCCCGAGTCATTCAGCCCCTCCAGCGAGACTTCGGGGGGATCGGCGGTGACGAGTGTATCATGGCTCTCCAAAGCGAGCAGTTCGGGAGTCGTCTCAACCGTCGTTGTCTCCAGCTCGGCGGACACCGGTCGGCTAGGGAGTGAGAATTCGGTTATCACCGTGTCCTCGTGGGACTTGGCGGGATCTGCCTCACGGGGGGGCGGCGGGGAGTGATTCCCTTCCTCGTCGGTCGGGAAGAACAGTCCCCCCAGCGGGTTCTGAATCGCGTCCGGAACTGAGGAGCTTTCTGATTCAACCGAAGGATCGGACAGCGCTGCAGCGAACTCCGGCGTTCCCTCGAAGAGTGCCTCAGCTGCGTTTTCAGCGGGCAATGTTCCCAGCGGACTGGCTCCAAAGTCCTCGGGGAAATCTCGAAGCTCCGTGCGTCCACGCACCAGGATTTCTGTGTCGCCCCCCGAGATGTTCGGCAACTCACCCGGGGGCTGCACTTCGGGGTTCACCGGGGTGGCAACGGGAGCATCATCAAAAATGGAACTGGAGTGTCCGTCGTCGGGAACCTCGTCGTTGACATCGTCCAGAATTCCGTTCCGCACACCAAGAGACTCGATATTGGCGGGTGGCGATTCTGGAGCGGACATATCCTCCGGCGGCACGGGAGGCTTCTTCGCCGGACTCGGTTCATCAAGAAAATCAAAGTTCAGGCCGTCACCATGGGCGGTCATGGAATGTCTGTCTATGCGAGTGGGTGAGACAGCTAGAGGACCAATGTCAGCCGTCGACTTTGGAGCCGAAGTTCCAGAGTTCACAAATCATACTCTCCGGGAGACGCCTCGACTGCAACTCAGCAGCCGGAAGGAACGGAATTTCGCACCAGACGCGGACCCGCCCCCGCTGTTGGATTTCGGCAGCATTGGACTCGGTGGAGGGATCGCTCACCTCAGTCAACCGGTTGAGGACCACCCCCGCCACGGTCAGCCCGCGTTGCCGAATGGCCTCAATCGTGAGTAGCGTCTGGTTGATCGTCCCCAAGCGATTTGGGGCCACGATGATCACCGGCAGTCCGACTCGCTCGGCGAGGTCAGCGTTCAGCCAGTTCGTCGAGATCGGCGAGTAGAACCCGCCTGCCCCCTCGACGAGGACCATCTCGGCCCGCTCGGCCAGCCAGTGGTAGCCACTGAGGAGCAGTGCCTCGTCCACCTCGCGACCTTCGAGAGCCGCAGCCGCCGGGGGGCTGAGTGGGGCGAGAAACGTTTGCGGACAGATTCGGTCGAGCGGGAAGGCGGCGTGCGTGGCGGCGTAGAGCGCTTCCACATCGGACCAGATAGGCTTCGGGCTTCGGGAGTCGGGCTTCGAGGGGACGGGATATGCCGCCCACTCTGCTCCCTCTCCCCCACATTCGATGTGGCTTTCAGTGGGGACTCGACGGGGGGGGGGAGGGTCGGGGTGAGGGGGCCAGACAATCGAGGGCAGCCCCCTCACCCTAGCCCTCTCCCCCGCAATCACATCGCAGGGTTTGGCGATGTCGCTCGCGGGGGAGAGGGAACCGGAATCAAGGCTCCCGCCGAGCCGCGCGCGACCCGCGACGCCCATCCGGGGAATCGACTCGCTGGACACCCCCTCTGCTCCCTCTCCCCCACAATCGATGTGGCTTTCGGTGGGGACTCGACCGTGGGGGAGAGGGTCGGGGTGAGGGGGCCAGACACTTGCGGGAAACCCATCGCGAGCGTCGCTGGTCGCTCGCAGCTCGGCAGGAGCCTCGCCCTCCCCAGGAGCTTCGCTCTCCCGAGACGTGGCTCCAGAGCAGACCGGCTTGTACGCCGCGACGCGGGCCAGAGTCGCCTTTTGCTCCGCAAAAGAGCGTCCTTTCGCGGAGCGAAAGGCGACACTCCGCGCCAACAGACACGTACACACCGTCTTCCCAACGCCCGTGTCAGTTCCGGTAATAAAGAATCCTGACCCTACCATGAGCGGACCACACCGTACTCCCGGAACTCATCGAGTGGGGCATCGAAATCCGGTGCAATCCACAGGATCTGATCCTTGGCTGTCCCGGCTTGGCAGGGAGTGGTCGTACGGTCAGCCTTTCTGACCTGAGCCCATGGTTCGCCGCAGTCGACGATCAACATCTCCTCACCAGGCAGGAGTTGATCGATCAGTCGCGGCAAATCAGCTTGGGCTTCCGCCAAGGTAATGGTTGTCATGGCAATCTCACCGAAAGGACGGACGGGTTCAGTATAGTCCTGACCATTGTTGGCAGGTATGTCAGTCGTCGCGGTTGACTCAGAGATGCGCTTAGGCGAGTGGCCAGACTTCGCGTACCCAGAGACTTCCGAAGTCTCCGAAGACTTCGGAAGTCTGGCGGTCAGTTTCCACTGGCCGCTCGCCTCACATCTCCCATCCCGGACGATACTCCCGCTTCAGCATCCCCTGCGCCTTCGGGCTATTCGCCACCGTCATCGTCGCCCCGTCCCACTCCAGCTTCTGCCCCGCCCGGAACGCCACCATCCCCAGCAGCACCGACTCGGTCAGCGCTCCCGAGTAATCGAAGTTGCACAGTGTCGGCGACCCGGTCTTGCAGGCGTTGATCCACTCCTGGTGATGCCCGACCGAGGCGGCGATCGTCTGGGCCGGGGCTTTGAACTCCTTGTACTGCTCCTCGGGGAAGAGCCGGTAGCCGCCGTAATCAGCGAACATCGAGCCTTTGGTCCCCTTGAAGTAGATCCCCGAGCCGGGGAACTCGTGGCCATCATGCTTGTTCTCGGTCAGGTTCCCATCGGTCCAGGCCATCTTGACCGGCGGTTGCTCGCCACGCTTCGGGAACTCCCACACCACCTTCATCCCGCGCGGACAGGTCTCCGCATGCACTGCCGGTCCGCTCGCCTCGATGGTCGTCGGGTGCCGCAAGGCCAACGCCCAGAAGACGAGGTCGATGTAGTGGCATCCCATGTCGCCGAGCGTCCCGTTGCCGAAGGCCCACCACCGCCGCCAGTTCGCTGGCAAGTATGCCGAGTGATACGACCGAGCTGGAGCGGGGCCGAGCCACTGCTCCCAGTCGAGCTCCTTCGGCACCTCGGGCTTGTCGATGGGGAGTTCCCCGCCGCCCCAGTCTTTGTTGACCCACACCTGCACCTCGGTCACGGGGCCAATCGCTCCCGATTGAACGACCTCCACCACACGGCGGTAGTTGTCGGTGGCGTGAATTTGCGTCCCCATCTGCGTGGCGAGGTGATGCTCCTTCGCCGTCTGGGCCATGATCCGCGTCTCCCACACCGAGTGCGCCAGCGGCTTCTCGCAATAGCAATGCAGCCCCCGCCGCATGGCCCACAGCGCAGCTGGGGCGTGCATGTGATCGGGCGTGCTGACGACGACCGCGTCGAGCTTTTCGGTCTCGATCATTTTGCGAAAGTCGCGGTAGCGGGTCGCCTTGGGGAACTGCTCAAAGGCTCGCTTCGCCGAGCGAGCGTCGGCATCGCACAGTGCCACGACGTTCTCGCCGCCGACCCCTTGCAGGTTGTCAAACCCCCGACCGCCGGGTCCGATCACCCCGATATTGAGCTTCTCGTTGGGCGAAGGAGCCGCCCACACGGGGCGCGACGAAGCCACATGCCACCCCGCGGCGAGGGCTGCGGTCTGAGCGAGGAAGGCACGACGGGAAGAGCGAATGAAGTGGGACATTCTGAGACCTCATCGAAATGGTGAACGTATCGGACGCAATCATTGGATCAATTTGGCATCCATGAATCCACTGTAATGCGATTCACAAAGGGAAGGCAGGTGTTACGCAGCAGCACAGAGTTCACGGCGCGGCATCGCCGCAACCAAAGAGTGGGGGCGAAGTAGACTGGAGCAGTTTCACAATCTCTCTTCAGTGAACCCACGAGCGGTCAGCCGTCTGAAGTTGGTTTGTCTGTGAATGGGGGGATTGGTTATCAAGTGGCCTGTCGATTGTTTGTCGTCGACGGCTGACGTGTTACGGAATTCCGATTCTCTGATTTTGTGCGTGTTTGGACAAGACTCTCGTCATCCGGTTCCTCACAATGATGACGTTCAGTTCTTTGGCCCTTGAGACTTCCCGTGTCGTTCGAATACTCCCCTTTCCGGTTTCTGCGGAACCTGGCCCGAAGTCGCGAGATTGTGGGGGTGTTGCTGCGTCATGGGTTTGATGATTTGATCGAGCGGATTGGGTTGCGGCGGTATTTGCAGTGGGGCAAGCGGTTGTTCTTTCGTCGCGATCCGGCGGCGGACTCGCTCGGCACGCCACAGCGGATTCGAAGAGCTCTGGAGGATCTGGGGCCGACGTTCATCAAGTTCGGCCAGGTCATCAGCACGCGGCCCGATCTGGTCCCGCCAGAGGTGATCGACGAGTTGTCCCACTTGCAGGAGCGGGTGCCGCCCTTTCCGGGTGAGGAAGCCGCCCGACTGGTCGAAGCGGAACTCCATCGCCCGATCGCCCAGCTGTTCGCCGAGTTTGAGATGGAGCCGCTGGCGGCGGGGTCGCTGGGGCAGGTGCATCGCGCTCGGCACTTCGACGGCACCCGGCTGGCGATCAAGATCCGGCGTCCAAACGTCGAGCGGGACATCGAGCGTGATCTGTCACTGATGCAGGAAATCGCTCTGCTGATCGAGCGGCACATGCCCGAATCGCAGGTGTTTGACCCGATCGGACTGGTACAGCACTTCAACCGGACGATTCGACGAGAGGTGAATTTCCTGCGTGAAGCCCGCACGATGGAGCAGTTTCGGCGGCTCTACCGGAACGATCCGAACCTGCTGATTCCCCGCATTTATGAGGATCTGTGTACCTCCGCCGTGCTGACGATGGAGTTCGTCGACGGGTGTCGACCGACCGACCTCGATCAGGTTCGGGAATACGGACTCGATCCGTGCCAGGTCGCCGCTGTCGGGGCCAGGTTGTTTATGAAGCAGGTGTTCGACCTGGGGATCTTTCACGGTGACCCGCATCCGGGGAACATGCGCATCTTGCCCAATGGGTCGATCGCTCTCATTGATTATGGGATGGTGGGCTTTCTGGATGACGACAAGCGGGAGCTGCTCGTTGACTTGATCGTGGCGGTTTCGAAGAGTGATGTTTCGCTGGCAGTGCGCGTGGTGCAGAACCTGGGCCAGCCGTCGCGACCTCTCGACGAATCGCTGCTGCGGATCGATATCAAGGACTTCGTAGAGACCTACTACGGCATCTCCTTGGAGCAGCTGCGCGTGGGGCGGATGTTGCAGGATTTTGTGCATATTCTGTCAGCACATGGGCTGCGTTGTCCGGGGGACTTGATGCTGCTGATCCGGGCCACTGTGACGCTGGAAGGGGTGGGGCGGGGCCTCGACCCGAAGTTCAACATGGCGGGTGAACTGGCCCCGTTTGTCGAGGGGTTGGTCAAGCGGCGATACGACCCGCGGCGCGTGGCTCGCAAGGTGGCGGACGACCTCAAAATGCTGGCGGGGACGCTGCACGGGATGCCGGTCTCGCTGGCCCGCACGCTGGAGAAGCTGAGCCGCGACGACCTCAAGATTCAGCTGGAGCATCGGTCGCTGGACAAGTTGATTTCGGAGTTCGACCGATCCAGCAACCGGATCGTGGTGGCGCTGGTCGTGGCATCACTGGTGGTGTCGTCGTCGCTTATCATCCGCAGTTCCGGGGCGTCGCCGTGGATCACGGTCCCGGTGTTTACGCTGTCCGGGATGCTGGGGATTTGGCTGATCTATGGGGTGTTGCGGAGCGGTCGGTTGTGAGGCGAGCGGCACGTAGAAACTGAACCTCAGACCTCTGAAGTCTTCCGAGACTTCGGAAGTCTTTTCGGTAGGAATTGGCACGACGACGCACTGTCTCAACCTGGGCTCTCCGCCTCTCGCTGACGACTGAGAACTGACGACTGATGACTCTCCCCCAGTCTGCTATTGCTTCTCGCTTGCCTCTGTGTAGGGCTTCTTCAAGCGATAGAGTTCTAACCGGACGTGGACATCCAGCGCTTGGTTATCCGTTTTCAGTCGCTCCAATGCCTCTTCACCGATCTTGACGGCTTCGTCATATTTGCTCGCAGCTGCGTAGGCGGCTGCGAGGGTATCCAGGTAAGAGCCGTTCTCGCGATTGGTCGATTTGCAGGCACGGTCCGCGAGTTCGATGGCCCGGTCTGGGTTGCGGATTTTTTCATCGGGGCAGGTCGCCAGGAGCCAGGCGGCATCGTTGGCGATCTCGACGGAAACAGGGTCGTACCCCAGGGCCTTTTCGAAGTCGGCCAGAGACTCGGCATACCGCCCGAGTTGACGGAGTGCGAAGCCCCGATTGGCATAGGCCCCCGCATACTTGGCGAAAAGCTCGATGGCCTTGGAGTAGTCTTTGATCGAGTCTTCGTAGCGGCCTTGGAGCCGATGCAGGACGCCTCGATTGTTGTAGGCTTCCGGGGAGGTGGGATCGAGGGCGATGGCCTTTTCCAGGTCGGCGGCGGCCTCGGGGTACTGTTTCATTTCCATCAGGACTGAGCTGCGTTCGATATAGGGAAGTGCCATGTCGGGGGAGAGTTCGATTCCTTTGGAGTAGTTCACCAGTGCTTCCTGAGCTAACCCCCTTCGCTGCAGAACGTTACCGAGATTGATGTAGACTGCTCCGTCCTTTGTGCCTCGGCGGATGGCTTCTTCGAAGTCGGCCTTCGCGTCATCGAGTTCATCGAGTTGGAGGTGCGCAATTCCGCGATGCAGGAATACCGTGGCAAATGGCTGTTTTTCGATCAAGGAGGTGTAGTGCTTGACGGCATTTTCGATCGGCACAACATCGTCCGCGAAGACCCAGCCGCCAAACCTGGGGACCATGAGCCATTTTTCGCTGACCTTGGAAAAATGGAGAACCGCCCCTGGCGGAATGACTCCAATGGGCTTGTCAGCTGCGTAAACTTGGGTATTCTGAGAGAGAACAATGACTGTGCGGCTTGGAGAATAGGTGGCTGGGTCGAGCGGAGTTGCGGGTTGTGCCGCCCCCCCCTCAAGCACATTCAGTACGGCGAGCACGACAAAGGGCCACATTGATGTCTCTTTTCAAAATCGTTGACGAATGGGGAATTGCCACTTGCAAACCCCTATAACCCGCTTATCTTATCCAGATAGTGCAGAGTCCGCACGGGTCGCAATCATTCATTGTTACCTGATCCATTCGACTGGACCACTGTTTCCCGATCAAGAATGCGGTGTGTAGCCGCACAATTGGCACCTGTTCCTGAGGAGAACTGCTGATGAGACGAATTATGTTGTTGGTGCCGGTCCTGGCTTTGGCCTTGACGGCGACGTATGCACAAGCCGGTGGACATGGTCGGCATCGTGCCCGCTGCTGTCCAGCCCCCTGTGCCAGTGCTTGTAGCCCCTGCGGCGGCGGTCACGCTGCAGCTGGATGTGGTGTTGCAGCTGCCCCGTGCGGCCCGCAATACACGACCGAAGAGCGGACCGTGATGGTTTCGGAAATGGCGACGGAAACACGTACCGTCACCGCGACCGAAATGCGTCAAGAGCAGCGTGAACGGAAGTACACCGTGAATCGCCAGGTTCCGCGCACCGAAGAGAAGACCCGTACAGTCAACTATTCGGAAAACGAAGCTCGGACCCGTGAAGAAAATTACACGGTTTACGAGACTGCTCAAGAAGAGAAGACGGATACCTACACGGTGAACGTCCCGACTTCGGAAACGAAGACCGGCACCCGGACGGTGTACAAGACCGTCATGGAACCTCGTGAAGAAAGCTACACTGTCAACGTTCCGACTTCGGAAACGAAGACGGCCACCCGGACCGTGTACAAGAACGTGATGGAGCCTCGTGAAGAGAGCTACATCGTCAACGTTCCGACCTCGGAAACGCGGACTGGAACTCGCACGGTTTACAACACCGTGACCGAGAACGTGGAGCAGGCTTACACCGTCATGGTTCCGACTTCGGAAACGAAGACGGCCACCCGGACTGTGTACACCACTGTTTCCGAAAATGTCGAACAGCCCTACACGGTCATGGTTCCCTCCACGGAAACCCGGACCGCGATGAAGACTGTCTACGACACCGTTCAGGAAACTGCCTACCGGACTGTGTCTCGCGACGCTGGCCAGTGGGTCACCACCCAGATTGCTGATCCATGCAATCCTTGCTGCACCCGTTGCTGCAAGAAGTGGTGTCCGAATGTGGTTTGTGAGCAGGTGCCCTACACGACTTGCCGTCGCGTCTGTCGCCAGGAAGCTTACAACTACAACGTGACCGTCTGTCACCCAGAAGCCCGGACCCGTACAGTTCAGGTCTGCAAGCAGGTTCCTTCGACGCAGGAATACACCTACGTCGTGACCGGCTGCCGTCCAGAACAGAAGACCCGCACGATTCAGGTTTGCAAGCAGGTTGCTTCCCCACAGGAATACACTTACCAAGTCGCTGGCTGCAAGCAAGAAACCCGGACCCGTACGGTCCAGGTTTGCAAGCAGGTTGCCGAAGCTCAGGAGTACACCTACCAGGTTGCTGGTTGCCGTCAGGAACAGCGGACCCGGGCGTTCCAGGTTTGCAAGCAGGTTCCTGAGACTCAGGAATACACCTACCAGGTCGCTGGTTGCCGTCAGGAACAACGCGAGCGGAAGTACACCGTCTGCAAGCAGGTTCCAGTCGTGAAGACCCGCACCGTGAATTTCACGGTCTGTGTTCCGAAGACCCGCGAAGAGAAGTATTCTGTGACGGTCTTCGACTGCGTCGCTGAAGAAAAGACCCAGACCTACACCGTCTGTGTCCCAGTTCAGGTCCAGAAGGAAATCACCGTCCAGGTTTGCCGCATGGTGCCGAAGACCGTTACGGTCCAAGTCGCTGTGCCAAGCTGCGGTGGTTGTGCAGCTGCCGCTCCTTGCGGTGGATGCAATGCCTGCGGTGCAGCACCAGCTGCTCCTTGCAACAGCTGCCGTTAATCTCGGCTCGTCTCCTCGGTCATGAGCAGAAACGGCCTCGTGTGGAAACACACGGGGCCGTTTTTTGTTGGACTGGTCGGGGCCTCTGGAACCGGATAATCGGCAAGAGCCTTTGTCCCCCCGCTGTGAACACAATTGAGGTCGAACCGTAAGCCGTAGGGCACATTTTTTACGTACCCGTGGACCGGCAATGGGCGGAAGAGACTTTTCAACAATGGTGAGACGCCAGACCAGAGGAGTAGCCGCAAAAAACTCAAGAAACGCACACGGAGAGACTCCTCCATTTTTGCGTTTCTTGAGTTTTTTGCGGCCACCACTCATCCACAACGCTGTTTAAAACCGTTAGCAAGATCGCTGCCCGACCGTCCTTCGCGTGGCTCTCCGCTGGGGACGGACACGTAGGAAACGTGCCCCACGGAGAACGATTGCACAACCATCGTGTGAGCAGCACGGGAGTCACGGGCGCCAGACTCGACCCAGCCGATTGACTTTCGCGGATCGCTATCCTCTGAAAGGCCGGTCAGAGCTTCGGAACTGTCTGCGACAAGCCCTCTTGCGGCGTCTGGAATCGTGTGTCAGACTTGTTTGCAGGAACGCGGTCGGGGGACACCCGTCTCGCGTTTCCGGTTGTTTGAGTCCGTGGTGTGCCTGTCAGGAGTGCGAAATGCGCCTCATCGGTTCAATGGTTTTGGCGCTGGTTCTGATCAGCTCTTCGGCAAGTGCGCAGGGACTCCTCTGGAAACTGCCTGAAGGGGAAAAGACCTGGTGCCAGTACGAAGGCACCTACAAGCAAACGGTCCGCCGTCCCAATTCCGCAGAAGGCGATCTCGTCCTCGAATGGGTCCGCCATCTGACCATCAAATCACTCGGCCAGGAGGACGCCGACTACAAGGGCAAAACCGTTCCCTGCCGCTGGATTGAAATCAAGCTGCTGACTGGCCACGTGAACGAAGGCATCGTCGACGCTGGCCCCGGTGGCAACCGGATCTACAAGCTGCTCGTCCCCGTCAGCGAGATTCGCGGGACAGTCACCGAGCCGCTCGAGGGGAACCGCGAGATGTTCGTGTCCTATATCCCGATCGTGAAGGGCTATCGCAAGATCGGCGATGAGCCCGCAGCTGCCATCGAAGGCACCGTGTTTGACCTCTATCCGATGATGTCGTACCTGCGTCACTTTAGGGCACTGGAGTCGACTGGCGATGACGAAGTGGTACAAACCCCCTTCAAAGATCTGACGGGTAAACTTCAGAAGGGGATGGTCGCGACCGAGACACCAACGCTCCGGACCACGACCGAAGCTGAGATGTACCGCGCGGACGAATCCCCGTTCGGACTCGCCAAATGGACCGCCAAGATCACGACGGAAACCAAGCAATCGACCGCAGCTCGAACGACGTTCGCGCCCTCAATGGAAATCATCGAGACCATGGCCCTGACCGCTGTGGGTGACGACGCCGAATCGGAACTGGTGACGGATGCGCAGCCGTAGTGCGGTTGATGCGTTGGTGAGCCGTATCAGCCGGAAGGTCGGACTTGTCTGACCCGTGGGATAGGCTTCCAGCCTGTTTTTTTGGTGGACGATGACAGGCTGGAGGCCTATCCCACGGTCAGCTGGCGCGGAAAGTTCTTAAAGCTCTCAATCGACCAGCGAGTACATTCTGTTCTGCCCTGGGAGCGATACCGTCGGACGATTGATCCATGTCAAGAATGCCAGCGGATCCGCCTCGGGGAATCGATGCTCCAACCAGGCGAGAATCCCTTCTGCGGTTTGCTCCCAGTCCGGTTCGCTCAACAACTCGTGAACGTGCCCTGTCAGAACTCGCAGCGTCTTATCCTTTGAGGGAAGCGACAGCCACCATCGCATGGCCGCCTCGGGATTGACCACCTCGTCCAACTCCCCTTGCAGCAGCAGCATCGGCAGCGTCAGTCGGCTGGCCTCCTCCCAGGCTGCGACCATCGCATCCAGCACTTGGAAGTACCAATTCGCCGTCACGGAGTGACAGCGTAGCGGATCATGCTCTCGGACTCGCCGCGCCGCGGGGTCGCGGGTCAATTGGTCGGGCCGGATGGATGACCGAAAGCGGGTGCGCGGGGCGAAGACCGAACAGAGGCGAGCCAGCGTTCGCTTCCAGACGGGCACCTTCAGCTGCAGCGCGAGCAGCGGGCCGGATAGCACCAGTCCGCGCATCGAGTCCGGTCGAGTCTGGGCATACCGCACGGCGATGAGCCCCCCCAGACTATGGCCGAAGACAACTGTTTCTTGCGGTCGGATGGCGAGTTCCTGCCAGACTTGATCGAGGTCGGTGAGATATTGCTCAAACCGATCAACATGTCCCGGCAGTCCCCCCGATAGCCCGTATCCTCGGTGGTCGAGTGATACCACTCGCCAATTGTTCTGAGCCAGCAGCCGCGTCCAAGGCTCATACCGCTGACTATGTTCACCGGCTCCATGCACGACAACTATCGTACGTCGCGGAGTCGAACCAGCACTGGTCGTCTGCCGGACGAGCAGTGGAAGTCCATCGCTGGTTGTCAGATGCACCGTTTTCTGGAGGAGTGTTGTCCCCTGCTCACAATACATCACGACCGCCTCCTGGATCGCTGCCCCCGCCCTCAGTGGGAACTATCGGCGTCGGCTGATGCCTGTCGTCAGTCGATTCGATCTGTCTTTGGGGGAATGGGGAGTAGGGAGTAGGGGCACACCGGCTTCTGGCTCCCGTCCCCCGACTCCCCACCCCCCGACTCCACTACAGTGGTCAAAATGACTCGAATTTGTGAATATCCCTTTCTGGACCAGACATCACTCCGGTCCCGCTGCATCATTCTCGCAGCTGCATTGCATTGCAGGAGCCGCTGACCATGGATCTGGTTCGTTTGTTCGTCGTGTGCTGGGTGGGTGCCTGGGTACTGCCCGTTTGTCAGTCGCCAGCGGACTTGCAAGCTGCGGATGCCGCGGCCGAGGAGTCTGCCGAAACGGAGCCCGCCGTCGCTCCCAATCCCGATGCGAGATTCAAACTCCAGATCGGTGACGAGGAACCGGTCCCCTTTGACCCGATTACTCCCGAAGATTCCACCAGCAAGAGTCGCCGAGAAGCGATCACTTGGCAACTCGCGGGGCAGTTGCATCTCTCCAATGCCGCGACCGACAAGGCGCAGCTGAAGACCGCCGAGGATTGCTTCCGCAAGGCCATCGCAGCCGATCCCGCCTTCATTCGCAGCTATCAAATGCTGGTCAGTCTGCTCATCAGCACTCCTCCCTTGAGTGACGAGCGGCTCCTCGACGCTCAGAAGGTCGCGTTTCAAGCGGCAGAACATTCGGCGGACGGTTTCACCCTGATTCGCCAGCTCGCCGGACGGCTCGTGCAGTTGCAACAGATGGATCGCGGCACGGCGATGCTGACCGAAGCACTCGTCCTGCCCAGCTTGGCTCCTCAATCCGTGAGATACTTTCAGTTACAGCGGGATCTGGGTCTGTTCTACCGTTTGGGGAGCAAGCCAGACAAAGCGGCCGAATGCTACAAAGTTGTCTTCGATGCGGTGACTCAGACCGACCCCGCTCTGTTTAATGCCGAGCAAGTCAAAGAGATTATGGCCGATCCCGCTGCCCTCTATGAAGAGATGGGGGAAGTCTTCTTGGCTGCGAAACAGCCGGATTTGGCTCTCCAAGCCTTCAATCGAGCCGCTGACATCCGGGGTAGCCGCTCCGCCGCGCACAGCTACAACCTCGCCCAGGTCTTTCGCGAAACCAAGAAACCCGCCGAAGGGCTAGAAGAGTTGCAGAAGTACCTCGACGCCGAGTTGCAGTCGCGCGGACGCGGGGCGTATGAGCTGCTCAAGGGGCTCCTGACCGACCTGAAGCAGGAATCAGAGCTGACCGACCGCTTGGAGAAGTTGCGGGAAAAAGATGCGCAGAATTCACCTCTGCGGTTTTACCTGGCCGAGCAATATACCGAGCAGAAGCGGTTTGAAGAGGCCGAGAAGCTGATCCTCAATGGCCAAGCCGAGACGCGCGATCCGTTCGGTCTGGTGGCGTTGATCCCGGTGTATCGCGGGCTGAAAAAGTACGAACCGCTGCTGGCCCTGATGATCACTGCCAAGGGACTGCCCGACCCCGACAATGAAGACCAATTGCTGGCCCTCGAACCCGAGCTGCAATCACTTGTCAAGAGATATGGCAAGGAGCGCGAGGCATTGACGGAGGACACCGAGGCCATGGAAGGGCTCACCCAACTCGGCAAGGAATGGCAGAAGGGTGACGAGCCAAAAATCCAGTTCCCGCAGGCGTGGGTACTGGGCGAATTGTGTGGCATGGCGTCACGCGTCGATGATGCAGTGGTCTTCTATCGCCAGGCGATCGAACTGCGGAATGAGCCGGAGTTCCAGCTCTATTACGAACTCGGGCTGATCCTGCTCGGAGCCGATCGTTACGAGGATGCGATTGCCCTCTATCGGGAGTCTGCGGACCACCCGTCCACATCGCTTCAAGAGAGCCGTTGGCAGTCACTGTACTTCCTGTCGTCTGCCTATGAGTTCGACGGTAAAACGGAGGAGGCCCTAGCCACAGTCGCGGAGGCCCGCACAGTTGCGGATCAGTCGAACGCCGGAGAAAACGCCGGAGCGGCGCTACACGCCCAGCTCGCGTGGATTCATTACCACGCCCACAACCTGGACATGGCCATCTCCGTCTACCAAGAAGTCCTGCAGAAGTACCCCAAGCAAGCGAAAATCCAGGTGAGCGCCCGCTTTAGTCTCTCCGCCGTCTATGTGCTGAAAGGGGAGATGGAAAAGGGCGAGGCCCTGTTGCAGGAAGTGCTGAAGACCGACCCCGAGAACACGCAGGCCAATAACGACCTCGGCTACCTGTGGGCCGATCAAGGGAAGAACCTCGACCAAGCTCTGGTCATGATCAACAAGGCGCTCACCAAGGAGCCGGACAACGCCGCGTACCTCGACAGCCTCGGCTGGGTCTTGTTCAAGCTCGGCCAGACCGAAGAGGCCGTCAAGAAGCTGGAGCAAGCCTGCGGCACCAAGAGCGGCGATGACCCCACGCTGAATGAACATCTCGGCGATTGCTACGCCAAACTGGGCCGCACCGAGGACGCTAAGAAGACCTGGGCCAAGGCCCTCGAACTGATGACAAAAAAGAAATCGAAGGACGAGAGGCTGCGGAAGTCTCTGCGAGAGAAGCTCGGGTTGCCGAAAGAGTGAGCCACTCGGGAGAGTGTTGCAGGGCCATCGCTTGGTGAAGAGGAAATGAGGGAAGAGGAAAAGAGGTCAGGCTCATTGATTGGGGAAGAGACCTGCCCCATTTTCTCTGCTGCCTGGAAATGACACAGCACTTCGTCGCGGCCCACACGAATCTCTGCCAACTCCTGCGTCTCTCGGACCATGACGGACCTCCCTGCGGGAACGATCAAGCCTCTCGCAGGCAGAGATTATTCAGATTTCAACGCCGGGCGCAAGTCCACCCAAGCTGCGATCTGGCTCCGGGTTAGAGTGCGAGTTGCCCGTCCTCGTGGCGTTGTCATGTGATGACGCCCCAAAAATCGTCGGATGAACCGGAACATGGCGGTTGTTTTCCGGATGCACACACCGCCACTCTTAAAAAGGTTGTCTGCGCTCAGGGCCTCTTGGTATTGTACTGTGCAGCCTGAGCATCGCAGGATGAGGGCTGCTCTCCCCGATGTGCCGCAGGATGTGGCCGATTGATCGCACGTGCAGGCAGGCTATGGCATCCCGATTCCCATCCACTTCCAATACTCGCCGCAGACGGCTGCTGCTGTGGGAGGTGAGTTCACCCTCGCTCGAAGTCGCCACCACTCCGGTTGCGGTCCCTGAGCCGCCGACGCAGTTCGATCAGACTGCGTCGACAGATTTGGGGCCTGCAATTTCCCCCGTCGTGATGCTCACCCGGAGTGAGCGGGATGCGTCGCTGGATCGCTCGTTTTCTGCCGCGGAGCTGGAGATTCCGCGCACGATTCCGCATCTGGTCAGTAGTCCGGTGCCGGTCAGCTGGCTGTTCGTGGGCGACAGCTTCACCGCCAAGAATGTCACGGAACCTCCTGCTTGGCGGGTCTATACAAATCGGTTTGCGGGGGCAGTCCGCTCGCACTTTCAGCGACCGAAAGATGTCTTCATTGACGCGACCTTTCCGTCGGCGCGGTTGTCCGAAGTGCTGTTCGACTTCGAGCGACGGATCGCCAAGTTCGAACCTGACATCTGTTTTCTGAGCTTGAGTATCGCCGAAGCCGATGTCAAATCGGTTGACCGGTTCGAGAAGATGCTGGTGCGGCTGATCCGCTGGTCGAAGAAGTTCGACTGCCAACTGGTAATTCAAACTCCGCCGTGTTTGCCATCTCGGTCAGATGCCGAACTCACTCGCCGGTTGATTCTGATCGAGACGATTCGTGGCATCGCCGCTGAGCAGACGATCCCACTGGTTGATCATTGGGAACACTGGGAGTGGGCCCATTCCCAGGTGGGGAGTATTGACTCCTGGTTCGATGCCCTGACGCATACGCCTGTAGAACAGGGTCACCGCCAACTGGCCAAGCGGCTGGTGCAAGATTTGAAATTGAACGATGTCGCCAAGCCCGATTTTCCGGTGTCGACCGAGGAGAGTGTTGTGCTGGGCGGATGATGGCGAGTCGTGTGACCCAACCCATACACGCACCTGCGAACCGGTATTGTTAGGTCACGTAAAAAGGGTACGGAGAACTCTCGCCGTGGGACGGGCACATTTGCCCGTCCGTGAATTCTCCTTAGCCACGGACGGGCAAATGTGCC
>JAYTCW010000189.1:0-22608 GCA_043736295.1 Planctomycetota bacterium | reverse complement strand
GTTCTCTCTCTCTCTCTCTCTCTCTCTCTCTCTCTCTCTCGAAACTTGCGACTCTCACTCGCAAATGCTCCAGTCCTCCGTTGTTGTCCACTGACAACTGACAACTGACACGAAGCAACTCGGTGGGGACTGTTTTGCTCCAAGCCCGCGCGGGATTCCCACGCGGGCTTGTTTGCATTTCTGGGGGGGAGTGTCCGTGGAATTCCCAGACCCCGCAAGGCATTCCAGATTCCTGTAACACATTTCCCCAACATAAGATGCGTCGAATGAGTCGCGTTTTCGTAAAAAGCCCTCGCTGCTCTCCGACAAAGTGGTCTAAAATCGGGATTCGAGGTTCTCGCCGCATTTTTTGTAGAATCTTGTGCTGTTGATCGTTGTCCTACATCATGGGGCAAGTCATCCGTGAGTGGAGTCCGGGTCATGTGTGGTCGAATTTCAGGTTTGGTTGTGGCGGTCGCCTTGGCGTGGACGGAAATCGTCACGGCACAGGAAGTTGCGGCTGCGTCGCGTACACGCTATGTGTTTCCAACAACTCCGGAAGTTGTTGTCAAAATGGAGAAGTCGAACAATTTGAAGTATGTCCGGGGAAAGCTGTTGAGCTTAACCGCCTCCGAAATTGTCGTGGACACCGGTAAATCGTCCGCGCGCGATCGGGAACTGGGAGATGTCGGGCAACGGATTGGGTTCGAGCGGATCGAGAGCATTCGTACCACGGATGGACGGTTAGAGTTTCGCACGGAGGAGGATTTTCAGGAAGTCGCTCAGCGGATCAGTGCCTCGTACACCAGCGTGACCACGGAGGTGGATTTGGCACCGCCGGAATCATCCGGTGCCAGTGGCCCCCCGAATGCAGTTCCGGAAGTCCCTCCAGTAACAGAGACTCCACCCGTCCGAAAGCCCCCCCTCAATGGGTTGGGAAATGGCGGTTTTGGAGGCATCAAAAATCTTCCCAAGCCGAAACAAACCGATTCCACAACACCCGCGACTCCTCCCAGTGTGGGAATCGAGGCGGAGAAGTACACGACGCCTGCCAATCCCCCCGCTGCGGCCACCACTTCGGGTGCCTCGGAAGACTTTTTGTGCTCCAACTGTATGAAGGACATTCCAGCCAGTGCAATCAAATCGGGGGTGTGCCCGCATTGCAAAATCGCGTTTTCTAACGTCGCGATTCCGGCCAGTAATCCCGCCTCCAATCCGTTTGGTCCCCTGCCAGGAACCCCAGGCTCGACAGCTGGAGCATTCGCCCCGACATCGAATGTCCCCTCCGTCGCCCCCGCAGCCAATCCGGGATATCGGGTCACTCAGGGTAACGGGTTCAGCATTGATTCCATTCCGAATTGGGCCAAGGCTGGGTTGTTTGTCCTGCTGGTACTCATTGGCTGGCACTTGGTCTTTAACCGCTAAGGCGAGTGACCAGACATCGCGTCCCCCAGCCTTCCGAGGTCTTCGTAAGGCTGGTGAGTGGGTATTGCTATCCGACTGTCTCACAGCGCGGTATGAGCCCGACCGCTGCCGCCCCGTTCATGTCCGCTGCGGCTGATCTTCGCCAATCATCGCATTGACAGCCGCCGAACTGCCGAACGCGAACAAACTGTCACCCGCCATGATGACCGCGGTTCCCGGCGGAGGCAGGAGTCTTTCGCCACTGGCCCGGCGGATGCCGATCACCATGACCCCGCGTTCCCGCAGATCGGTGTCCGCGAGTTTCTTACCCACATAGCGACTGTTCTCGCGAATCTGCACATCGGCCAGTTCCAGTTCGCCGCCGCGTTTGTCGCCGATCTCCAAGAAGTCTTCAATACTGGGGCTCAGCATGAAACGGGCCATCTTCACAGCCCCGCTGCTGAAGGGGCTGATCACCCGCGTCGCCCCGGCTCGCTGCATCTTCTCGATGGCGAGTTCATCGCTCGCCCGAGCCACAATCTGGATCTTCGCTGACAACAGCCGCGCGGACAGCACGACATAGATGTTGTCCGCGTCCGTCGGTAACACGGTCGCGAGCGAGCGAGCCTCTAAGATCCCCGCCCGGCGCAAATCGTTATCCGAGGTCGCATCGCCCACCTCAAACAGCCAACCCCTCGCCCCGCACACACTTTGCAGCTGGGCCTCGTCCCGGTCGATGACGACGAACGGCTGCTTTCGATCGTGCAGGTACTGGCAAATCGAAGTCCCCATCCGTCCGAGACCGCAGACGATGAAGTGATCTTTGAGAGTGGCGATGGACCGGTCCATGCGATGCCTTTCAATCAGTTTGCGGAACTCGGCATTGAGGATGAAACGTCCGACATCGGCGGCCAGGTAGGCGAAGGTACTTAGCCCGAGGATGATGTAGACAATCATAAACGCCATCAGCGCGTCGGCATGCGGACCGACCGCCACATCTCGCGACCCCAACGTCGACAGCGTAATGAACGCCAGATACAGCGACTCCAGCCAGCTTGAACCCCGCAGCCAGTGAATGACACACGCCCCCCCACCGGCCAGTCCGAGCAACAGCCCGAACCGGATAGCGACTGAACGGAGGATGGTCGGCTGAGGAGCAGGCATGCGGGTGAGTCGTGAGTGGTCGAACTTGCACGATGAGCGACTCGCAGTTTTGCGGCCCACGGTGATGTGTGTGCATTACAAAAGTAGGCAGCCGCCAGATTCTGCCCCTCTCCCCCACAATCCGCACTGCTTTCAGAGAGAACTCCACTGTGGGGGAGAGGGTTGGGGTGAGGGGGCCACATCGCTCGTTCCAAGCCCCTCACCCCGGCCCTCTCCCCACAGCCACGTACTCCCCGAAAGTCGCGCAGACAGTGGGGAGAGGGAGCAGGATCTTGCCGCTGCCGACAATTGTGAGGCACACACGTCGGTGTTCCCTCCCACAAGAGACGCCCGACAATATCCCCGGCGTCAGGCGACTTCAAGAGGGGGAGTCAATTCATTCGGCCATTGCGTCATTTCGTGGTCCGACTGGCAGGAGTGTCATCCACGCTGTGGAGTGTGATTCATGTATCCTACGCACTCCATGTCCGTACCTCCCAAACATAAGATTGTCAGGCAACCACAGCGCATACTGATGTCGGAATACACTCAGGTTTGACAGCTGTGGCGAACCGGGACATACTCGCGTCATGAGTCGTCTTGGCCTGAGTTCTGGTTCGGCGGGTTCCCACGTCTTCCGCACCCTGCGCGGGATGTGCCGGGTGCTAATGTGTCTGAGTCTGTGGAATGGACCGCTGCCTCTGATTCATGCACATGAGTTTAGTGGACCCGAGTTGTCCCGTGATGAATCTCTTGCCGTACACATCCAGCTGTGTCACTCGCCCGATGACTGTGATGAGTGCCGGGGCTGGCATCTCCACTTGATGCTGTGGGGCGAGATCCTGCCGGAGCATTCCAATCCGGATGCTTCCCTGCCAGCTCCCCCGGTCCCTCCGGTTGAGACGGAGTACACACTCTTGGCGAACTCGGTCGATACGAGTGGAATTACGGGCATCGAGTCGGAATGCGGGGGCTTGTCTCTCGTCGCCTCGTGCGACGTTCTGACTCCGCTGGCCTTGATCGGAATGAAGCTCAATCGGGTCTCTATATTTCCTTATAGAACCCGAGTCGCCGCTCACCGCGATGTGTCGCGGTTGCTGATGGTCTCTCGCTGTTGAGTGTTTGATTCCGATATTTCTCAAGGAGTCCGGGCACTGATGCGCAGGCCCGTTTTTACTGGCTGTTCCCGTTCTCGTCATTCCGTCGCCAGGGTCCACTGACGAAATCACTTCGAGGGGTATTTCATGAAGTCTCGTATCTGGTCTGTGCTGCTGTTTCTGTGCGTGGTCGCGGTGGGCATCGTCACCATTGGGTACTTCTGGACGCATCCCGGGGACGAGGAGGCTCAACTCCACACGAGTCCCGCCGAAGATGTCATTCCCTCGGGCACAGTTCGGCTTCCCGGCGAAAAGATCGCAGCTGCGGGGATACATTCAGTGCCGGTCGGCAATCGTTCGCTGAAGCGGGCGCGAACTGTTCCTGGGCGAATTCAATATGACGATACGCGGCACATCGCGGTGAAGGCCGCCACTGCGGGGGCGTTGATCGACGTAAAGGTCAAGCCGGGTGACCCCGTCTCTGCCGGGCAAGTGTTGGCAATCCTCAGCAGCCCCGAGGTCGGGACCGCACGCTCCGAGGTGATCCAGCGCGGAGGTGAGCTCAAGCTGTTGCAGGCCGAACTGGAATGGAACCAGCAGTCGAGCGACGGCATGAAGACCCTGGTCGATGCCATCAAGAAGAAGCAGTCGATCGAGGCGATCCAAATCAGCCTTCAGGAGAGGGCGATCGGCAAGAGCCGGGACACGATGATCACCGCCTACTCCCGATTTCTGCTGGCCGATTCGTTGTCGAAGGGGCTCGCGACCGCCGGGACCAGCGGTGCAGTCTCGGGGCGGCTCATCGCCGAGCGTCAGAACGAGCGAGAGTCCGCCGAGGCTTCGCTGCAAGCGGTGCAGGAGCAGGCTCTGTTTGACTCGAAGCAGGAACTCAAGCGATCGGGCAACGCGGTCGAATTGGCACAGAACAAGCTCAAGATCAGCCAGCAGCATCTCACCACATTGCTGGGTTACGATGAAGCTGTCGTTACGGACAAGCCGAACCCAGTGGTCGAGAATCTGTCACTGGTCGAGGTCCGCGCCCCGTTCGCCGGGACCATCGAGAAACGCCTCTTCGCCAACTCCGAACGAGTGCAACTCGGCGACACGCTCTTCATTCTGGCCGACACGACGCGCTTGTGGGTGGCAGCTGACTTACGTGAAGGCGAGTGGGCGGCGATGGGGATGCAAGCGAACGACGCCGTGGTCGTCACGACGCCCGTCATCTCGGGCCGCGAGTTCGACGCCTCGGTCTATTACATCGGGCGCGAGGTCGCCCCCGAGACGAACTCGGTCCCGCTGGTGGCCACGATCAATAACTCGGATGGGCACCTGCGTCCGGGGCTGTTCGTCCGGGTTCAGCTGCCGCTCGGGGAGTCGAGAGAGGTGCTGGCCGTGCCCGAGTCAGCAATCAGCGAGCATGAGTCGCAGTCGTTCGTGTTTGTCGAAGCGGGCGAGCGGACCTTCCGGCAGGTCTTCATCCAGCGCGGGACGCAAGAGGGGGAGTGGGTCGAGGTGACCTCTGGGTTGTCGGGCGGCGAAAACGTCGTTGATCGGGGGGTGTTCGTGTTGAAGTCAGAACTGTTGCTGGAGCGGGAGGAGTGAAGCGGGGGAGTGGGGAGTGGGGAGTGGGGAGTGGGGAGTAGGTGCATTCTCCTTCTGCTCAACCCTCAACGATCTCCTTCGTGGAAGCATCAGAAATGTCGGTAGCGATCAATTCCTGCTCCCTCTCCCCCGCAATCGACTCGGCTTTCAGAGTGGACGTATTGCGGGGGAGAGGGCTGGGGTGAGGGGGTTACACGTGAGGCTCTGGCCCCTCACCCCGACCCTCTCCCCACAGTCACCCTCACCCCATGAGCCAAGTCGCCCGTGGGGAGAGGGGGCAGAGGCCACTGGCTAACGACTTCACTGATGCACACACCTCAACTCTCTGTCGATCAACCATAAACCATAAACCATCAACCCTCCTCCTCTCGGTGCCGCATGCTCTCCTACCTCATCGATGCCTCTCTGGAAAACCGCTTCCTCGTCATCGTCGTCACGCTGCTGATGGCAGCTGCCGGGGTGCATGCGGCGATCAACCTGCCGATCGATGCGGTTCCAGACATGACGAATGTCCAGGTGACGATCATGACCGACGCCGGGGCCTTGTCTCCCGTTGAGGTCGAGCGGTACGTCACGAACCCGATCGAGATGACGATCGGCCGCGCTCCCCGTGTCGAGGAAGTCCGCAGCACCTCCAAGTTCGGCATCTCGGTCGTGACCCTCGTCTTTGAAGAGGGGACCGACATCTACTGGGCCAGGCAGGTCGTGTCGGAACGACTCACCGCAGCTGCCGCGAAGATCCCGCCGGGTTTCGGCATACCGGAGATGGGGCCGCTGACGACCGCGCTGGGAGAGATCCTGCAATTCGAAGTGCGCGGGGAAGGGTATACGCCGATGGAGTTGCGGACGATCCTGGAGTGGGATGTCGCTCCTAAGATGCGCGAGGTCAAGGGTGTCACCGAGATCAACACCCACGGCGGGCATTACAAGACCTATGAGATCCGCCCCTTCCCCGACCGCCTGACCAGCAACGGCATCACGTTCGAGGAACTCTTCACAGCGGTGTCGAGCAATAACACCTCGGCGGGCGGGGGTTACTTTGTGCATCATGACGAGCAGCGATTCATTCGCGGACAGGCTCTGCTGGAGAATATCGACGACATTCGCTCGATCGTGATTCGTCGGGATGCGGGAGGAACGCCGCTGCTGATCCGCGATGTCGCCGAGGTCGTGATTGCCCCGATGACACGGCAGGGGGCGGTGACCCGCGATGGTCGTGGTGAAGCAGTCACGGCGATGGTGATGATGCTGGTTGGGGAAAACTCGCGCCGGGTGGTCGAGCGAGCCAAGGAACGAATTGCCGAGATCGAGCCGACGCTGCCGCCGGGAGTGAAGCTGGAGATCATCTACGACCGTGCCGACCTGATCGCTCGCACGCTCAAGACGGTCGTCAAGAACCTGCTGGAAGGGGGCGTGCTGGTCATTGTCATCCTGCTGTTCATGCTCGGGTCGTTCCGCGCGGGACTGGTGGTGGCGCTGGCGATTCCGCTGTCGGTGCTGTTTGCGACCAACCTGATGCACACGTTCGGCATCACCGCCAGCTTGATGAGTCTGGGAGCGATCGACTTCGGGTTGATCGTCGATTCCTCAGTCATCATGGTCGAGAACTGCATACACAGACTGACGCACAACACCGAAGGACGCCCCCGGATCGCGGTGATCCGCGATGCGTGCATCGAGGTCCGCAAGCCGACGATGTTTGGCGAACTGATTATCTCGATCGTTTACCTGCCGATTCTCATGCTGCAGGGGACCGAGGGGAAGCTGTTCCGCCCGATGGCTCTGACCGTGCTGTTTGCCTTGTTCGGATCGCTGATTCTCTCGATGACGCTAATGCCCGTATTGGCCACATTGGCTTTGCCGAAGAAGATTTCTGACAAGGACATTCTGCTAGTGCGAATCATCAAGTGGTTCTACCGCCCGGTGGTGATGCGGGCGGTGTCCTATCCGGTGCTGACGGCGACGATCGCCTTGTTTGTCTTTGCCATCAGCCTGCCGGTCGGAAGGAATCTGGGCGGGGAATTCATGCCCAAGCTCTCCGAGGGCGACATCCTGATTGAGGCGAATCGGCTGCCGAGTGCCTCTCTGGAAGGGGCGATTGGCATGTCGGACTCCATTGAGAAACAGCTGCTGAAGTTTCCCGAAGTGAAGACCGTGTTCTGCAAGACCGGACGGCCCGAGATCGCCAATGACGTGATGGGCGTACAGCAGACGGACGTGTGGGTCATCCTGAAAGACCCGACGACCTGGCCGCAGCCGAAGACCCGGGATGACCTCGCGCAAGAGATGTCGGAGGTCCTGTACGGCAATGTGCCGGGCACGGTCTTTGCCTTTACCCAGCCGATCGAGATGCGGGTGGATGAACTCGTCGCGGGCGTGAAGGCCGATGTGGCCGTACTGCTCTATGGAGAGGACATGGCCGTCCTCGGGGCGAAGGCCAAGGAGATCGAACGGGTACTGAAGGATATCCCCGGTGCAGTCGATGTGAAGGCCGACTACCAGGCGAACCTCAGCACGTTGACCATCGTCCCCCGGCGCGACGCCCTCGCTCGCTATGGGATCGAAGCCCAGAAGGTCATGGATGTCGTCTCCGCGATCGGCGGCCATGAGGTCGGCCTCATCTTCGAAGGCCGCGCCCGCTTTCCCATCACCGTTAAGATCCCCGAAGACTGGCGAGGCAAGATCGAGATGCTCGAACAACTGCCGGTCGCCGCCTCGGGAGGCCAGCCCGTCCCGCTGGGGGAACTGGCCGACATCCGCATTGAAGAAACTCCTCCCGGTGTCGAGCACGAATCGAATCGTCGCCGCACCTACATCGCCGCCAACGTTCGAGGACGTGACGTGGCCTCATTCGTCGCAGCGGCCCAACTGGCTGTCGAAAAGGAAATCAAACTGCCGACCGGCTACGAAGTTCGCTGGGGTGGGGACTTTGAGAACCTGCAATCGGCGAAGCAGCGGCTGATGCTGATCACCCCGATCGTGCTAATCTTGATTTTTCTGTTGCTGCACACCAGCCTGCACTCGGTGCGACTGGCGTTGTTGATCTTCATGGCAGTGCCGATGGCCGCTTCGGGCGGAGTCTACGCCCTCGCCCTCCGAGACATGCCATTCAGCATCTCAGCGGGTGTCGGGTTCATCGCCCTGTTCGGAGTCGCGGTGCTGAACGGATTGGTCTGGGTCAGTGCCGCCGAGCAACTCCGCGCGACGGGACTGCCGATCGATCAAGTCACGCGCGAGACTGCGATGGGCCGCCTGCGCCCCGTGCTGATGACCGCCCTGGTGGCGAGTCTGGGGTTCCTGCCGATGGCATTCTCGCACGGCGACGGGGCCGAGATGCAGAAGCCACTGGCCACCGTGGTCATCGGCGGGCTGATCACCTCGACGCTGCTGACCTCGCTCGTCATCCCCGCAATCTACCCCTGGTTTGCCAGGAGTCTTGCGATACAGCAGATTATTGAGCATCCCAAAACATACGTCGATGCCCCTTGACGGTGACACAGCCAGGTCGTCACAACTGCTGGCCCCGGCAAGCGGAGTGGCGTGGAACACTTTAAAACCGCAGACACAATGTAGGATGGCAAAGGCGCAGTTTGGAACCTCTGGGAGGCCCAGAAGCAAGTGGATTTCTCATTGCCAGCTAGCGCATTCGTAAGCCATCAGTTTTACTCTCCCTGATTCATGATCATGAACTCTCAGCCTGTCGAAGCCAAGTGTCATGCAGTGGGGCGGAGGACGCAGTGTAATACACTCAGGCAGACTCCTCCTCCTCGCATCTTCTGCACATGTGCGTGAGCCGTCTGGACGATCGACATCATATAGTCGTTCCCCCGACGAAGAACTTTGACATCGTCGCGGTTCACCGCCCGCTTTCGTTTCAGCGGGGAGGCATTGACTCTCATATTTGACCGCCCACTTGGAGCTGACCGCAGAAAAACGTGTGCATTGACTCTCAATGCAGGGAGTCTCTGGCCGGACTCTGTGCCATAGTCGGTTTCGACGAGTGGCTAATACTCTCAATATACCGGTAAGCGGTCCGGACAGAATTTGCTGGTGTTTATCCTTGGGGTGTCACGGTGTTGTCTCTCGGCATCAATAAGTCTTGATGAAATTCCGATCGAGGTTCAGTCGCGGTGTTCAGGTTGAGGAAATATCTCGAATATCATCCCAGACGACTTGTTTTCTCAAGTATTGATTCCTACTATATTCACTGTGGGCCAGGCAAGAACTTCCTAAAACAGTTCTAATTTCAGAGTGAGTGGATTCAATGGCGAAAGCGTCTGCATTGCGTGATTTGACAGTGTCACAGTTGGAAAAAGTGTTGCTGGCCAAGAAGTCGAAGCTGGAAGATTTGGTGGTCAAGCGCGATAAGCTGCGGTCGGAATTGAGCAGCTTGGATGAACAGATTCGGGGCTTGGCGGGTGATGAAGTGGCGGGCGAAGATGCCCCGCGTCGTCGGGGTCGCCCGAAAGGTTCTCTGAATAAGGGGCGTCGCGGCCCACGTGCCAAGAACAAGCAATCGCTCAAGGGGTTTGTGCGAGAGGAACTGCTGAAGGCCAAGAAGGGACTCACGATTGACGAGCTGATCACCGCTGTGGAGGCGAATGGCTATAAGTCGAAGGCAGGCAAGTTCAAGAACGTGATGTACCAGTGCCTGTTTCATGGCGAAGAGTTCCAGCGTGATGCGGAGTCAAAGCGCTGGGTTTTGACCGCTGAATGATTCAACAGGGATCGCCCTCTTTCGTCCGTCAAGGTGGGCACTGAGTTGGGATCGGCAGAACCTTCTGCCGATCCATCTCTGGACGAGAGCGGGACTTGCCCCTTAAAGAAGTCCGGGGCATAAGCTTCTCATGAGATGCTTCCTCGCAGGTCACGCTTCGCCAAAGTGCCCTTTTACCCCGTTGATCTGGCTGGCTGTTTCGCCGCGAAGGGACATGCCGATGAAGTTGATTTGACCACACTGTCAGTGGTCTTTTTTGTTGATCTCCGTTGAAAAAATGAAGGTTGAGTACGAACTCTCGATGCGGAAGCGATGTCTGGAGTCTGACGCTTCCGATACGACCATGGATTCGACTTGATGTATATTCCCACGTCTTTCGCAGAACATGACCTCCCTCGCCTGCAAGACGTGATGGAGCGTCACAGCTTTGCTCTGCTGATATCGCAGACGCAACCGGCACCCGTGGCGACCCACCTTCCGTTGCTGCTAGATCGGACGGATGGCGAATTCGGGATTCTGGTTGGCCATTGGGCGAAGGCGAACCCTCAGTGGCAGGATTTGAATCAGCAGATGGTTCTGGTCGTTTTCTCCGGCCCGCATTGTTATGTCTCTCCGCAGTGGTATGAGGCCGAGAATGTCGTCCCGACCTGGAACTATCTGGCCGTCCATGTCACCGGGCAAATCGAACTGATCGATGACCGCGAACAACTCCGCATGATCGTGCGACGCATGGTGGATGTGTACGAGAGGTCGAACCCCTCTCCTTGGTCCTTGCCGGTTGAACCGACTCCGTATGAGGACCGCATGCTCGACCAGATCGTCGGCATCCGCATCCGCATCGAATCGATCGAAGGCCAGTGGAAGCTGAGTCAGAATCATTCCACACAGCGACGCCAGAAGATTATCGCTCGACTTCGGGAGCAGGGAGCTGAAGCCCCGCTGGAGATTGCCGCACTCATGGAAGAAAGTCTTTCCCGAGGCTCCCTCGACGTCTGATTGAATTTCGAGACGATGAACCGGAAATCCCGGGCCGATTATTCCGGCTCTAAGGATCGGGGAATTCAGGGAGAGATGAACGGGGTAAATCCGGGCCTCAATGCTGATCCGGACTCTCCCACGACCTCGAATTGAGACGATTACTCCACCCGGGGAAACTCCGCAAAGTCTGCTTGGAATTCGGATTGTCACGATCTGCTGAAGATTGTGGGACTCCGGAATGATCCGCTGAACCGTCTTTTGCGTTCTCCCCAGTGAGTCCGTGACCCCAGCTGTTTCCCCCTTGGGAAACCGGTGAACAGCACGGCGGCGTCCTTGGAGACTGCGAATATGGTCGACTTCCCGAAATTCCCGAAACGTGGCGACCAGCGTCGCCCCGGCATGGCGGCTCCGCTGATGCTGTTTCTGGCGTTCATGCTGGTCAGTGTCAGCTGGATGATCTACTCCAGTTTTCGCATTGATGTGGGGCAAGGCGAGATGGCGATCCTGATCCACAAGATCGGGAAGGACATCCCGAATGGGGATGAAGTCGCCCCCAGCGAAGAGTTCAAAGGGGTCCAGCGGAAGGTGCTGACGGAAGGCCGGTACTTCTACAATCCCTACTCGTGGAGTTGGGAAGTCAAGAAGCAGGTGGAGATCCCCTCCGGCAAGATCGGAGTCAAGATCAGCCTGACCGGGAAGGACTTGGGGTACGGCGAGTTCCTGGCTCAAGTGGACGAGAAGGGGGACGCCACCACCAAGGGGATCATGCCCGGCATCCTCAACCCCGGTCGCTATCCGCTGAACTCATATCTGTATGCGATCGAAGAAGCCGAACCCGTCACCATTGAGGCCGGCTTCAAGGGGGTCGTCACCAACCTGGCTGGGCCGCTACCCAAGCTGCCGAACAAGTTGCTCGTCGAGCCGGGCGAACGCGGGGTCCAGAAGATCGCCCTTGAGCCGGGGACGCACCCGGTGAATCCGTACCAATTTCGCATCAACAAGGTCGACTGCCGCAGCCAGCGTTTCAATATCGGCGAAGAGGGCGACATGGGCTTCCCCTCGAAGGACGGCTTCTGGGTCAGCCTGGATGGGATCATCGAGTTCCGCGTCAACCCGGACAAGGCCGCTGAGGTCTACGTCCTGTTCAACCAGGTCGACAACGGTGACGCCATCGACGAAGAGATCGTCCGCACGGTCATCATGCCCAACGCTCGCAGCTTCTGCCGCCTCCAGGGGTCCAACTCGTCGGGCCGCGACTTCATCCAGGGCACCACCCGCACCCTGTTTCAAACGACGTTTGAGACCTCCATGAAGGAAGCCTGCGAGCCGCTGGGCATTGAGGTCATCCAAGCCCTCATCACCAAGATTCGGCCACCGCAGCAGATCGCCACTCCCGTCCGAGAACGCGAAATCGCCAAGCAGCAGGAACTCCAGTACCAGCAGCAGATCTTGCAGCAGGAATCGGAGCAGAAGCTGGCGATCGAGAAGGCGATGGTCACTCAGAAGCAGGCACTCGTGACCGCTGAGCAGGATGTCATCAAGGTCACGACCAAGGCCAAGCAGGAGCAGCAAGTCGCTCTCACCAAGGCCGACGAACAACTGGCCGTGGCCCAGTTGAAGCTGGATGCCTCGAAGGACGAGGCGGCGGCGATGGAGGCCAAGGGCAAGGCCGCTGCGGACGTGATCCGGTTTGAGAACCAAGCCGAGTCGGCGGGCTGGAAGAAGGCCGTCGAGTCGTTCAGCGGCGACGGCCAAGCCTACGCCCAGTTCGTGCTGTACCAGAAGCTGGCCGCGTCGTACCGGCGGATCATGGTCAACACGGCGGACAGCCCGATCATGAAGATCTTCGAGGACTTCGCCGACGCGAGTTCGCAGGATGCGAAGCCGCCAGCTCCGCCGATGACGACCAACCCGTAGCCACGTTCGCCAGAACGTGGGCTGCCGGAGAAGACTTCCGGAGACTTCGGAAGTCTGTCGGCACCGCGAACACGGAAACCAATCCGCCCACCTTCTGGCGAAGGTGGCTACCCCCAAACCCCTCTCCTCTCCACGGGAGTTACCCATGAGTACCGACAATCCTTCCCCTCGGGTTTCGCGAGGATTGATCGCCTTCGGGCTGTCAGCACTGTTGCTGTGTGCCATTGGCCTGGAACTGTTCCACTGGACGTTCAACCGAGTCTATGTGCCGCAAGGCTCCAGCTTGGTGGTTCGGTACAAGGGGCCGCCGCTGCCGTTCCTGCCGGGGTACAGACCCGTGGCCGAAGCGGGGCAGTTCGCCAAGGTCGACGCCAACGGCAACCCGCTAGAGGTCGGCATCCTCAAGGAGATGCGCGGACCCGGTCGGCACTTCTTCTGGTTCGGCTGGTGGGGAACTGATGTGGTGCGTGACACCACGATCCAGCCCGGTGAACTGGCTGTGGTCACCAGCCGCATGGGGAATGACCTGAAAGAAGGACAGTTCCTCGTCGATGGCGAGATTGACGAGACCCAAGAGAAGGGGACGCTACGCAAGGTCTTCGGCCCCGGCACGTACCGCATCAACACCTATGCCTACACCGTGGAACGCATCAAGGAAGTGACACTCACCTCGGGTCTGCAAATCAAGCACTCCGGGTGGGTCAGCATTCCGACCGGGTATGTGGGCGTGGTTACCAATCTCACCGACAACAAAGCCACTCAAGCCACAAAGGGCATTCAGGACAACGTGCTGCAACCGGGCCTGTATCCCGTGAACCCCAGCGAGCAGCGGATCGACATTATCGGCGTCGGTTACACCGAGAAGTCGGTCAAGTCGAACCTCGTCAGCCGTGACGGCGTGCCGGTCCTGGATGACAGCGGCGAACCCGCCGTCATGGACGACGATGCCGGGATCACGTTCCCCTCCAGCGACGGGTTCAAGATCCACATGGACTTCACCGCCGTGTGGGGCATCATGCCCGACCAGGCCCCCGACGTGATCCGCAAGTTTGGCAACCTCGAAGCTGTGGAGGCCAAGGTCGTGGTCCCGCAGATCGAGAGCCTGTCCCGCAACAAGGGGTCGTCACTCGGTGCAGTCGACCTCCTCGTCGGTGATACTCGCCGCAAGTTTCAGGACGATGTCTCTGACTCGTTTCACAAGATTCTCCAAGACAAAGACCTGACCCTCTTGCACGGCTTCGTCCGCAACATCCACATCCCGCAAGAGGTCCGTGCGCCCATTCAGCTGAGCTTCCTGGCCGATGAACTCACGCTCACCCGCAACCAAGAACAGTTGACAGCTCATACCGAAGGTCTGCTCCGTGAAGCCGAGAAGAAGGTGGAACTGGAGGAGGAACGCATCAAGGCCGAGACGATGAAGCTCGTGGCCGAAGCTGTCGCTGAAGGGGCCAAGGAAGCCGAAGAGACCAAGGCCGGAACCGCCAAGCAAGTGGCCGCCGTGGCCCGCGAGACCGCCGAACTCGACGCCCAAGCCACAGTGACCCTCGGCAAGGCCACCGCCAGCGTCAAGCAACAGAGTGCCGAAGCCAAGTCGGAGCTGTTCAAGCTGGCCGTCGACGCCTTCGGCTCGGGCAAAGCGTATAACCAATGGGTCTTCGCGACCGGCCTGCCAGAGGACATCCAGCTCGATCTGTTCTACGCCGGAGAAGGCACGCTGTGGACCGACTTGAAGGGGTTCACCGATGTCATGCTCGGCAAAGAAGCCATGCAGAAGCGGAGCAATTCGACCAACCCGAAGTAGTGGCGTCTGGAGCCGACCGCAGAACGGAATTCATTCCGTTCTGATCAGCAAGAATGGAATGAATTCCGTTCTGCGACGGTGTGTGAGTGCATCACAAAAGTCGGCAGCCGTGCGATTCTGCCCCCTCTCCTCCACAATCGATATTGCATTCGGAGTGGACTCCACCGTGGGGGTGAGGGGGCTATATCGCTCGCTCCAAGCCCCCTCACCCCAACCCCGGGCCTGATGAAACGGCGTTCTCATCGCGGTGGAGTGTGATCGTCTGAGCAGCCCGTCTGGCAAGCACTTCTCGCTCCCCACTCACACGCAGGCGAGCCGGGCGGAACGCCCGCCCCCGGACTGAGCGACGCCCACAGGCAGGGTCCGGAGGCTGACGCCTTCCGGCTCGCCGAGTCGGCTCGCGGCGGCGCAACAGACGCCGCACTTCCCCCTCATTCCAATCTACCCAGAGTTCGATCGTTTCATCAGGCCAGGGTTGGGGTGAGGGGGCCATATCGCTCGTTCCAAGCCCCTCACCCCGGCCCTCTCCCCACAGCCACGTCCTCACCGAAAGCCACGTCGCCAGTGGGGAGAGGGAGCAGAAGCACGCCGCTGCCAACAATGCTGATGCACACACCGACGGCGGCTCACGCATCTTCTCTTCCCCTGCCCACCACGCGACCTGCTATACTCTCTTCGCAGGATCCGGACGAGACGCACTCAGCCGGAGTCAGACGACTCGCACCCTGGGAGAGATTGCCATGCAGCTGTGGAAATCGGTTCTGATCGTGTTATTGGCTGTGCAAGCGTTGCAGGCCGAAGAAGCCGCCGCTCCTCCTCCTCCGAATCCCGAAGCGGTCGCCGCCATCAAGGCCCTCGGCGGCAACGTGATGGCGATTGCCCAGAACGATGGGCATCTGGATGTAACTCTGCACCTGGCCGATAAAGAGGTGACTGACGAGGCCCTGCCCCAAGTCGGGAAGCTGGCCAACGTGGTGTGGCTGAATCTGGCACGCACGAAGATCACCGATGCCGGGCTGGCTGCGATTCGTGATATGAAGACGGTCGAGAAGTTGCATCTGGAGAAGACCGCCATTGGCGACGCGGGGCTGGAGCATCTGAAGGGGCTGGAGAACCTGACCTACCTCAATCTCTACGGCACCCAGGTGACTGATGCGGGGCTGGTCCATCTGCATGGGCTGAAGAAGCTCAAGCGACTGTTCGTGTTTGAGTCGAAGGTTACTCCGGAAGGAGTAGCTGCACTGAAGACCGCGATGCCGGAGTTACAGGTCATCGCCGGTTTGGAAAACAAGCCCGCCGAACCGGCGAAGCCAGCGGAACCTGCCAAGCCTGCGGAAGAGAAGAAGTAGAGCGGCCTGCTCATCTCTGCAAGGAACGATCTCTGAACACGGATGACCACCCACCGAAGCGAATCGTCCCGCTGCTTGGCATCGGTCGGCTCACGTGCGCGCTGCTTTTGGTGGCCCTGCTCTCTGGACTTCAGCTCACTGCCGAATCGACCGTTGTGGCGATTCCTGCGGAGATTCAACGGGCGGTGACCGACCTTTCCTCGGGGGAGTTCACCCAGCGGCAAACCGCTGAGAAGGAGTTGATCTCCCTCGGGCCACCCGCGTTTGAGCCGCTCATCGCCTCGTTGGAATCTGTCCCCCTAGATGCCGGGCAACGCATCCTCCAGATCCTGGAGCAAATCTGGGTGACAGCTCCCCTGCCGCAGGCGGACCCACTGGAACGCCAGCTGGAAACCTTGCGGCTGACGCTGGGGCCGTACCAACCCGCTGTGGCCCGCATCTTGTCGGCTCATCACCGCCTGCGAGAGCAACGGGCGGTGAAGGCCCTCCGCCGGTTGAATGCCATCATCGAATCCGTCTTGGATGAGGACGAGATGGAACTCTTGATTCAGATGGGGCAACCGATCCCGAATGAGCCACCAGTACGCATCTCGCAGATCATTCTGCCTCGCAGCTGGAAGGGGACCGAGGCGGACCTGTGGCACATTCAGCGGCTCTCGCATCTGGGGTCTTTGACGGTCTTCGTGATCGAGAACAATGGGATCGACGAACTCGCCCAGCAGCGAATGCGAGTGGGGTTTCCCGACCTGGTGGTGATGGCGCGAGCAGAGGTGTTTATCGGTGTCGTGGGATCGCAATTCGACAGCGGTCAAGGGTGCCACGTTTCGAGTATTCAAGCAGGCAGCCCCGCCGATGTCGCTGGACTGCAAGCGGGTGATCTGATCCTGAGCGTGGATGGAGTCAAGATCGGAAATTTCGCGGAGCTGGTCAACTCGCTCAAAACGAAACGGGGTTATCAGCCCGTCGAACTCGAAGTAGATCGCGGGTATGGATACGCCCCGGCCTACGAGGAAGGACAGAAAAACAAACCGCTCTCCATCACTGTGATCGGCATTCCCTGGGAGGCCCGCCGTTTCCCGCCCCCGCCCGCACCGCCGCTCACTGAATCACTGATCCCCGACCTCCCGTTTTCCGAGAGACTCCGGCTCCCGAAGTATTAGGCTCTGTCGATTGTTCTTGAACGGGAGTCACTCTCCGCAGTCGATCACTTTTCAGTAGCGTGGGCTTTAGCCCACGCGATCGTCGGACTACTTTCAGTTCGCGTGGGCTAAAGCCCACGCGACTCATCCCATATTCGAATAGGTGATTGCTCTGGGTCACTCCCCGCAGTCGATCACGACCCGGCAACTTGGCAGGCTGTCGAGGAATAGTTTCCCGTAACGCTTGGTGCGGATGCGGGGGTCGAGGATCACGACCTGGCCGTGGTCGGTGGCGGTACGGATCAGGCGACCGAAACCCTGGCGGAGCTTGATGGCTGCCTCGGGGACTTGGTAATCCATGAACGGATTGCCGCCGTTCTCTTTGATCCGCTCGACGCGGGCCTCCAACAGCGGATGGTCCGGCACGCTGAACGGCAGCTTGGTAATGATCACGTTTTGCAGGGCATCGCCGGGGACATCCACCCCCTGCCAGAAACTCTCCGTTCCGAAGAGGACCGCCCGCTCTTCCTTCTTAAACCGGTCGAGCAGCTGGGTGCGGTTCGTGCCGTCCCCCTGGCAGAGGAGCGTCATGTTCTGTTGCACGAACCAGCGGGTGAGCCGGTCGGCACACTGCTTGAGAGAGCGGTAGCTGGTGAACAGCACAAACGCCCGGCCTTGGGTTTCGAGGACATGTTTCTGGATACGGGGGATCAGCGCCTCGTCGTACTTGGCCGACTCCGTGGAGGGATCAGGCATCCGGTCGGCGAGCACCAGCCGCACTTGTTCGCGGAAGTTGAACGGGCTGCCGAGTTTTAATTCGTCCGACTGCGTCAGCCCCAACCGCGTCCGCAAGTAGCCAAAGTCGTCCTGCCCCACCGACAGCGTAGCACTCGTGAGGATGACCGTTGGCACCTTGGCAAACAACTCGTCCCGCAGCACCGGGCCGACATCGATCGGCGAACTCATCAGCTTGATGCCGCGATCGCGCCCGGTCGTTTCGATCCAGTACACCGCGTCTTCGAGTTCCTGCTTGAGCCAGGTCCGCAGCGTCACCGACAACCCATTCATCCGATCGGCGGAGGCCCGCAACTCGACCTTTTGCTCTTCCGAGGAGAGGGTCTCGGCATAGTTGCGGATGATCCGCGCCAGCTCGTTTAACTCGGGCGAGACCGTGTCCTCGATCGGCAGTGGAGTCCGGACTCGGCCATTGGAATTCGCGAACTGGTCACGCCAGTCCTGAACCCGATCAAAGAAGTCATGCGTCACATACCGCAGCCGCTGCACCAGCTTCTGAGCGTCCTGCAATTGGTGATGAAGCAGAATCCCCTTCTGCGTTTTGTCGTTGTAGAGCTTGTTGTAGTTGTAGATCAACTGGGCATTAGTCAGCGAGACCCCCATGTGCGAACTGGCCACTTCTTCGACGGTGTGAGCCTCGTCAAAGATCGCCACGTCATAGTCGGGCAGCACGCTGGCCCCATCGCGCCGCAGGGCGAGGTCGGAGAAGAACATCGCATGGTTCACCACCAGGATGTCCGCGTTCCAGACTCGCCGTCTCGCCCGGTAGTACAAGCAGTCGTTGTAGGTCGAGCAGCGCTTGCCCAGGCAGTTGCCGTGCTCGCTTTGAACCTCGTCCCAGACCTCGGTCAGCGGTCGAAAGCTGAGGTCGGCAAGGCTCCCATCTCCAGTCTCTTTGGCCCACTTGCCAATTTGCTTGAGTTGCGAATGTGCCTCACTGTCGAATTGCGAGCCGCCGCGCTCCATGGCACCCTGCATGCGGCGCAGGCTGATGTAGTTGGACCGCCCCTTGACCAGTACTGCCGAGAACTCGACCGGCAGGATCGCATTCAAGAACGGGATGTCCTTGGAGATCAGCTGCTCTTGGAGGGCGATGGTGTGCGTGCTGATGACGATACGGTGGCGTTCTCCGTTGGCCTTGCGGGACTGAGTGGCTGCGAGGATGGCCGGGACGAGGTAGGCGAAGCTCTTGCCGACCCCGGTTCCGGCTTCGACGACCAGATGCTGCTGGGACATCACTGCCTTGGCAACGGCGTGGGCCATCGACAGCTGTTGCGGTCGGCTTTCGTAGCCGGGCATGCGTTTGGCGATCAGACCGTCGTCGCCCAGCACGCCGTTGGGCGTCAGATTTTTCGGGGGTTGCTTTTCGGGGGCGTCACTCACTCCGGTGAATCCCAATCAGGCACAGATCATCCCGCGTTGCGATGTCAGAGATGAACGACTCGACCTCGGAAGTGATCTTTTGCAGCAACACATCAACCGTGTCGGAGGAGTCGGCCACCAGCGACTCTAATCGGGGTCGCCCGTAGATATTCTTCCCCGAGTTCATCGCCTCGGTCGCGCCGTCGGTGAAGGCCACGATCCGGTCCCCCACCGCAATCTGAATCGACATCTCTTCATAGACTAGATCGGGCACGATCCCCAGTGGCAGACTCGCCTGCTCACGCCCGAAGGTGCTGATCGTGCCATCAATCGAACGCAAAATCGGTGTCAGATGCCCCGCGTTCACCACACTCAGCTGATGTGTCTTGGGGTTCAGCACCATGCACAAAAACGTGATGAAACGATGCCCTAGTCCGCTGGAGGCAATCTCCGCATTCAGCCGACTGATCGCCGTGGCCGGATTGGGTGAGGTCAGTAGCTGTAGCCGAGTCGACGAATACAACCGGGCCATCAGCAGCGCCGCGGGCATCCCCTTGCCGGCCACATCCCCGATCGTAATCGCCAGTCGACCATCCGGCAGGGGGATGTAGTCGAAGTAGTCTCCCCCGACACTCAGCGCCGCCTCGTAATAGTCGCCGAAGATGTACCCCTTCAACTTGGGGCGTGACTTGGGGAGGAAGCCCAGCTGGACCTGTGTCGCGAATTCCATGTCGCGTTCGATGGCCCGGCGGTCGAGTGCCTCTTCATGCAGACGGGCATTCTGAATGGTCAGACTGGCTTGCATGGCCAGGCTTTCCAACAGATCGAGGTCGTCCTCGTCGAACGATTGGGTTTCGCTGCGGCTGACAATCTGAATCACGCCGAGCGGTTCTTCCTCCTCATTCAGAAGAGGCACACACATCATCGAACGAACGCCCATGCGGGCTAAGCTCGTACTCGACTTAAATCGGGTATCATCCGTGATGTTCGCACTAAGAATGGACTCTGCCGTCTGCATCACATACCGCACCACGGTCATGCTGACGGCGACGGCATCGGCCTGCCGACCGCCGCGAGCCTGGGTCGCTTTCACCTTCAGCTTGTCCGAGTCCGAATCCTTGAGTAGCACAAACCCCTGGTCGGCCAGCGGGAAGATATTGAATAGCGTCGCCAGCAGCTTCGGCAGGACGGCATCGACCTCCAACTGCCCCCCCAGCGCGCGAGTGATCTCTAAAATGCCGCGCAGCTTGACCTCGGGGCGGGCAATCGTCCGCGAGTCGTTGGGGCGCGGGAGTTCGGCTTTGCGCCGCACCGCTGAGGCCGACTCGAACTCCGGCTCGACGAAAGAGTCCGGCAGGATAAAGATGCGGCTCTCGTCGATGGAATCGAACTCGACTCCAGTCGGGCCATCGGCCCCCAATGGTTCACTGCCCCCCTGGATCGGGATGTTGATATTCGAGGCGGAGGCGTGGAGATCAATGCGAATCGCCGAATCGCAGATGCGAATCACATCCCCATCTTTCAGCTCCTGTCGACCCTCAATGAGTTCGTCGTTGAGGTAGGTCCCGTTGCGGCTGCGCATATCTTCGAGGAAGTACGAGCCGTGGCTCTCCAAAATCTGGGCGTGCTGGCGGCTGATCGCGGCATTGTCGAGGACCAGTTGGCAGTCGGGATGCCGCCCCATAATCGTACACTCCCGCGTGACCGGGTATGTCGGAGTGCTGGTCAGACCGCGAATGACTTGCAAAACCGCCACAGGAGAGTGTTTCCGAAAACTGAAGGAACCGATGCGTTGCCGGACGAGTGGGTGGAGTGTACCCCCGCGAAGGGAAACGGGTCAAACAGCGAAGCCAATGTGACCGAGAAATCGTCATACCGCCAGCTTGGTGTTCTTCCTCACTTACGGCCACATGTGGCGCTGACCAATTCAGAGCTAGTCCAAAACAACTCCCCGATTCGTCTGCTTTTTCTCCGCGAAAGGCCACTATTGTTTCGGACCAATACAGGACCTGTCACGATTTCAAGAGCGGTCGAGCTTCGTGTGACCTCCCGCGTCGGTCACGAATCATCCACCCCCAACCGAAAAAGGCCCACGTTGCCAGCCAGCCCGCGAGGGTGATGAACCATTGCCGCTTTCGATGATGGGCGACGCGATCCAGGTAAGTCTCTGCCAAGTCCAGGCTCATGTCATCGTAATCCAGCCCTGCGGAATGAGAGGATTGATCGAGGCCACACGAGAAGACCCGCACGACCTGATACTCCGGCCCGTAGAGGACCACTCGGTAAGGCGTGCCCCATGTATCGAGCTTGGCGAGTTCGACCACGACCGTCTGATCATCGAGTCGCTGCACTTCCTTGCGTCCACCGAGGCGATCCAAAGGCGGCTGAGCCTGCAATTCCGAGGTCAATTGGCGGCAGTCGTGCCGGACCTGCGAATATCGGTACTCATCCCGGCTCTCTTCAACACTCGGAGCAAGAAACAGGACGGACAGCACCAATGACCCGATCCCAAGGACGACCACTGTGGCGAAAGCCTGGAACCCCGCATTCGGATGGCGTGGCTGTTTCTCTGGAGGAGGAGCAGGTTCCGCGTTCGACATGGTGACACTTCGTTTCGCGAGATACTTCACGCGGGGCACCAAGAGGCTGTCCGGCGAGCGTCCGGCGTGGATTGAATGTCAGCGGCCCCGCTGGCCTCCTACTTAATCACCTCTTTCGGCACCTGCCCGTCGAGATACCGCCAGTTCTTGATGAACGAGATCACGTCGGCCATTTGGGCCACGGTGAGTTGCTTCTCGAACCCGACGGGCATCAGCGAGACGCCGTTGGGTTTGAGCTGATCGATCTCGGAGCGGAGGACGGTGATCGTCTTCCCTTCGGGTTGCTTCATCGTCACGCTGCTGCTGGTCTCGGACGAGACGATCCCGGTGGCCACGGTCCCGGCGGTGTCGACCAGTGTGTAACTAAAATAGTTGTTGTCGATGGCCCGGTTGGGGTCGAGGATGTCGACCAGCAGTTGAGCCTGCGTCTTGACCCGCGAGTCGGAGATGTTGGGAGCCACATCCACGCCGAGGTCGCCAATCTTGTGGCACTGGGCACAGTTCTTCGCAAACAACTCCCGCCCCCGCAGCGGGTCGTGCTCGTGCGTCAGAGCGGATTGGTACTCCTCCAGCACCTTCGACCGGTCGGCGGGGGCATTGGCCGTGATCAGCTTCTGGAGCCGGGCTTGAATCTCCGGGTTCTTGACCTGTTGCAAGCTGGTGAGGCGCGTCTGGCCGATTTCGAGGAACGAGATTTGGTTCGATTCGACGATGTCGAGGAGTTT